>NZ_CP029064.1:4431666-4797500 GCF_003076275.1 Microbulbifer sp. A4B17
CTATTACATTTGAAAAATAACCCAGCTTTCTGACCCGACTGGGCAGCAGAAATTTCTCGATCGATTGCTTCAGTAATCTCATCTCGGAAGAAAAACGGTGAGGTGATAATACGCTTGAAAGAAGGGCGCTTATGAGGTGTTTGCATAAACTCAAACACGTTGTAAACATCTCGCCCTAGCTCCTGATTACAGGTCAACAAGCTGAAATCACAATAGACCTTTGCCGTGCTCTCATTAAAGTTTCCAGTTCCGAGATGACTGTAGAAACGATCCTTACCATCTTCACGGCGAAGTACAGAAATCAGCTTGCAGTGTACCTTGAGATCAGACATTCCATAGATCACATTAACTCCAGCCTCACTCAGCTCATGGGACCAGTGAATGTTGGCTTTCTCATCAAAACGCGCCCGCAATTCCACCGCTGCCGTCACTTTTTTATTGTTGCGTACCGCATTGACCAGGGCTGAAATTACACGAGAATTCTTGGCCACCCGATAGAGATTGATACGAATCTCTTTGACTTGAGGATCTAGAGCTGCAGAAGCTAAAAAATTCACAATCGCGTGAAAGTCATAATAAGGGTAGTAGTAAAGCCGATCACCCGCACGTAATTGTGAGAATACACTTTCATTTTTTGGCAATGCCGGCAGCGGCGTCAGGCGCTTATATTGAAGTCGAGATGACTCTCCAGGAAACTTCATCAGGTCTTTGGAGTTATGATAACGCCCACCGGGGGTATAGGTATCATAGCGCCCCATTTTCAATTTTTTCTTCACCAACTCCAGCATAATCTCTGGCATATCGCCATCGTATGCCATGCGCACGGGATCTGCGCGTTTTCTCTTTTTCAATGAGCGCTCCATACGATCGAGAATATTCTGGGTAACCTCTTCACTCAACTCCAGTTCAGCATCGCGACTGATCTTAAAGGTATAGGCTCTCGCTTTTACTATAGGTACCACATGGCGAAATATTTCTTTGAGACAAGCGCGGATGATATTATCGAGAACTATGTAGACCTTCTCCCGCTTACCTTCCCGCGGTGGAATCTCCACAAACCGGGGTAGTGTATCTGTAGGAATCTCCATTGCTACATAACGCTCAGCCCCATCATCCAACTCAAGTGCTATTGCAAAATATATGCTGGTTTCATTAATTAGCGGCATGGGCTTGCGCCCATCGATAAAGAATGGCTCCAACTCTGGCAGCACTTCCCGGTGAAAATAACTCTCCACAAACTGGCGCTGGTTCTCGCTGAGAGCCGTTTCCCTAACTACATGAATACCGTGTTTGCCCAGGTCCTTTAAGGCTTTGTTATAGGCCTTTGCATATCGCAGCTGCAATCGCTGTACCCGGTCATTAATCGACTGCAATAAGTTACTAAAGTATTCTTTCTTGTCTCCACCAACAGAAAAAGCCGCTAAACGACGCACCGCTGCAACGTGCACACGAAAAAACTCGTCCAGATTGTTGGAAAAAATACCCAGGAAGTGTACCCGCTCGATAATAGGTACATCCTCATCTTCAACTTCCTGCAAAACACGTTCGTTGAAGGAGAGCCAGCTCAACTCTTTAGGGAATAGAGGCACATCATTAGACATGGCAAAACCGTAAAACGCACCCGGGATCTTACGACTGCTTACAAGCCCAGATAATTCTGGAAAACAATCTAAAGCACAGGGATAAGAAATCAATATTAAGCAAATAAATATGCCACTGAAATGCAGCCACGGGCAAGCTTCAATAGAAATTTAGCAATCTATTATGGCCCTATAATTTTCTGCCACACTACTTCCAGCCCAATTTGGTACAAATAAACAAAAAATATCTTTTATTTATAAAATAAATTTCACAATTCTGTAATATTGTTGCAAGTGGCGCCGTTGTGGTGCATTTAAAAGTAACTCAACCAATTATTGGACTAGAAAGTGGCAAGATGAATAATAGAGTGTCCAACTCTATTTCTTGGCGCCTTCAGCGGGATATTGATGCAAACACCAAACGAACGCTACGCCGCCCTCGACCTGGGCTCAAACAGTTTCCACCTGCTGCTGGCAGAGTTTCGCGATCAGCGTATGGTACGGCTACATACTGACCGGGCAATGGTCCGCTTGGCTGAAGGCTTGGATATCAATCACCACCTAGACCCGGCAGTAACCGAGCGCGCCCTTGCAGCGTTACAGCGCTTCCAGCCAGTAATGGATAAGTTGCCGCTGGACCATGTTCGTGTTGTAGGAACAAATACCTTACGCATTGCCGCAGCCAACGCCGACGGTTTCCTTGAAGAAGTGGAGTCGATCCTCGGAGTGCCGGTTGAAATTATCAGCGGCATCGAAGAGGCCCGCCTGATTTTTAATGGGGTACTGGCCGCCGCTAATGGCCCACCCAGATTGCGCTGCATTATTGATATCGGCGGAGGCTCCACCGAACTGGTCCGCGGCGGTGACACACCGCAACAACTGGAGAGCCTGGAGATGGGTTGTGTCTCCTATAGCAAGCGCTTCTTTGCCGATGGCCTGATCAGCCGCAATACGTCTAACCACTTCCAGCGCGCAAGGCGTGCAGCTCGGGCAGAGCTACAGGAGTTGCAACATATCGCTGAGGGCGCCGAGGTCACTGGCTGCTCTGGGACGATTAAAGCGGTATCCCGCATCTGTAACAACGGCGAGGTTAAAGCGATAAAGCGTGGGGATATTGACCTGCTCGCTCACCGGGTGGCTTCCGCCGACCACATTGCCGACCTGGATTTACCCCATCTCGATGAAGAACGCCGCCCGGTATTTGCCGCGGGCCTGGCCATACTGCACGCCATTTTTTGCGAGCTGGATATTATGCGTATGGAAGTTTCCCCCTATGCGATCCGTGAGGGCATAGTGCACGACCTGGCTGGGCGCCTGCACGGCGGAGATCGTCGCGCAGATACCATTGCCGCGATGGTGAAGCGCTGGCAGGTGGACACCAACCAAGCGCGGCGTGTCAGTTCAACTTCTCTCAATCTTCTGCAACAATTGCGCCCCCAGTACTCGCCAGAGGGCAAGGTGCGCCTACACTGGGCAATCCAACTTCACGAAACCGGGCTCGCACTAACCCACAGCAGTTTTCGCAAGCTTGGCGCCTATATGATTAAGCACGCAGACCTGGCCGGCTTCTCCAGAAGTGAACAGGAGCACCTGGCCTATCTGGTGCACAACCAGCGCGGGCGTATCAAGCCGCCGCGCGAGCACTATGGCTTTCACCCCAGCCCGGACCTGCTACTTTGCCTGCGTCTGGGCTGTATCATTCACCGCGACCGTACCGAGCGCAGCCTGGATGGATTGAAACTCTATGACCAGGGAGACTCCTATCATTTAGAGGCCGATCAGCAATGGTTGGAGGAGAGCCCGGCGGTTGCCGAGCTACTTGAGCAGGAGGAGCTTCACTGGCGCTCTCAAAACCGCCCGCTGCACGTGACTGCGGTTTAACTCCAAGTGGGTTACCCTGCGACCCTAGCGCTTCAAGCGGCAACCCACCCTACAATAAAAAGCTATGAAACTCAGCGAAGTTACTCTCGAACACCGCTATGCCGATCTTGGGGAAGCCTTTGGCACCACCGTGGCGCCAACGCCTTTTCGCCACCCCAAGGTAATAGATACCAACCCGGCGGTTCTGCAACTGCTGGGTATAGATCCCAATGAGAAATCCGACCCGGCTTGGGCCGAGCTAGGCTGCGGGGCTAGGCTATTTAAGGGAAGTCGCCCCTTCGCGATGAAATATACCGGCCATCAGTTTGGGGTCTACAACCCGGATCTTGGCGACGGCCGCGCTCTATTATTGGGAGAGATTGAAAGTGAAGGTCGATACTGGGAGCTGCACCTCAAAGGCGCCGGTAAGACCCCCTACTCCCGCTTTGGTGATGGCCGCGCCGTTTTGCGCTCAACGATAAGGGAGTACCTCGCCAGCGAAGCCCTATACGGCCTGGGGATACCCAGTACCCGCGCGCTGTGTATTGTCGGCAGTGACGAGCCCGTAACCCGAGAGAAGATCGAAACCGGAGCCATGCTCATCCGTGTTGCCGAAAGTCATGTGCGTTTCGGGCACTTTGAATACCTGTTTTACACCAAACAGCTGGAGGCCCTACAGGAGCTGATCGAAGTTATTTGCCGCCGCTTTATACCGGGCACCGAAGGTATGGCTGTGGTCGATCAGGCCGAGGCACTGCTGCGTTTTACCACCCGGCGCAGCGCCGAACTGGTTGCCGCCTGGCAGTCCGTAGGCTTTGCCCACGGTGTACTCAATACTGATAACATGTCGATTATTGGCGATACCTTCGACTACGGACCCTATGCATTCCTGGATGACTACGATCCCACTTTTATCTGCAACCATTCGGACCACACTGGCCGCTATGCCTTCGAGCAACAGCCGGGCGTCGTGCTCTGGAACCTGAATGCACTGGCCCATGCGCTCTCGGCTTTTGTGGGCGTAGACGCTCTGCGCGAGTGCCTGGAGCAGTTCCAGCCTGTGGTGAGCGAGGTCTACGCCCAACGAATGCGGGCAAAACTGGGGCTGGAGCGGGAAGAGGATGGCGACCAGGCCCTCTGCGCAGAATTGCTCGAGTTGTTACAGCAAAGCCAGGCCGACTACACCCTGTTTTTCCGCGCTCTGGCGCACTATCGGGGTGAGCGACCGGCCACGGGGCTGCACGAACTACTCAATCCTACTCACCACAGCGCACTGGATAAGTGGCTGGGGCACTACGACCGTCGCCTCGCCAGAGAGACCAACAACTCCCGCGAACGCAATCTGGCTATGCTCTCAGTCAACCCCAAATATATTCTGCGCAACTATTTGGCACAGAAGGTCATCGAGGCCGCCGAAGATGGCGACTATCATCCCTTGCGGACTTTGCGCCAGTTACTGCAATCCCCATTCGCCGAGCACCCGGAACACGAAGCCTGGGCCAGTGCGCCACCAGAATCCGGTAAGCGCATTCCCCTGAGCTGCTCTTCTTAACGTCTCGAAATTGGAACAAATATATCGAAAAAGTAGGTAAATGTGGGCAAATGCTACTTTTTGGCTGTTAGATTTTACCTGATGACGACTTGCCCACTGCCCTTGGGGATGACTTGATGTAAGATCTGGGTCACCCTACTTTACATAGGAAAATAAGTGATGATTAGAAACCTGCTTCTGGCCACCTTTGGCCTGCTGTTCGCCCTGCAGGCCAGTGCTGCAGATATCCTGGGCAACTGGCGCACTATCGATGACGAGACCGGAGAAACAAAGTCCATCGTCAACATCTATGAAAAGGATGGGAAGTATTATGGCAAGGTAGTGGATCTTCTGATGAAGCCTAACGACACTGTTTGCGACAAGTGCCCAGGCGACCTGAAAGGTAAGCCCATTGTCGGCATGGATGTCATTAGCGGGTTGGAAAAGAAAGGGAAAAAATACGAGGACGGGGAAATTCTCGACCCGGTAAAAGGCAAGGTTTACGACCTGAAAGTCTGGCTGGAGGATGACAACACCCTTAAGCTGCGCGGCTACCTGGGCTTCCTCTACCGCACCCAAACTTGGCACCGAGTTCAATAAACAACTTAGTGCAGCTTTCGGGCCCGAGTTCTATCGGGCCCAGAACCCTCTCTCTCAAACCCAGTTAAAGCACCACCCTGCCGCTTTCACCGCTCGTTGCACGGGCCGACACCACTTTATCGTCTTCACTGGTATCAATTCGTACCTTGGCGCTCATACCTGCGCGCAGAGGCGGAGAATCCTTGAGGGGGTATAGACGCAATCGCACCGGCACCCGCTGCACGACTTTCTCCCACTTGCCACTGGCATTCTGCGGCGGTGTGGAAGCAAACTCACTGCCACTGGCGGGGCTCATACTGTCCACCTGAGCCTGCCACTCAAAATCCGGGTAGGCATCCAGGGTCACTTCCGCTTGCTGACCCGTGCGCACGCGACCCAGCTCGGTCTCTTTCAGGTTGGCCTCCACCCAAAGGCCAGTGGAGCCAATCATTTGCAGCAGGTTAATGCCCAGAGTGGCCATCTCCCCCACCTTGGGTACGGTATTGGCGATAGTGCCATCCACGGGAGCAATAATGCGCGTGCGCGATAATTGGTAGCGGGCTGTATCCAGTTGCGCTTGAGCCACTTTTAAATCTGCCTGCTCTTCCAGGGCAATGCTCGGGTCGCCCCCCAATTCAGCGCGCAAGCTGGAGAGCTTCTCAGCATTAATAGTGATCTGTGCACGGGCCCTCTCCAACTGCTGGCGGGCGCTGTCCAGCTCCGCCTCGGAAAACGCCACCTTGCTCAGTTTTTCATTGCGCTCCAACTGGCGGCGGTAAAAGTCCGCATCTTTCCGTGCCTGCTGCAACGCTGCATCCGCCTCAGCATATTCCGAACGACGAGCGAGCAATTCGTTGCGCACCTGGGCCAGGCGCGCCTCCGCCTCAGTTACCGCCAGCTCGAAGGCCGTACGGTCAATTTGAATCAGTAGCTGGCCTTTTTCCACCACCTGATTGGCGCTCACCAGAACCTGGGTGACCACGCCACTGACCTCAGGCGCCAGGGAAATCTTGTCCGCTTTCACGTAAGCGTTTTCTGTCTCGACAATATCGCCACCGCGCAAAAGGTTCCATCCCACAATCAGGACAGAAAGTACCAGGAAAAATGAGAGTGCGAACTCTCGTTGCCCGGCGCGGTCTAGCTTATTGGACAGTTTTTCAGTCACATTCAATCTCTTCACGTGTCAGATTCTTGCGCAGCCGCAATAGGAACGCCTGCAATTGATCCACCTCTGCGGCGGAAAAGCCCGCAAGTGCCTCACTGCGGGTCTGCTGGGCTACGCCGCCCAGTAGCTCAAGGGCCGGCATTGCCTGCTCCGTAAGATGAATACGGTAACAGCGCCGGTCATCCGGGTCCGGGCGCCGTTCCACGAACCCCTCCTGCTGGAGGTTATCAAGCTGGCGCGCAAGGCTGATCGGCGCCAGGTCCAGGCGCTCGGCCAATTCCGCTTGCTTGAGACCCTCCTCACGCAATAGATGCCAAAGCACCTGCCAACGAGACCCACTGAGGCCATGATCCTTGGCCCTGCGGTCAAAGTTGCGCCGCAGCAGCCGTGCTGCACTGTGTAGTTCAAAACTCATTTCAGTAACGGCATCTTCCCTGGACATATCTGCTCTCCCTGTCTAAGGCCGCTCATTATAAGCCTGCTTATTATTTCATCAATGTGCGAGTTATCAATATCCCAAAACCCCATTAAAAAAGGCGGTCACTAGGACCGCCCTTTCGACCTGCATCCGGGATGGTCTATTTCTCCAGAACCTCGATCTTATCGACCTTCTGGAAGCCCCGGGGCAGCTTGTTGCCGCGCCGGCCACGCTCGCCGCGATAGTGATCCATCTCCGAGATCTTGATCTTGGTATGGCGCTTACCGGCGTGAACGACCAGTTGGTCCCTGCCCTTCAATACGGCAACACCGATGACCACCTCTTCGCGGGCCGCAGCGCGGGCTGAAGTGATATTGATAATTTTGTTGCCCTTGCCTTTGGACAATTCCGGCAATTCAGTCACCGGGAATACCAACATGCGCCCTTCAGTGGTCACCGCTGCCAGCAGAACGTCATCGAGACTCTCCAGCAATTGAGGTGAAAGTACCTGAGCCCCCTTGGGCAGGGTCAGCATGGCTTTACCCGCCTTATTGCGCGACTGCAAATCAGAGAGCTTGGCGATAAAGCCATAGCCCGCATCGGAAGCCAGTAACACTCGCTGCTCATCAGGGCCCATCAACAAGCCCTCAAAGGTGGCACCGGAGGGGGGATTGATACGCCCGCTGAGGGGTTCGCCCTGCCCTCGTGCCGAAGGCAAAGTATGGGAGGCAATGGAGTAACTGCGACCGGTGCTATCGAGTAATAACGCGGGCTGGTTACTCTTGCCCCGCGCGGCAAAACCGAGACTGTCCCCCGCCTTATAACTGAGCGCTGCCGCATCAATTTCATGGCCCTTAGCCGCGCGAATCCAACCTTTTTCAGAAACGATAACGGTGATGGGATCTGAGGACAGCAGCTCGGATTCACTAAACGCCTTGGCCTCTTCACGAGCCACAATCGGGGAACGGCGATCGTCGCCAAACTCTTTGGCAGCAGCTAGAAGCTCTTTCTTGATCAAAGTCTTGAGGCGACGCTCACTGTTGAGGGTCTTGGTGAGTGTATCGCGCTCTTTTTCCAACTCCGCCTGCTCACCGCGAATCTTTATCTCTTCCAGGCGCGCCAACTGTCGCAGCTTGGTATCGAGGATATAGTCCGCTTGGATATCCGTGAGCTCAAAGCGATCCATCAGCTCCTGCTTGGGCTCGTCACTGGTGCGGATAATCTCGATCACTTCATCAATATTGAGGAAAGCAACCAGCAAACCTGCCAACAGGTGCAGGCGCTTCTCAACTTTATCCAGACGAAACTGGAGACGACGGCGGGTGGTAGTAGCGCGGAAAGTCAGCCACTCCCGCAGGATTTTATCGAGGGATTTCACCTGCGGGCGCCCGTCGATACCGATCATATTCATATTGACGCGGTAGTTGCGCTCAAGATCAGTGGTGGCGAACAGGTGATTCATCACCGATTCCATATCCACCCGGTTGGACTTCGGCACAATTACCAGGCGAGTCGGGTTTTCGTGATCCGACTCATCGCGCAAGTCGCTCACCATGGGCAGCTTCTTCGCCTGCATCTGTTGGGCGATCTGCTCCAGTACCTTGGCACCGCTCACCTGATGGGGCAGCGCGGTAATGACAATATCACCGTCTTCCTTGCTCCACAGGGCGCGCATCTTGATAGAACCGCGACCGGAGGTGTAAATCTTACGGATATCATCCCGCGGCGTAATAATCTCTGCCTCAGTGGGCATATCCGGGCCGAGAATATGCTCACACAGCTCTTCTACTGTGGCCTTGGGATTTTCCAGCAGCTCTACAGTCGCGTTGACCACTTCGCGCAAGTTATGTGGGGGAATATCCGTAGCCATGCCCACGGCAATACCGGTGGTACCGTTCAATAGAATATTGGGCACCCGCGCAGGTAGTACGCAGGGCTCATCCATGGTGCCGTCAAAGTTGGGCTGCCAGTCCACAGTGCCCTGACCCAGCTCCGACAGCAGCACTTCCGAATATTTACCCATGCGCGACTCGGTGTAACGCATCGCGGCAAAGGACTTGGGATCATCCGGCGAGCCCCAGTTGCCCTGGCCGTCAATCAGGGGGTAGCGATAACTAAAGGGCTGCGCCATCAGTACCATCGCCTCGTACACCGCGCTATCGCCGTGGGGGTGGTACTTACCGATCACATCGCCGACGGTGCGTGCGGACTTTTTATACTTGGCAGTATTCTTCAGGCCCAGCTCGCTCATGGCGTAGACAATACGCCGCTGTACAGGCTTAAGGCCGTCACCGATATTCGGCAGGGCGCGGTCCAGGATCACATACATGGAGTAATCCAGGTACGCCTTTTCGGTGTACTCCTTTAACGGCAGGCGCTCTGTGGCCTCATAAACAGAGGTGTCGGTCATACAGCACTCGTTATTTTGTTCGGAAGGGGTGGATTATGGCGGACTGGGGCGGGAGGTTCAAAGGGGGCTGATAGTGGATTTTATCACATTTGTTCAAAATTTGCTCAACAAGCAAAACCTAAAGAGACTATCCAAACTCCCTTACTAACAGCAATTTAGCCAATAACGCTCTAAATTTTTAAAGCTTATCCTCGATCAACTTAATATGACCGTATTAATTATCTAACTCGCACTGATAGTAATCTGCCTTACACCCTAGCTGGCATCTCAAAAAATTTCTTTTCACTCATGGTTTGATAGGTTTAAAATATATGTCTTGAATTAAAACAGTTAAAGAAGCTAAACATTCTGTTAAATATCCAAAGTGTAAATAGTATTTAACTGAAGATTTATAGGAACAGCATCTAGTAGATTGACTATAAAAATAGCTATCAGTGCATTTTGAATGCCCAACATAATTAAATAAAACCCAATTTTAAACCACTTCATATAATTTACTTTAGGAATTTTACTTCGATGGAAAAAGGCATATTTAAACTAGCGATTTTCGGACTTTTCATGGCATCTTTAAACACCAGCGCCGCCACAGGTCCCTACACAGCCCATATAAAACAAATTCAAGCTACCGAGCTAGGTAACCCCTACAATACTATCTATCTAGACTTAGATATAACTGACTCTCCATGCTCCAGCACCAACTCCCTGGATCGCCTCACACTTTACTCTGAAGCCCAATACAGTATGGCTTTAGCTGCATTCATGTCTGATTCTCAAGTAACCATTTATGGAACCGGCGAGTGTTATTTCGATATAGAAAGAATCAACAATATGCAGATTAAGAAATGACCTTCATTAGAAATTCATCTAAATATGGAACTGGCTCTGAATAGAGCAATGCACTTTAGGTATTACTAGTAAAGGGATTACGTTTTTCATAGCAATCCCTTTCTTACCTCAATTAAACTAAAATTCTTAATACTAAATACGACTATTATAGAGGGCCAGAGGGACTACCATCATTACAAGTAGAGTAATTGCTAGCCTTAAAGCGATGCTCAAAAATCAGTTCTACGTCCCTAATTGCTTCAACATCCACCACTGAACCGTAGATATCCTCCAATAAGAAGGATAAACGCCAACCTGTCGCCGCAACACTGCGCTCCTTAAATAAATCTGTAACCGTATTGATAGAGCCTGCTCCAGACCCAAATACATCCAGAGACGCACTCATAGGCACACGATAACTATTGCGAACAGCAGCCAGCTGAGAAAGTCCCGCGGCATCCCATAACAGCGCGCTGTAAATGTTGAACTCTCCCTCAACGCCAGCAGCACCTTCATCAGTGATAACTTCATTTCCAGGGAGAGAGTCCCGCACAACACTGGCACCACCATAGGTAAGGTAAGCTGGGGTTTGAACTTCACCACTAGTGCTATAGAGAATGGGGATATTAAGCTCTACTGTTTCAATCTTATCCCCATAGGCACCAGCAACAGCGATACAATTCTCCCCATCTACTTCACTGATAATCGGTCCAGTGAAAAGATCACTCCTAACAGGTTCTTTAACCGTACTAAACTCGATTGTTACCCAGGTGTCAGACCCGAAAGTGCGTGCCAGTAATTTCAGCTGTTCTTGAAAGGCCTCTCGGGCGCTTAAGCGGGGACCGTTTTGTTGATTCGGATCTGGGTGTAAATAGGTTTGTTCTTTACCGTTAATACTATCCCTGTATCCGAATACATCCTCTTTGATGGAAAACACATCACTTTCCTGATGAGAAGTAGCTATACCCGGCGAGTCAAAATCCATCATTTTGCCGTAAAAATCCCACATATCCCCAGCATTACGCAGATGGAATACAGAGCCTTTGCTGATATCTACATCACGAATAGCGAAAGATTTTTGCCATTTATACTCCAGCGCCTCGGCAGTATAGAAAAGCCACCGTTGTGCACGATCAAAATCACTGGCCGCTTTTAAGGTCGTCTCTGTAATTCGACGTGAATAAATCAGGTCTGCAAAATAACGCTGAGCGGTCATTGGGGCATCACTGGTTGCAACCGCGATCAAGCTACTGGCCTGATTCAAAATAACAGGGAGACGCTTCGCTTCCTGCACCAGTGTCGCTTCACCCTGGGCGAGTTCCAAAACAATAGCATTCACTTCGAGCCATAAACTTTCCAGGCGGTACTGACTACCAGCCTCCAGAATTTTGCCACTGTTATCGTACAGAGACGCACGGTGTTCAGCTGCAAGAGTCATATTCGCAGCTTCGGGCAGAGTAAAATCGTCCAAGTCATCAATAGAACTGTTGATCGCGGTTACACGATCTGAAAGCTCGTCAACATCATCCCAGCTACTGCTCATATAATCTTGGGCAGCTGTAGATAGAGATTCGAACAATACCGAGTGGGAATTGAATACTTCTTGCTTCTGGCGAATGCGATTAATCTGCTGGCCAAGAGAACTCTGCTGCGAACGATAATCCACAACAATCTTCTCAAAACCATCTGCAACACCAGCATCTTGCGCTAAGCGCTCCACTTCCAACTCGATTTTTGCCAGGCGATTATCAAGCCGCTGAAGACTTAGGAGGATAGAATTTTGAACACTATCTACATTCCGCGACCAAGCAGCTACTTCACTATTGTCTCGAGCCTCACTGGTGATATCTACACAGTTTTTGTCATAGCAACTACTTGGGAACCTAGCACCTAACAAACTGTATAATTTATTAGACGACAGTTCATGGCGCCCAATATAGGCGTCCGTTAATGCCTGGGCATTATGAAGGTAGCTATCATAATCCAACTTGGCAGCAGCAAGACTACTTTCCGCCTGCACAATAAAGCCTGTATCTTCCCCATCGAGGAACTCACTCAATATATTGAAAGCATCAAAATGTGTATCGCTGCTAAAACCGTGTGGCACAGCTAACTTCGACATACCCAGGAAGTTAGTATCACCGGTAAGCCAGGACATAGCATTTTCCAGCTGATCAATTTGAAAATGCCACAGCTCTACCGCCTGAGGTAAGCCGGAATGCGAAGAGACTTCAGTAAAATCAGTGCCGGAGAATAGAACGCGTAAATCAGCTTCCTTGGCTAGCAGAGTATTCTGCAGAGATAAAATCTCATCGATCATTTGAGTAGACAAGGAAGAGTTAAGCTGGCCTGACTCTATCAATAAGCCTGCCTGCTGTACTTTTATGGCCGCAAGATTACCCATTAACTGGTACAGCAAGGTGATATCTTTGTACTCGCCGGGCAGAACACCGGCTGGGGCGACATCGTTTTGGGTATCTGTGACGGGATCATAGTACCGAGGACTAACCTGACCCCGAGAGCTGGTCAATTGCTGCAGATAAGTGGGCGTATTCTCTACTAGAGCCACATACTCAACGAAAGCACTATTGAGCAGGGTAAAGGCATTCTCGACATGCTCAATTTCAATAGCAGCCAGCTCTCCATTCAAACGACTGGACAGCGCCTTATCCAGAGTAATATTGGCGTGAACAATTTCTGCGACCGCTCGATCGTAATAGAGATCCAGCAAGGACTGTTGCAGGTCTAAATTAGTGGGATATAACTCTAACTGTTCGTAAATCAGAGCTTCAGCAACAGAAATACGTGCACGCTCCGGATAGCCATATAAATCAGAAAACTCTTTGGGAGAGACACTGCTAAGATAGCTATTGATAACCTCTTCAGATTTACCATCCAAGCTATACATTAAATCTAAATAACGGAATGCTGCATTATCGCGAGAATAAACCCCACCTTGCGGATCCTCTGCCTCAGCACTTACTGAATCAGCTTCGTTATAATAAAGCTGCTTACGAATAGCATCTACTAGCAGCTGACTTTCTACTTGAGTACCAATTCCAGTAGAAAACTCCAGTGCACTAGCTCCATCTAGTTTTGATGCAGCTGTCAATTCACTGCCAGATAACTTATCTGTGACTCCAGATTCGCCTCTAGCCGGAGAGTGCAACGACAGCCCAGCAACTAGTGCCAGTCCCATAACAACTGTCGATCTCGACGAGTATTTCACTTATTCCCTTCCTATATTCTTATAATTTATCCCTTTAGCCTGCCACATCCATCCACATACGTTCACCGCAATAAAACAATACAACAGGATAAAATTCGCACGCTTTCTAACATGGCAATTAATTAAATTCAACAATAATAAATTCACCATCACCACTTATTACACCCAAACCCGTTAATGAAATAAATTCGCATACGGTAAATTCAAACTTGCATATAAAATATATTTACCGAGAAATTTCTATAAACATAAATCCCCTGAAGTCATTATTAAGAAGACTAAAAACCTAAAAATCCGATAGAGATCAACTTCTATCACATAATTTACACCCCTAATTTTACGATCAACAACCCACCCTATAAAAATTCACTTCACCTTTACCATAAATATAATTCTCATAGTTCCATAGTAGATAAGCGCAAGAAATAAAATTCTCGACCCAGCAATTTCAAGCAACTCGTAATTGTATACACAAGAAATACAGGGAAGAACCATTAAATTAGCTTCTGCACCATAAAGAACCGTAGTTTCAAATATTCCTGTAATATACCCTACATCGTATAATTTTATCTTTAGCCTTTCAGATAAATTTTTATTTTCAGAAGAGTCGCAAATATGCTCTATAGTAGAAGAGTATCCACCTACGAGTAGAATTAAAAATATCTAAAACCCTCTCACCTAAAACCCTCCCACCAAGAAAGAAGCAAATTTTTGGTCATAATTCACTAGACAAATATGAAAAAGGCGAAAAAGAGTTACTTCTCTTAACATAACCCTATAATATGCAAGAAATACAATTTCTTATATTGAGATTATTAAAATAATAGGACCAAATAACAATTTATTTTCCGCATTGAGATTTGAGATTTGAGATTTGAGATTTGAGATTTGAGATTTGAGATTTGAGATTTGAGATTTGAGATTTTCAATAGAACTACAAGCGCTTCACTCAGACAGCTAATGTGAAGATAATTATTGGTATCCAATATCTATACAGAGCCATCCATGCCGGACCTTAAAATCAAAGACCTTTCCATCGGCACTTTGCAGGGCGTGAGCTTTACCCTAAAGCCCGGCCTAATTACTTGCATATCTGGTCCATCTGGCGCTGGGAAGAGTCGCTTGCTTAGAGCCATAACAGACTTAGAATCTCACTCTGGTGATATATTCCTGGGTGATAAATCTCAATGTGCTTATCCAGCACACAAGTGGAGAAGCCATGTGATGTTGGTTCCTGCGCAGAGTGCCTGGTGGGGAGAAACTGTCGGCGATCACTTCGCATCATCCATGAATGATGCTTTAAAAGGTCTCGGCTTTCCTGAGGACGCGGTAAAGTGGCAAGTAAATCGACTCTCTTCGGGAGAAAAGCAGCGCCTGGCCCTTATTCGCGCAATATCCTACAAACCCCAAGTACTTCTTCTGGATGAGCCCACGGCCAACTTGGACGCCGACTCCACTCAAGTAGTAGAGCAATGGCTGACGGGGCTCATTGAAAAACACAGGCTGCCTACGATTTGGGTAGCTCATAGCCAGGAGCAGATTCGAAGGGTAGCTCACCGCCACTTGGCCATTGTTAATAACCAACTGGAAGAACAGGACGTCCATCAATGAGTGTGATCGACCTATCCTGGTGGCAATTATCATTAGCGGCGGGGCTGGTGTTAGCCCTGGCTGTTTGTACTCATATCGCACGTCTACAGTTGAGTCGATCTCTGGTCATTGCCGCCCTGCGTACAGCAATTCAGCTAACGCTGGTCGGGCTTGTACTGGAAACCCTATTTGCAGTTGGCACCTTGCTTTGGATCGGACTGCTGGCCATGGCAATGCTGTTATTTGCCGGACAACAGGTGGCTGCCCGACAAAAGTATCGCCTGCGCGGAGGCTGGAGCTTTGCTATTGGCACCCTATCAATGCTGGTGTCCGCTTTCAGTATCACTATTTTAAGTTTGGCCGTACTTATTGGCCCCACTCCTTGGTATCAACCACAGTATTCCATTCCACTTTTAGGCATGCTGCTGGGAAACACAATGACTGGCGTCGCTCTGAGCCTGGACCGCTTGACTGAGAGTATGCGGCGCTCACGGGATATCATTGAGAATCGCCTGATGCTGGGACAGACCTGGCAACTAGCCAGCCTGGAATTCCGGCGGGATGCGATGCGCGCAGGGATGATGCCAACCATCAACTCAATGGCTGCCGCTGGCATAGTATTCTTACCAGGGATGATGACAGGGCAGATTCTTTCTGGTACTTCTCCCACAATTGCCGTGAAATATCAGATTCTTATTCTCTTTGCGATTGCATCAGGTACTGGCTTCGGCACCTTTCTCGCTGTTGCATTGGCCTCTAGGCAAATGTTTGATAAACGGGAACGCTTGCGCACAGACCGCCTGATTAAGAATGCCTAAGGAGCGACAGAAAAATTCAATTAGAGGTGAGGAGCGCTGGCTAAGAGAGCACCAGCGCTCGAGTGGCATTTAGCGGCCAAAGAATAAGATGGCGGCAGCCATTATCAGGCCTACCAACAGGACCCATACGCCGCGCAGCATCAGCGAACGGGCATATTCGGCCTCCTTGTAACGCAACGCATAGGGAATGCCGGTAATCGGTCCTAGGACGATCGTTACAATCCCCCAAACCCAACGCTTGTTACCCAGGGCTGTCAACGCAGCCATCAGGCCTCCAAACCAGCATAAAGTTACGCCAATTACAATTACCACCAACGCCAGGATGGACCACCATTGGTTGGCCAGGAAAATTTCTACAATTTGGGTTTCAGTCATGGAATTTAGCCAGTCCGTATTACCTTCCGATTACATCTTAATGCTCCCGACCCCCAAAAAGATTAGGTGCTGTCGGAACTAAATATCCGGACACCAACGCTAGAGAGCTAAAAGAACTACCGTAGCGAGTAACACCCACATAGACGTCCCAGTTGGTACCCTTCAAAGCTGAAATCACCATTGGAGGGAGCGGCGATACAGCCCTAGGACACTATAGTAACCCCAAAGTGTATCCCAGGCGCACATATAGCCTTATCCACAAGATATCCACGAGCTAGCAAGCACTCACTATCATGAATACTCAGTGACTATCTCGAGCCCAGTAATCTTCTGAGTTTCATTGGCAAACTCGTAGTAATCCGGTTTTTCATCGATAAAGATCTGGTGCGTCATTGTTGTATCTGCCGGAAGATCAAAGATTCCCGCCGGCACCGAATACTGGGAAGTTTCCTTTAGGCGGTAAAAGAGATGGGAACCACACTTAGAGCAGAAACCTCGCTCGGCCCAAATTGATGAGTCAAACACACTGACGTGCTCCTCTCCGGTAATCTCAACGCTGGTTTGGCAGTCCACAGCCAGTAAGGGGCCACCACCCCACTTCTTGCACATACCACAGTGACAAACCCCCAGGTTTGAAGAGGGCAAAGACGCGCTAATTGTCACTGAACCGCAGAGGCAACTTCCGTGTACTTGAGTCATTTTTCTACCTAGATATCTCTTACTTAAAAAATCAATATAAAACTATAAGTGGAAACTATCATATAAAAGTTAACAACAATTGATCTAAAGCAATATTAAACTGACCCTCACAAAGCAGTGTGAGTTAGTGCACAATCAATCTGCATAAAATCGCTACAGACACTTCCAAAGTATATTAATAAGCCACTTATTAAAGTGACTATGCACACTTTATTCCGTCTCTTCAAGCCACAATAAAAAAACTATAGATATTCCCAAGTAAAAAATTACCCACATCCAAAATAAATTAATACTCACTTACAAGAAAAACACTTGAAGACATACATCAATCAGAGAAGTTATCAAGAAACCAAACAATATTTAAATTATTTAAGATATGTATTGGACGTCTAATTTGAAAACTCAACTCTCGGATCACCAAAGTCCTTACCAATATAATCAGGTGCACAGGGAATTAATTCCGAGGCTTCAATTCCTGCATCAATTAAATATCTCTCTACTACTCTGCTACGCTCCATTGCCAGGTTTTCCAGTTCTTCACGAAGCTCCAGAGGTGGATTGCGATAGAATGCAACCAGAGCTCTTCGACTCCTACTTATACCCGCCGCCGCATAGGGATAGAGGGCTTGCCAGTCTCTGGCATTGGAAATACCACAGACACCCGGCCGCGCATCAGGGTTTTTGTGTAGCACAAACACCATACGTTGCAGCTGAGTCAATGCCAGGTTAGTCAATTCTGAGCTGCCTGGCTCAAAATCGATAGAGGTAAAAGATTTAGCCCGGAATCGCCCCCAGGCATAGCGCACCAACAGATAAACCCCATAAGGAGTAAAGTAGCTAATCAGGGCATCTATAATTGCCTTCTGTAGGAGTTCACTAAATACAAAGCTAAAAGAAAATTTGGGATCGCGAATATTGCCACTTACCGGCATACTAAACCTGATATCTCCTTTACCATCTTTGAGCAGCCACAAAGCAACGTTCAGGGGTATCAGCGTTGACTTTACTGGAAGCTGATCATCTTTCCGAACTCGGCGAACTTTTAGTTTCTCTAGTCGAATATCGGCAAAACCATTCAGCTGGTTCTCGAATACCTGGATATTAACTACAGCATCTCCTTGTCCTTGAAGAATTTTATAACCCAATAACTTCGCCATATAGGGCGTAGCAGGAATCAGGTTTACGCTGGTAAGGTATCCGGTGAGATCCGCATTCCACTTTTTGTCGCCCAGGTAATCTACCGTACCCCCTATCTGAACTTCACCAAATCCACCAGGCCTCCCATTGACGACAATTACCGCCGGGGGATGTTCAGCCAGATTGCTTAAATCGCTGAGATTAAAATTGATATCCCTGACTGGCAGGCGAGCTCGGAATTCATCCTGGTGATCGACCCAACTGAAAGTACCATGTTTTAGATAGAGATCACCGAGATGGTACAGCAAAGGGGAAACACCCTTCTCTCTGAACGTAAATGTATCAATACCACCAAACCCTCTCAGCTCATTTATCTTCCTGGCTACAGGGAACTTTCCAGACAAGTCCCTCAAAAGAATGAATCGGGGGCGCAGGAAATCGATAAACCCAATATTGAGAAGCTTCTTTGGACGGTAGTAGCTTAAGCCTTCAACCCAAAGGGACTTGAAATCAGCCATCCATCTATGACGATCAAACTCCAGGCTTCCTGGATTTCGTTCAAAAAAGTGAAAATGAAGGGCCTCAGCAGTGGCAAAGCGCCACTCAGTATCCGTAAAGAGTAAATTCGAAAAGGTAATACTCTCACCGTGTACTAACTCTTCCCCTGTCGGTGAAAACAAGGTTATACCATTGACCCGTACAACCGAGAGATCAGCCCCTTGGCCGCGATGGTAGTTTCCCTCCAACATTAAACTTGAAAAACTAAAGCAGTGATCGCCCTGATCCAGGTAGCCACTGGGAAAACAACCAGCAATCTCCTCGAACTGTAATTCTCTAAAATCAATTCCCTGCCGACCAATACTTAAGTGCCCGGCCCCCATACCGGATACAGATAAAAGCTTAAGAGGCAAGTCCTGCGGAAAATTCTGTTCATGCAGCTTTACATTACTAATTTTGATCCCCGAAAGTATAAGCTGCCGCCCGCCAGCACCATTAGTGCCCTCTGCCTTGCCAATACTAAATGCCCCAAATTCATAGCAGGGAGCAATTTTGTCATCTTTTAGCATACCTGCGGGCATACACCCCCTGGCACCAGTTGCTTGAGCGAGAGATTCACCTTGCAGAGAGATATTATCGATTTCAAATTTTGGGATTTTTAGTGGTCCCAGCTTTTTTCTGGGTATGGATAATCCCACCAGTTCCACGGAGCCTTGCACTGACCAAGGAGTAGATAGCTTTATTTTCTGCAATCCAGGCATGGATAACCTATCCACACCAAAGCAGTGATGGGAATCGCCTACCTTAGCCCGGTTCAACTTGGCCACCGTTACTGCCAGTCCTGTATCCTTGGTGCACACCCGGATATTTAGTAAATTTAAATCTGATACTGAAAATACTGCGCCACTGTCCCAGACAAAATGGCCCCAACTCAGACTCTGTACCCCTGCCTGCAAGTAATCACTACCCTTTTGCCAAAAGGCGATAGGCTCGCTCTTTAGTGGTCCCAATTCCAACCGGGTAGCACCGGGTCCTATTCCCACCTTTACCCATGAGCCACTAAAGCTGACTTGTGGCGTCTCAATACAATCGGCAAGCCTCATCTCGCTATTATTTTCTGAGAAAAAGGCCTGTAAACCACAAAACAGGACATTGTTTATATTCAGCCCATATAGATCGAGAGTACTGGCAGAGAAAGACATTCTTTCAGTGACAACTTGCCCCAGTTGTAATAAAGGTTCAGCTCCAATATTATTTTTAAACTCTATCTCGTCAATAGACCAACCACTCTGCCCTACGGAGTGAAGGTCTCGTCCATAGACACAGGTTGGTATCGACTTGTTTTTTTCCGCCAGCTTGGGAAGGCACAGCGTCAAGGTATCTGCAGTAACATCCTGAAATTCAATTTTTGACTGCTCAGGTTTTTCTCGGGACCATAACAATTCCAGCTTCGGTATAAGTACACCCCCAATATCAAATGTTTTCACCTCCGACAGATTCCGCAATTGCACTGATTTAATCGCCGAATTATCCATATTGGTGGATAAGTAATGTGGACTGGTATAAAGATAGAAATAATCTCCTAATGAAAGGCGCTCTACTTCCACACAGTGAATGTCCAGTGAACTCACCATCCGCCCACTGGGAAAACAGCTTTTAACCTGTTCCGCAACTGCATCCGGCAAAGCAATGTAAGTTTGGGAGTCCGGTCTGCTTCTATGTCTTATCCTGGCGAGTGGCAATTCTATTCCAGCAAACTCAAATAGCTTTCTGTTCTCCTTTGTTTTAGCCTCTGCACTGTCGACAGAAACTTCTCCTATGGAAACATCTATCCCCTCTTGCCATGCTATCAATAAAGGTTCGCCCTGGCGTAAAGTTCGAATGTCAAAGCAAACAGGTAGCTCGTCGTGATTTTTATTGGCACGATAGAATAATCTGATCCAGCTTTGGGTAAGGCACCCACCAAGCTGCTTTAAAGAGAGGCTCTTTATTTCCAGATTGGGGTTCTCTACGGTTGCCAGCGCTAAATCATCGGGACTTTTCTCCGCATCAATATCCTGTTGATCCAATCTTCCTTTTTCGCTACCGTAGTTATCATCTTCGGCCCCCGCAGGAATTCCTGGCAACTGGGTGTTTGCCAACCAAGGATTATTTGCAACCTTTCTTTTATAGAAACTGTCTCCACTTTCAAACTGCTGAACCAGTAAACCTCCACCCACGCCACCGGAATCATTTAACCGTAATCGGTGCAACCTCATTTTTCCCAATATGGCATATCCATCTTTCCCCCCCTGCCAGGCAAAGTGCCCCCGCCCAGAAAGACTGTTTAATCGTGCACATAAGGGTTGCCAATCCGGAGGTAGGAAGTCCTGGGGCACACAGCCCGAAAGAGATTGTAAGAAAAAGTCCTGCGCTGATAGGGGGCCATCATTACCAATGGTATCAATGGATTGCCAGCGCAATTCATGCAGCTCAGCCCTCGGCCTCCCCCTGGCGCCTATGGAGAATTGTGCCAATTGCAGTGGACCACTGGAGAGCCCCCAGCCTATATCTTGCTTGGCAGAGCCAAAACGAAAAGCAAACTCCTCTGTGCTTTTGAGTCCAACCATGGACATACAATGGTCAGGTTTCTGCCAAAGCCCCCCCGGTACACATCCATTAGCGGTTTCAATCGCAAGATGGGCAAAAGACAGTATTCGAGTTTTTGCATAAAACTGAAGGGGGCCAAATACACCATTATTTGCCCTGATAGGATGGCTTGTAGATTGCGCCATATCCAAGAGGTAGCCCCGGTTTATCGAACTGGACCCCGTAGTTATTTTTAAACGATGATTCCAATCGAAAACGGTCTCTTCGGGGAGATCCAGGTTGGCGGCCCGCAGGCAGAGATGGGAGTTGGCATTGCGCAGATCCAAGGGGCACCAGTCAAATGCCTGGGCAAAACCCCGCTCCCATTGAATGCGCTTTTTCTGTCGGACAAAATCGAAGTCACTGATACTGATGACGCCCGCTCGCCAATCCTGCCAGCGTTGATCACTGCGCCGCAGCACAACATCGTCACCATTTAACATGTGCCATCGGGCAATCGCTTTGCGACCAAAGCCAAATCGCACATCGCCTTTCGCTTTGAGCCGCCGCGCTGAAGCGCAGTGACCAATCAGCTGCTGTAACCCCTGTATAGCGTCAGCCCAAGGCTGTGGGGGACACCCAGAAAAGTACTCCGCACTAAATTCACTTACGCCCGTATCAAGGCTCGGCCAAAGGAAGCTGACCCTATCCCCGTGCAGCTGTCCAATCACCGTATTGTAGTGGGATTGACCTCTCTCCCAGGCCAACAAATCACTGACCAGTAAATCAGCTGCCTCGATGTCTACCTTAAGGGGCACATCACCTTTGCGCCACAAACTCAAAAAGAAGTCACTTGCGCGAACATCATCGAAGGAGGCACAGGTGGCTTCCATCCAGATCGGCTTGTGTAAATAGCAGAGTTCACTGTCGCGCACTTGCGCCCAACCAATCGTCAGGCGGAAGTCCCGGTCCTGTCTTTTCCCCCCTCCCAGGCTCCACCCTCCCACTTCCCATACTCGATAGAGTTCACCGGGGGTGGATTGGAGGTCCATATATGCACCACTCACCGAGGCTCTGGGTAAATGGACCCTGCCACGCAGTAATTGCCACCAGCTGTAGTCGAGCATCACTTCACGGGCAGAGAATCCCCGCCCCTCTTGATTTTTAGCTTTTACACCGAGAGCATTAACACTCAAGTCCAGGAGTGACACCTGCAGATGCTTAACATGAAACTCAAGCCCCCGCTCCTCCATCCATTGGTCGGTTTTTTCACGCACCCAATGTGCCGCCCACCAATGCACCACTTCCACCAGCAATAGTGCGGAGAACAACCACCACAATAAGCGGCGGCAAAAGGCACTTTGAGTAGTAGGCTCTGAGGGCATTAGAATTAAGCGCCGGGCAATAGGTTTTACGCAGACTGCAATTGCAATTAGGCCCATACAGTAAAGACCAGCACTTGGGGATTTTTTTACCCTGACGCCCCTATCCGCGATAATAGGCAGTCACGTCGCTCATTCGCTCGCAGCTAAATGCGAACTGTCTACTATTTATCCAGGAGTGTATTTGCGCGGCGCGGGAATTTGGGAAGCCTGTATCGTTTACCGCCTCTCATTTTTTTCTTTTACCCAGCCAGTGAGCAGACATGCAGGAGCACCCAAACTATCAGGACATCCTTCTGGTCGGCGGCGGCCACAGCCACGCTATTGTGCTGCAAATGTGGGCCATGAACCCACTGCCCGGCGCGCGCCTGACCCTGGTCTCTCCACAAGTGCAAACTGCCTATTCCGGCATGCTGCCCGGTATGGTCGCTGGCCACTACTCCCTGGATGACACCCACATTGATCTCGCCCGGCTGTGCCGAGCTGCAGGAGCCCGTTTTGTTCAGGCCTGTGCCCACGAGATTGATATTGAAGCCCGCAGCGTATCCCTACTGGGCAGGCCCCCGATGGAATACGATCTGCTCTCTCTGGATGTAGGCGCCACTCCCGCCCGCGAGTTACCAGGTTCCGAACTGGCAATCCCAGTAAAACCCATAGGCCACTTCTACCGTTTTTGGCAAAAAGTCCAGAAGCAGGCAGGTGAAGGCGACTCCACAATGCGTCTGGGGGTTGTCGGCGGCGGTGCCGGGGGCTGTGAACTGACCATGGCAATGGCCCGCGCCCTGCAGGGGGCAGTTAAGGAAAAGCGCGCTGAAATTCACCTGGTTCACGGTGCAAGTGCTATACCCCAGGGCTACCCAAACCGAGCGCGAAAATTAGTCGTCAGGGAAATGGAAAAGCTGGGTGTCCAACTACACCATAACTGGGCGGTAAATGAAATTACCGAACAGGGTGTCGTCAATGCCAGAGGCGAGTGCCTCTCCCTGGACCAGGTCATCCTTACAACCAATGCCTGCGCCCCACCCTGGTTAGCTAATTCCGGCCTTTCGCTGGATGAAAAGGGGTTTGTCCTGGTGGATCAATCACTTCGCGCTGAGGGAAGAGCAGATATCTTTGCTGCCGGTGATGTTGCAAGCTTTGCGCCGGAACCCCTGCCAAAGGCTGGGGTTTACGCCGTTCGCCAAGGACCGATCTTATTTCACAACCTGCGCGCCTCCCTGATCGGACAGCGTTTAAAACAATATCGGCCGCAGCGGGATTTTCTCAGCCTGCTCTCCTGTGGCGGCAAACGGGCTGTCGCTGTTCGCAACGGTCTCGCTGCTGCTGGCCATCTGATGTGGCGGTGGAAGGATTATATCGACCGCGCATTTATGCGGCGCTTCAGCGAACTCCCAATGGATATGGCTGGCCACTCCAAAACCAAAACAGGTGAAGTCGTAGATCAGCGTGCGGGCACTTCTCTTTCACCCATGCGCTGCAATGGCTGTGGTGCAAAAGTCGGAGCTGATATACTGCGGCGCACTCTGGCCACCCTACCGACACAGAATTCTGATTATCTTCTGCGAGGTGTTGGCGATGATGCTGCCGTCATGGACCTGCCCCCTAACCACTTATTAGTTCAGAGTTCCGATCAACTGCGGGCCCCTGTGGATGATCCCTGGATTTTTGGCCGGTTGGCAGCCCTTCACGCCCTGTCCGACCTGTTCGCCATGAATGCCCGCCCTGCCAGCGCACAAATTCTCGCTACCCTGCCGACAGCTGCTGAAGAAATTACCCGGCGAGACCTGCAGCAATTGCTCGCAGGTGCCATCCACGAACTTAACCGCCACCATTGTGTTCTGTCTGGCGGACACACTGCTGAAGGCTCAGAAATGCTGATGGGGCTCACCGTCAACGGACTGGCAGAGCGGGAACACCTACTGGAAAAAACCGGTGCCCGCAGAGGGGATTGCCTAATCCTCAGCAAACCCCTGGGTGTGGGTACCATCCTGGCCGCAGAGGGGGCGGGAGAAGCCAAAGGCCTGTGGCTGCAGCAGGCACTGGAAACCATGCTGCACAGTAATGGGGAAGCCGCAGAAATATTTGCTAGACATGGCGCCCACGCACTGACCGATGTCACCGGCTTTGGCTTACTGGGCCACCTGCTGGAAATGCTCGGGCCCGATGGACTCTGTGCGATGCTAATCGCCGAGAACCTGCCTTTAATTTCCGGCGCCGCCACCTGTGTAGAACGTGGGTGGCTATCCAGCCTCCAACCACAGAATGCCAGTGCTTACGCCTTTATTGAGAACCCCCAGGAATGGCAGCCATTACCACAATGGTCACTCATTACCGACCCACAAACCTGTGGAGGGCTGCTGGCTGCGGTACCCGTCGATCAGGCCGAAGCCTGTATCGGAGCACTGCTGCAACGAGGATACACCCAGGCCTCCGTTATCGGTGTGGTTACAGGTTCAGAAACCTCAGAAGTAAGCGTTCAGTTGCGTAAATCAGAGGATTGGCGCACGCTGATCACACAGGACAGCGAAACCGTGCAGAGCCAGGCCTGAGGATTTTTTCAAACCCATGCAGCGGTCGGTTATGGATTTTGTATATTTTCACTTAAAAAAAGGTTCTACACCGGCTCCTATTAACTTGTCAGCTATCTCCCGTCGCGACATACTAGCGCTACAAAAAACAAAAAGGTCTTCACAGATTGGGGAGTCGGCTTTTAGTAATCGACAGGAAGACCCACATGAAAAAGATTGTTATTGTTGGCGGCGGCGCCAGTGGCCTGCACTTGGCAACACGGCTCGGTCAACATTTTTCTTTCACACCTTTTTTTAAACGTCGCCGCAAATCCCCCGCCGCAAAAGTCACTCTGGTTGATAAAAGTCGAACCCACCTATGGAAACCCCTTTTGCATCAAGTTGCCTCTGGCGCACTGGATGCCAATATGGATGCGCTGAACTATCAGGTGCACGCCCGTATCCACGGTTATGAATTCCAGCTGGGAAGCCTGAAGTCTCTCGACCGCGAGCGCCAGGTTATAGAGCTGGACCAGGTCAATGATGATGATGGCAATGAATTAGTGCCCGCAAGGGAGTTAGAATACGATTATTTAATGCTGTGCATCGGCGGGCACAGTAATGACTTTCATATTCCCGGTGTCAGGGAGAATTGTTTTTTTCTGGACAGCAGCAGTGAAGCTCAAAGGTTTCACCGAAATCTTCTCAATCATTTCCTGCGCTTGGAAACCTGTGTCGACGATAAACTACAAGTGGCAATTGTTGGCGGGGGGGCAACGGGCGTAGAACTCTCAGCTGAATTAGTAGATGCAGTAAAGCTGGTTGGCAACTATGGGCGCATTCGTCCCAATGCCATGGAGATCACCCTGATAGAGGGAGGCGAGCACCTACTTCCTGCACTTCCTAAACGAATTGGTAATAATGCTGAACACGAACTGGCCAAGATGGGAGTCAATATTCTCACAGGGCACCATATCGCAGCCGCAACGAGAAATGGGCTTGTGACCGCCTGTGGAAACGAGTTACCTGCAGCCATCCGGGTGTGGGCCGCCGGTGTCAAGGCACCGAAGTTCCTAACCCAACTGGATGGTCTCAGCACTAATCGACTCAATCAAATCGAAGTGGAAACCACGCTTCAAACCCAAACTGACCCTAAGATTTTTGCCATGGGAGATTGCGCCAGTTGTATCGATGGCAATCACCAACGAGTACCGCCACGCGCCCAGGCTGCACAGCAAATGGCGACCCTGGCTGGCGATAATATTATCGCCCTTGTAGAAGATAAACCTTTGCACCATTTTTATTATCGAGACCGAGGCTCTCTGGTATCCCTCAGTCAGTACACTGCCATTGGCAACCTGATGGGGGCACTGGTTAAAGGCAGCCTTACAATAGAGGGGCGCCTCGCCGGCCTTGCCTACCGCTCACTCTATCGCATGCACCTGGCTGCAATTCACGGATGGCCTCGCGCTATGTTGCTCTACCTGATTGGGCAGGCAAACCGCTTTGTAAAACCAAAACTGAAAATGCACTAAACCCACAGCCATAAATAACCAAATGGTAGATAAAAGCCATTGCATTTTAGTTATCAGTCAGCGGCAATATCTTCATCGATAAAAATCTGCACATGGAAGCGCCGAGACGATAATATCAATGGCTACACAAGCCCATCACCTAAAGTCATCAGGCTTCTACTAAGCATCTCAATAGTTCCTACTTAAGGCCGAAAATGAAAAACCAGTATCAAAAAATTGTAGTGCTTACCGGTGCCGGTATTTCAGCCGAATCCGGCATAGGTACTTTTCGCGGAGCCAATGGCCTTTGGGAAAATTATCGTCTGGAAGATGTCGCCACTCCGGAAGCATTTGATCGCGATCCCGCATTGGTACACAGATTTTACAATGAACGCCGCCAGCAACTGCTATCTGCGGATATCAAACCCAATCCCGCCCACCTGGCCCTGGCTGAACTGGAGCAGAAATTTCAGGGGGAATACTTACTGGTTACCCAAAATATAGATAACTTGCATGAGAGGGCAGGAAGCGAGCAACTCATTCATATGCATGGCGAGTTGCTAAAAGCACGCTGCAGTCTGAGTAACGAACTATTTTCGCTTAACTCAGACCTCTCTATGGCAGATATTTGTGACTGCTGCCAGCAAGCGGGAACCCTTCGTCCACATGTAGTCTGGTTCGGCGAAATGCCGCTCGAAATGGATACTATCTATGAAGCACTATCGGAATGCGATCTATTTATTAGCATCGGCACTTCGGGGAATGTCTATCCAGCAGCGGGGTTTGTCGAATGTGCCAACCAAGCCGGAGCCCAGACCATAGAGCTTAACCTGGAGCGCAGTAGTATCGGTGATGCCTTCAAGGAGCACCGACACGGACCGGCTTCACAGGTAGTCGATAGGTTTGTAAAAGAAATTATTAATTAAAGAGTTTCTGTGCTGATATTATCATCTTGCAGCGGCTTCATCGGACCATAGCGTTGAATCAGAGTGGTTACTCCCTCATCATCACGCACAAGAATATACAGGCGGTCAAATTCACTGGCCTCTCTAATAGGCCGCCCTTTTTTACCGCCGAGTAACTCTGCAAGTTTTGGGGTGGTATTGCTGTGCCCAACGACTAAAATTCGCTTTCCTGCCTGACTCAAAGAATTAGCAAACGCTTTTAAATCTCTTGGGTCATAAATTTTGACTTCAAGCCCCAATTCTTTTGACAGAGGCTCAGCCGTTTCCCGGGTTCGATTGTAGTCAGTGCTATAGATAGTATCGATTCCTACACCACCAAGAATATAGGCAAGTTGTCGCGCACGTTGCCGACCCACCTCAGTCAGGTTAGGATCTCGACCAACTCCAGGCCCCCTCTCTTTTTCTGCGTGGCGTACCAGGTAAATAACCTGTGCCTGAGACTCAGAAGAGTCCGCAAAAGCCGAGTTCGGAACTCCAACCAGAACAAAAAGTATACAGAAAATATACCGTTTAAATCTTGAAACCACAGCATAAACTCCCTGAAAATAATGGGGCAGACTTATGCAAAGTATAATAAGGCAAGTAAAGGGA
The DNA here is from genome assembly GCF_003076275.1 of Microbulbifer sp. A4B17. Lineage (NCBI taxonomy): Bacteria > Pseudomonadati > Pseudomonadota > Gammaproteobacteria > Cellvibrionales > Microbulbiferaceae > Microbulbifer > Microbulbifer sp. A4B17. Next base: position 4,459,908 of record NZ_CP029064.1, read on the forward strand.
AGATGCGGCGAAAATGCCAAATAATGCGATAAAATAAACTCGAAAGGTTTTTAAAAAAATATTTGATGCCGGATATCCGGCATCAAATTAGTGGTCACCCAGAGTTAGATTTTCCACTCTTTTACAGTATCCAGACCGTACTCATCAATCCACTGGCTGAGAGCCTTAGGGTTGCGTTTTTTCTTCTCAACAGTAGCGCCAGTATATGGATTGCGATAGTGACCCGTTTCCAGCTTAGGCTCTGCTGTCTTTGCAGCAGGCGCTGCACGGCGGCCGCGACGCGGGCTGTCACCTTCTTTCTTCAAGTGGCGGGCAACACGGGCTTTAAGGGTTTGCACGTAATCTGCGGGGTCTTCATCACCCAATTGCGCAACCAGCCACTCAACGATTTGCTGACCACGTGCAACGAAGAACTCCTCTTCTTCCATGTGGTATTCAGCGGCAAGGTTTACCAGTGCCTTATCGTAGGCGATTACACCATCCTTTTTGCGTTCAGCTTGAGCCATTTGCTCTTGTAGCTCTTCGATTCTTGCCTGATGTTCGGCGATTTGTTGTTCAATTTGTTCGTATTCCTGAAACATTCAATAAACCTCAACGACGGTTATTAAAAAACACAGAGATATACCTGTGTCGCTGGGCGACACAGACTGCTATTTCGGATATACCGTATAAAAAATCAACAAACACTATTGCTAGCCTGTGGCAAACAGCTTAGTGATGTTTATTCCGGCATATTATGAATTGCCCGATAACCATGAGTAGTTACCACTACACCTGTGAGTTCTGGTGTTAGGTATATTCGGCAAATACATTATTAAAAACTAGCCGATTTCAGCTCGCTTCGGCAAACACTCCGAATCACTGATTTTATTTCGACTGAGGTCGCGAATAATAATCTTTCACCGGCAAATATCAACCATTTGTGTCCCTACCTTTGAATATAATAGGAATTATTCAAAATAAGGGCTAAGAATTGTAACAAAGGCGGCCATATCTGCAATCTTAAAAGGATATTCACGGGGAGCGCAATTAGCTATATTGTAGCTATAGTCGTCAATTGCAAATTAGACACTGTTTAGCGGTCATCAGGCATATTGCCAAATACAATTGGATACCCAGATCAAACTATGTCCACCTCCAATAATATCCACCATATACCGACCTTGGCTGCCCTAATGACGCCATTTCCCTACCATATCGATATCAATGCCACGGTAGAGGATGCACTGGCAATGATGGAAGAGCATAAGGTGCGCCACCTGCCAGTCACACGGGCTGGCGATTTAGAGACGGTGATTTCACGCGGGGATATCGAAAGAGCCAATGCCCCTGGACATAGGTTAGAAGAGCAGCAACTTTATGTGCATGACCTATGTGCCAGACGTCCCTTTATTGCAGATATCCACGATCCACTGGATAAAATCCTCCTGGCAATGGCAGATACCAGTATTGGCTCCGTACTGGTTATGCGGGAAGGCGAGCTGGTTGGTATTGTGACAGTCACTGATATTCTGCGCTTTTGTAGTAAATTTATGGCAGAACTGGCCCAGCCAGTAGACGACTCTATCGCCTGAACTCATCGCGATTACAGGGGCCAGACCCAGAGTAACATGGGGATACTCACTACCAATACCAACAACTCGAGAGGTAGCCCCATTCTCCAGTAATCCCCAAATTCAAATCCTCCGGGTCCAAGGATCAGAGTGTTATTTTGGTGCCCAACTGGTGTCAGGAATGCACAAGAGGCACCAATTGCGACAGCCATCAGGAAACTGTCTGGATTCACTGCCAGCTGCTCTGCAGTGCTCATCGCAATCGAGCACATCACAGCTGCAGTGGCGACATTATTCATAAAGTCCGACAACGTCATGGTAACCACCAGAATCAGCCCCAGGGCAAAAACAGCACTCCCCTGCGCCAAAACATCCAGTAAAAACTGCGCCACCAGGTCAGCTGCGCCGGTTGACTCCATCGCATCGGCAACCGTGATCAGCGTTCCCAATAGAACCACAACGGACCCATCTACTGAGTCATAGACATTTCGCAACGGCACAACCTTCAATGCCATAAAAGCCAGCACACAAGTGGCAAAGGAGATCGCTGCAGGCAACAAACCAAATGCCGCACCTGCAACAGCAACCATCATAGCCAGTAATGCAATAGCTGCCTTTTCTTTGTTCGGGATGCTGATATCCCTTGATGCCAGAGGCACACAACCTTTATTCCGGGAAAAACTGTTCAGGTTTTCATCAGTTCCCATCATTAACAGGGCATCACCGGCGAGTAGTGGCGTTGAGCGCAAGCGGCGCACCGAACGACGCCCTTGGCGGGAAAGTGCCAGCAAGTGGATCTGATATCTGGCTGCCAGGCGCGAAAACCTTACGGGCCGTCCAATTAGAGGGGAATCTGGCATAACCACCAACTCCCTCAACTGCATATCCGTGCGGTCTGTCAGTTTTTTAACTTGGCTTCCCCCTAGGGAATTACTCTCTGCATCGCCGCCGTCAGTCTGTGTTACCTCGGAAGTTGGATCTGATCCAAGAGCTCCCACCGTTTTCAGGCTGAGATTGGATAAGCAGGTGGCAAGACTCTCTGGCTCGGCCTCAATTACCAATATGTCGCCACTATTAACTTTGTGCCAGGGCGTCGCAGGAGAAACCCTGGCATCATTGTGTACAACACCCACTATCTGGGCATCCTCAGTTCCCAGCATCTTGGAGATTTCTCGTAGATTCTTGCCGGCAGCCGCACTTTTTTCCTCGACCAGAGCCTCTGTCAGGTAGGTGCCAGTTTCAAAAGAAGAAGCTCCCGCCCGGTTACGAACAGGCACCAAACGCCAACCGACAAATGTAATAAATAGAATCCCAGCTATCGCAACCACCAGGCCGACAGGGGTGAAATCAAACATGCCATAACTACCCGCACCAGAATCGGCACGGAAACCGGATACCACCAAGTTTGGCGGCGTCCCTATCAGGGTCGTCATGCCTCCCAAAATAGTGCTAAAAGAGAGCGGCATTAGGATTTTTCCCAGTGCCATCTTTTGTTTTTCTGCCATATCAGCAGCTACGGGCATCAATAAAGCCAGAGCACCCACATTGTTCATAAAACTGGATAAAAAGGCAGCCAACCCCGTCAATAACAATATGGATATTGAGATATTGCCACTTTTTCTTACCACACGCTGCGCCAGGGCATCCATTGCCCCCGTATCCTGTAATCCTCTACTCAGAATTAATACACAAGCCACCGTAACCACTGCCGGATGACCGAAACCAATAAAAGCATTTTCAGGGGGGATCAGCCCAACAAATACACAAACTAATAAGGCTGCCAAAGCAACCATATCATGCCGCCAGCGCCCCCAAATAAAAAGAACGATAGTCACGCTTAAAATAAGCAGAATAAGGATTTGATCCAATGTCATGAAGGATAATATCCCCGAGAATATGATCTGCGTATATATTCATACGCCTGTCCATTCAGGGTATACCCGGAAAACCATTTGGAGTGAAATAACGCGCCATAAGCGCTGATTTTTTTCTAATAAATGATGGGGGTAATATGGTTTAGAGACTAATCAACTGTATATTTGCCCTCATCCCTGAGGAGTCAATCTTATTTATATAATACGACTACTACGTATAATTCCAACCCTAAGAGAAAGTAACAGCACGCTCCTCCATAGGAAAAAATTCATGTCCCACTTTAATACAAACTTTATTAGTGCTACATGAAAACCAGCCTAAATAGCCAGTCACTTTAATGCTTGAATATGTACCAACCATTTGCTGCTGTAGACGTTGAGCCCAGGGCCTTAATTTTTTTCCATCATAACCCGAACCACAGGCGCAAACATGCAGGTCAACAAAATTTACGGGTAGACCTTCTTTTGTGAGAGTAGTAGCCAACTGCTCTGGAGTATAAGTTTTCCACTCTCCCCCTTCCCAGGAAACCGTGCCCCTTTCCACTACTTTTTTCTGCTTGTTGCTGCCGACTGATCGCTCTGCACCAATCACTTTTCCATCAGCGGCTCCAGTACCATGAGTAACGATATAAAGCGTATCTGCCGCAGTTAATTTACTAAGGCATTTATCCACCCATCGATACATGGCCTTGCCACATCCAGAGGTTGCTTTATTTGCCAAAATCTGATTTACAGGAATTTTCCAAGCAGCTGCCAGGTCTTTCGCAAACTCCTGCATCTCCTCACTGTTTACCGGGATATAGATATATTTTTTTGACATTTTTTATCAAATTTTCCGTTTTAATTCTTTAACAAGGGGGCAAACTAAAATCTACCCGCATATATTTCACCCTTGAGGGATCTGAAAAAATGAAAGGCCAGCGAAGAACGTCTTTAAAAGATTATTTTCACCACCAATCTTCCATATATGCAAAATAGATCTGTTATAAGAAAAATGGAAAGAGAAATTTTCCCACATCAAAGACGCCTCACAAACCAATAAAAAACAACTTGGGAATCTTATTTCCTGCACATTTGTTTGATAGCTCGAATTTAATGTTTTTTGGAAAAACCAACACATAGAACCTACTTCAATCCTGATGGATATTCACCAAATGATAAAAAATATATGACCGCATATTAGATACAAGTCAAAAAATAATAAAAAAAGAAGACCAGATAATTTTCCAACAAACTAATGAAATCAAACGGCACACTAAAAAAACTTAAATAGTGGATAAAGTTGGCCTCCCAAATTAAATACAATCGCCAAGTATTCAATCAAACAAAAATTGCAGTACTTTTAAACATAGAGCTTAAAAATACGAGCAGCTGACTTATATAGGCAATTCACTTTCTCTGATTTTGTCCATCATCTATAACGCATTTCATTATTAGTAGGCCCCGATATCTAATAGCGTTACAATCAAGATCTAAAACCATCAAAAGTGAATTGGAGTATTGTTTTGCGGACAGATACTGCAGATTTTACAAAGCTCTTTTTAGAGGATACTCCCCTCTTGGATGTGCGCGCACCTGTAGAATTTACCCGTGGCGCATTTCCCTCTGCAGATAACCACCCTCTACTGGATGACTGCCAACGTGAATTAATTGGTACTACATACAAAAATAATGGACAGCAGGCCGCAATTAATCTGGGATGGGAACTAGCTTCAGAAGAGATACTGGCAACTCGCCTCACTTATTGGAAAAGTTTTATCGATCACTACCCTGACGGTTATCTCTACTGTTTTAGGGGAGGGCTGCGCTCGCGCTTCGCACAAAAGTTGCTGCGCGAGGCAGGCATTGACTATCCAATGGTAAAAGGTGGCTACAAGGCAATGCGTAGTTTTCTGCTGTCAGAGCTGGAAAAGCAGTGTGAAAATCTTCCTCTTATGGTAATCGCAGGACACACGGGAAGCGGTAAAACAGAGCTGATCAATTTGGTTCAACGATCTGTAGACCTAGAGGGTATCGCTAAACACCGAGGTTCCAGCTTTGGCCGTACCAACAGTCAGCAACCGTCACAGATCAATTTTGAAAATAAGCTCAGCATTGATTTACTAAAACTTTCCCAGAGTCCTGGTAGTGTCGTTATCGAGGATGAAAGCCGGTTGATTGGACGCTGTGCCCTGCCACACGTACTGCAAGCTGCCATGAAAACAGCCCCACGAGTACTCGTTGAGGAACCAGTGGAAGCCCGAGCACAACGTATTGTGCGCGACTATATCAGTGAAGGACTCAACCGTTTTACTGGCAGTGAAAAACCCCCTGCAGAAAGTTTGGGGGAAGAACTGCGCTTCAACCTAAATAAAATCCGCAAACGCTTAGGTGGGCTACGTTACAAGCAGCTGGACGAGGCTCTGAATTCAGCCAACCGTGAACTACTGAAAAGCAATAATAGTGAGGCCTACATTCCGGTAGTGATATCACTGCTACAAGACTATTACGATGGTAGCTACGACCACATTATGAAAAAAGCTAACCAAGAAATTTTATTTCGTGGTACTTACAAAGAAGTGCAGCAGTGGTTAAGTGATAGCAGTCAACTACCGCAAAAATAGCATAGCAGTTTTCAGGTTTTTGGAATGAGTCGATTGAGCTTAAATCGCCGCATTAAAACCCAATCCCTAAAACTGCGCGGCAGCCAGCGGGCCATCCAGGGCAACAGGCTGCTTCGATTGCCAATACGTACCAGGGGGCGGGCACGCTTGCGCAGCAGCTCGCGCACCAGTTTTTTCGCCAGTGTACTGGCTAGAGTGGCATTTTGCTGGGACTCCTGGGCACGAGCCCTGACAACCTCCTCCTGCCGCTTATACAAGGAATCGGGAGGTAAAAGACCACGCAGGGAAGTTTCGGCGTGACGCCCAAATTCCGATGCAATCGCACCGGGTTGCACCGTCATTACCCGAATACCAAAGGGTTTTAGTTCAAGTCGCAAAACATCAGAAATGGAGTGTAGGGCCGCTTTAGAAGCACAATAGGCACCGGAGAAAGGTGTGGGCATTACCCCGGAAACCGAGCCAATATTACACACAATTCCGCCCTGCTCCGAACGCATTAAAGGTACACAGGCCCTAATCAGAGCGAGAGGGGCAAATACATTGGTTCGGAACTGCTTTTCCAGTGCTCGCGTGTCCAGTTCCAGCAGCGGCCCCATCTGACCGTAACCGGCGTTATTGACCAAAATATCGAGACGCCCGTATGCCGCTTTTACTGCGTGAACCACTCGATTGATATCCGCCTGGGAATTCACATCCAAGGCCTCTGTTGCAATTCCCAGGTCCGCCAGCTCTTGTAAACTTTCCGGGCGGCGCGCAGTGGCAATCACTATGGTTCCCCGGCGATGTAGTGCCAGAGCCAGCTCCCGCCCAATACCACTTGAGCAGCCGGTAATTAAAGCCACTCGATCCGGAACCACATAACCCCGCCCAATTTGCGCAAGGCTTTCCGCAGCAAAACTTCGATTGGGGGAACGAAATCTGGAAATGGGCGGCTTATCCACAGGAACTGCTCCGTTTAATGGTCCTATCTCTCAATGGGCGTTTGCAGGTACTCAATCAATCCGAAAACATTGCCATAGGGGTCGAGAAAGCTCGCCATCAGCACACGTCCAGAAACTTCCTCTATATCCGTGTGCTGCCGCACCCCCATAGTGCCGAGTCGCTCAATCTGCGCGGCCAAATCCAAAACCTGCCAGTAAGCAACTACACCATCGGCCCGGCTGATCGCACTGCGCGCATCGGCATTTAATCCGAGCTCGCAATCACCAATACTAAACGCCGCATAGCTATCGCTTTCATAGCTGGGTTTTTGTTCGAGTACCTGCGTATACCAGGCCACAGCCTCGGTAATGTTGGCAACTCCGTAGACTGTTTTGCGCAAGCCAAGAATCTGCCCCATTTGAGACACCCCGTTGAGTAATTTTTATCCACTGGGTGAGGCACTATGGCGCAGTTTATTGCAGCTCTTGCTCCAACTGCTCCAGCAGGTCCAGGGGCTCCACCTCAACCCCTTCCAGTTCGGCGTTCCAGTTTATCCCCACCAATAAGACATCTTCATGCATGCCGGTGAGCCAGTCATCCATAAATTCTTCCAGGTCAATTGCCACTGCCTCATAGTCAGCCCAGTCTCCTTCGCAGTGGTCTTGTGCAAATTCTCTTTGCGACCAAAAGGGCATAACCTCAGTATCGGCCCGCTTTTCAGACTCACAAAGTGCAAAGCCCTCCTCACCCTGCAGGGCCCAGACGCAGCCTTGGCCGACAGCTTCAGGCAAAAAGCGCGCGCAATTATCTTCAAAATTATCGGTTAGGGTTTCGCTTTGCATAACAACTTCGCTTAAACGGTTTTACCGCAGTTTACGTTAGTTTTCCCGGCCTCAATAGGCCCTAAATTCTGTCGAATACCGCCATCGACTCAACATGATCGGTATGGGGAAACATATCCATGACACCCGCCTTACTCAACCGGTACCCCAACTTCACCAATTCACCGGCATCCCGAGCCAGGGTGGCAGGGTTACAGGAGACGTAGACGATCCTGCTGGCAGAAAATCGCGCCAATCCGCGCACAGCCTCCAGAGCGCCGTCCCTCGGTGGGTCCAACAGGATTTTATCGAAACCTGCTTCAGCCCAAGGCGCACCTGCCATTTTTTCGTTCAAGTCGGCAGAATAAAAGTAAACATTGTGTAATTGGTTCAAAGCGGCATTGTCCTCGCCCCTTTGAGTTAAAGCGCCGACACCTTCGACCCCGATCACTTCCGCTGCACGACGCGCCAATGGCAGGGTAAAATTCCCCAGTCCACAAAATAAATCCAATACGCGCTCGGAGGATTGCGGATCGAGTAACTTAACGGCTCGACTCACCATCTGCCGATTTATCGCAAAATTTACCTGCACAAAATCCTGCGGTTTAAATCTCAGCGTCAGGTCAAATTCCGGCAACTGATAACTTAGATAAGCAGCTCCTTCTGTCGGCCAGATTCTCTCCAGTGAAGCATCACTGCCACCTTGTATATACAGGTGTATACTAGTACTTTTAGCAAATGCTAACCAGAGCGCCAAGTCCTTATCTGACAGGGGTTTTAAATGGCGGAGCACCAGAGCTGTCACATCATCTCCAACCGCCACTTCCAGATGAGAAAAGTTTGCCCGGCCTTCACTTTCGCCAACAAGTTTTTTTAGCGATCCTAAATGTTCAGCAATTTTTGTATGCAGTACCGGGCACTCATCAATATCTACCAAATCATTGCTGTGCTTTTTTCGAAAACCAAAAAGCAGCTCGCCACCCTGTGACTTTTTTAATTTGCGAATGCCGATACGGGCCTTGCGCCGATAACCATAGACATCAGCAGTTAACGGCGGCAGTATTTCTTCGGGTTCAATACCGCCAAAACGCAACAACTGATCCAAAAGAACTTTTTGCTTTTCAATAATTTGTGCCGATGGCTCCAGGTGCTGAACCGAACAGCCTCCACATGAATCCACATAGGCGCACTGCGGCGCGCACCGATCCGTTGAAGCCGATAGGATTTCCTCAACAATTCCCTCATCAAAACGGCCGCGCCGTGCGGTATAGCGGAATTTAACCTGCTCTCCCGGTAAGGCACTATCAATAAACACCGTTTTGCCACCTACCCGGGCAATACCGCGCATATCGTGACTAAATTTTTCTATTGTCGCTTCAGCGCGGCTCGGCAAGTTTTTTTTAACCGGCTTGCGGCCAGTAATAAAACGGGGCTTCTTACTCATAATTAATTGGGAGAATTCAGTACAACTAAAGAATAGAAAAGTTACAGGATCAGACGGTGACCGTTATCGCGCAACCAGCGGCGCAACTCTTTAAATCTGGGGCACACACTTTGGACCAAATCCCAGAAAGCGCGGCTGTGGTTATGGTGTTGCAAATGGCAGACTTCGTGAGCCACCAGGTAATCCACTATAGGCTCAGGAGCGAGACAAACAAGCCAGTTAAACTGCAGCTCACCGCGGATACTACAGTGACCCCACTTGCTTTTGGTGCGACGGACTTTTACTGATGAAATACTTAACCCCAGCTGCTCGGCCAATACATGGGATTTTTGCGTTAATAATGCCAATGCTTCCCGCTGGTAAAGGCGTTGTAAAGCAGTTTGCAGCTGCGTATTATCGGGCTGGCGATAGCGGGTATAGAGCCTGATAGCACCATCGCCAATACCGGCACATTTGCTGCTTGTCGCACGCTGTAAGGGAAGCTGCTGTCCCAGCCAGGGAAAACTCTCACCAAAGGCGTACTGATATTGCGGCACCTGCGCGGCGCGCCGGTCGGCTGCGAGTAACTGCGCTCTCACCCACTGGATATTTTCCTGCAGGAATTCATGCCCGTAGCGCGCTGCGCAACGCTGTGGAATTCGCACTTCCACACCACCGGAAGACAGTACCAGCCCCAGACGCTTGCGCCGGCTCGAACGCACCAAGCGATAGGGAATATCTTCAAAAATAAAGTCCTGGGCCTGTTTCAAGCGGAACCTCCACTCGCGACCCAAGAGATAGTACTAGGCACCATGAGCTACAACGGCCATGGTAATGCGAGAAATACAACTGAGTTTACCATTGGGTGCATAGATCAGAATTTCCCAAACCTGGCTGCTGCGCCCAATATGCACGGGTTTTGCACGACCACGAACCTCTCCCTCCGGGACAGGGCGCAGATGATTGGCGTTAACTTCCTGACCGACACAATAAAATTTATTGGTATCTACTAATAGGTTGGCACCTATGGAACCCAGCGTCTCCGACAATACGACATTGGCACCACCATGCAAAATACCGAAGGGCTGGCGAGTGCGATGGTCTACGGGCAAGGTCCCTTCCAGGTAATCATCGCCAATTTCCGTAATTTCCATTCCCAGGTAGCCGGGCATGCACTGGGATATTCCCTGGTTCAGTTCTTCCAGTGAAGGATCTAAATGCCAAATTGCCATTACAATAAATCTCTTGTGCGTGTGATACCGGAGCATTAACCCGGACTTCTTTACATATATTCAGGACCAACAATTTTTTTACTTACCAATAAAATAATCTGGCAGAAAAAAATCCGGGGGGATAATAGCCGGGCGTTAAATGCGTGGGACCAAACAAGCCGTAACGAAACAACTCCATATCCAACATCCGCAGCTCCCAGCGAAGGCGGCTGCGCTGCAAGTACAATGCCTGGGCCTGGGCTTCACTATCAGTGTTCCGATAGGCGTAATGCAGGGAGAGCAACTCGCGCTCTAAATTATCCCGGCGCCACAAAAGGCGCTGGTAATGCTGCTCTATGCGGTATTCGGCGAGACCGCGCTCGTAATTCTGTAAAAACAAATCAGCAGTAGGGCCAGTGCAAACTCCTTGGTAATTACGTCCCCTACGCCCCTGGTGATAGCCATTTTCTGCAGTGCAGTAAGTCTCTATACCCTCTTCATGGCCCTGCAGCCATGCATCGCTATCCACATGCATGTCGTAACTGTCACACTCTTGGGCAATATCGTACACCAGCGACTGTGAGCGACCGCGAGCGCCGTCTTGCAGGCCCCGCTCATACCAGAGCCCCGCGCGGCACTCCTCTTCGGAAATTACTGCGCAGCCGCTTAACCCCAGCACCAGCAAAACGAGAAAAAGACGTATTTTTCCTGCAAACATAAAATGGGACTCCCGGCGCTGTACTTCCCGCCTGTTATTGGAATCCAGGTATCACTTAACCAAAGCGCTTGTCGGCGACAAAAGGATTGGTTTGGCGCTCCTGGCCAAAAGTGGACATGGGGCCATGCCCCGGTACAAATTGAACCTCATCACCCAGCGGCCATAGGCGCTCTTTGATAGAGCGAATCAGGGTATCGTGATCTCCCTGGGGAAAATCCGTACGCCCGATCGAACCGGCAAACAAAACATCTCCCACCAGAGCCAACTGGCTGGGGCGGTGGAAGAAAATCACATGGCCGGGAGTATGGCCCGGGCAGTGGTGCACCTCCAGTTCCTGATCCCCTACAGTAACCGTATCTCCCTGCTCCAACCAGCGGTCTGGAGTAAATACTTCGACAGCGGGGAAACCAAACATCTGCGCCTGCATGGGCAACTGCTGAATCCAGAAATCATCGCCTTTATGCGGCCCCTCTATCGGCAGCTGGAGCTGCTTGGACAACGCCGCAGTGCCGCCTACATGGTCCAGGTGGCCGTGGGTGAGCAGGATTTTCTCCAGCTTGAGACCGCGCTCCTCCACCGCCGCCAGAATCTTATCGAGATCGCCACCGGGGTCGACAACAGCCGCGCGCTTACTGTCTTCACACCACAGCAACGAGCAGTTTTGCTGGAAAGGAGTAACCGGAACCAGGTGATATTGCAGCGACATAAAAAAACGGCCCTTCATCTTTTACAGGAGACTGTTGAGGTAATTGGGGATTATACCGCGAGAGCCTGCTGAGAGGGTTGAGGATGCCGATGAGCGGGCTTATTCACTGTCTTGAGCAGGGAGCGCACATCCTCTATCAGCTGCTCAACAACTATCGGGTTCCGCCAGTAATCCTCAGGGGGCGAGGGAAAAGCCACTGAACTCAAAGCGCCGTGATCGCTCAGCGAACAAGTCTCATAATCACGGCACACCGCCTGGTTATAGGAGGGGCTCAGGGGTTTAAGGGGCCAGCCAAACAGGTCATTGGGGTGATAAAAGTTCTTCCAGCGAAAATTGTATCCCCGGGTATTGGAGGTGACCGCCTGAATTTGCTCCCGCGGTCGATCGGCACACCACAGGGGCATTGTCGGCCCCAGGGTGTACCAATGGCTCAAGGTCTTGAGGCGCAAAAACCTCTCACGCGCCGACCCTCTGTGAACTCCCGCGGGACCGCCTTCACGCCAAACACCGCAACTGACATTGGGCCGCTGGGCGTCCCAGAGGTAATTAGATAGGTTGATACAACCCACCGAATGGCTGATCAATATCACCGGAGCCCGGTCATCAACCTGATCAGCGGCCTTGGCCAGCGCCGCATAGATCTCGCGCTGGGTCTTTTCGTAGTTGTTATCCCGACGATCCACATTGCCGGACTGCGCCGCTGTCTGCGACATCCCCAGGAGTAAATATTTTCGTGCACGCAGGAAGTCCAGTTCGCGTTTCTGCATACTCTCAAAGGTGCGTTCGATATTGCTCTGGAAGTGCTCCAGGCCGGGTAATTCAGCGCAGTAGAGACGCGACCACTCCTCCCCAAGCTCGGTTTCCAATGCCGAAAACAGTGGCTTTGCAAACGTGTTATCCACAGCCCCCATACCCGCAGCAGCAAGGATTACGATATCCGCCATGGCTTCCTCTTCTTATTATTCTATCGGCGCCTTCGCAGCGCTCGGCTTTTTTAATTGAATGAACATTGATGAAAACCCGCACAAGGGGCATTCTCACTGCCAAAGAAAAATCGAAAAAATACTGAAAGTGGCGCGAGGGGAAGCTGCACAGTAATGCATCCCTTTACGAGCCGGTGTGGATACATCACAGTAAATATGAACTAACGTACCCACTAGTGAGCCGCAGAAACTGCATTGCGACGGGTTGAGATGACCGATTTAACCCGAATAGTAATATACTGCCCAAAGCTAAACCGGCGCCACTCCAATTTGCCACCCAAGAGGCGGAATCACCAGAAAGCTGGCCTATTACAGTGCTGTAACAATACCCGGGTCCTGGTGCATAATAGTGGCTGTACAAAAATCAAACATTTATAACAGTCCCTCCCGCAGCGATGCTTTTAACTTCCAAATACAGCCTGCCGGATTGCCCCGAGCACGCCCTATCGCGCCCGCGCCTGCTGTCGGTTCTGAACCAATGCCACAGCGATCAACTGCTGTTGGTGACGGCTCCTGCGGGATATGGCAAGACCACGCTGGTTACCTCCTGGGCCTCACAGCAGGACAACCCGGTCGCCTGGTATACGCTGGATGCCAGTGATAATGAACCGAGCCAATTCTGCCGCTACCTGGTGGAAAGCGTGCACAGGGCGACCGGCAATGGTGTCCCCCAGACTCACCAGTTGTTGTCCGCGCCCCAGCGCCCGGACCCCTCAACCCTGGTGAGCCACCTGCTGTCGGAACTGCGGGGCCTGCCCAGCGAACTGCGCATCGTGCTGGACGACTACCACCAGATCGACAACCAGCAGGTGCATGACACTACCCGCTTTTTGTTGCGCCATGCCCCCGCCGGTGTCGGTATTGTTCTCACCAGTCGCAGCCAACCGCCCCTGGGCCTGGCCACCCTGCGAGTTCAAGGGCGATTACTGGAATTGGGCAGTAATGAGCTGGCCCTCAACATTGAGGAAATCGCCACCCTGCTCATGCAGCGCCTGCCGTTTAATCTCGACGGCGACCGCGCAGCCCAGCTGCATCATCTCAGTGAGGGCTGGCCCCCCGCCGTTCAGCTATTCACTTTATCCGTGCGCGACAGCAACGAAGTGGATCGCTATCTGGCAGAGCTGGAGCAGGGCCACAGCCATATTCTCGACTACCTGGCTGAGGAAGTACTGGAGCGGCTGGAACCCCAACTGCGCCAGCTCCTCTCCTGCACATCGATCCTCACCCGGGTTAATGCCCAACTGGCGGAGCGCCTTACCGGTCGCCAGGACGGTCAGCAGTTGCTGGAAGAGGCCGCGCGTCGCGGGTTATTCCTGCAGGCGCAGGATTCAAGCCGCCAGTGGTTCCGCTTTCACCCGGTCTTCGCCCGCTTCCTGCAACGGCAAATTAATGACCGCGAACACTTGCTGCAACTGCACAGCACTGCCTGTGATACCTGGCAAGAATTAGACCAGCCGGTGGAGGCCCTGCGCCACGCCCTGGCCGGCGGCGACCGCGAGCGGTTAAAACAACTGCTCAACGATCGAGGGGAACAGCTTCTGCGCGCGGGGCAGTCGCGCCTGCTGCGGGACTGCCTAGACTGGCTCGGCGACGAAGCCCTGCAACACAGCGCCCGCTTTACCCTCCTGTCCGCCAAAATGGCGCGGGAGAATTTTGAATACGACCTGTGCGAGAAAAACCTGGCGGCCTCCGAAAGCTGGCTGCAGCGGGAGGACCCGGCACAGTGGCGCGACTTTGAAGGCGCCTTTGCCACCATGCGCGCCCAAGTGGCCATTGCCCGAGGGCAGACACTGCAAGCCAAGGAGTATGCTGAAGAAGCCCTGGCCCTACTCCGCGCAGACCAGCTGGGCGAGAGAATCTCTGCTCTGCTGGTCACCGGTGAGACCAGCTTCTGCCTGGGTGCCTTGCAAGAGGCCAACCGCTATATGCAGGAAGTTGAAGCCCTGGCGATCGCCGAACGGGATATCCCCAGCGCCGCCTGGGCCATCTGCCAACAGACAGAGATCGCCTTTGCCCAGGGCCTGCTGAAGAAAGCGTCCACGCTGCAGGAGAAGGTGCAGACCCTCGTGCAGAAAAATCACCTATCCACACTGCCCATCTCGGAATTTGTGTGCCGGCTGCGCGGCCAGCTGCAATGGGAGTCCGGCGATCTGGAAGGTGCCGAGCAATCCGCCCGCCGAGGTATGCAAATCAACCGCCGGGTCGGCGAGCACTGGCTGCTGCCAGAGTACACCCTGCTGTTAAAAATCGCCCAGGCCCGGGGGGAGAAAGAGGAATCCCTGGAGTGGCTGGAGCGTATCGAGCGGCTGCTCACAGACGGGCGCTACCATCGGGACTGGATCGCCAACGCCGATGCCACCCGCATCCGCACTTGGCGCGCCCTGGGCAATCAGCAGGCCATCGCCAGCTGGTTGGAACAGGCTACTCCCGTCGCCGACAGACCCAGCAATCACTTTGAACAGTGCCACGGGCGCAACCATGTGCGCGCGATGATTGAGCTGCACCACTGGTCCGATGCCAACCGCCTGTTGAGCCGCCTGAAACAAGTCGCCAACGAGTGCGGCCTGGAAACAGATCGCCTGCGCAACCGGGTGCTGGAATCCCACCTGCTGTGGCTGCGGGAGCAATATCCCCAATCTGTGGAGGCTATTAGTGAAGCCTTACTTCTCTCCCACGAACGGGATTTTCGCGCCAGCTTCCTGCAGATCGGCAAACCTTTAATCGTTATCCTGAAAGCCGCCCTGGAAAATGGCCTGGGAGATGCGGAGTCCTGCAAAGCCCAGCAACTGATCAAAGCGGCACAACAGCAGCCGGAGCTGGACGGTGGTATTCGCATCGAACTAGATGACACCATTATCCGCGAGATACTGGCCAGCGATGCCGTGCCAGACTTCCTGCGCCACTCCCCACTCACCCCGAGGGAGTGGCAGGTACTCAATGCGATTCACTCTGGGCTATCGAACGAAAAAATCGCCCGTCACTTTAAGGTGGCGCCGAGCACCATCAAGACCCATATTCGCAGCCTCTACCAAAAGCTGGACGTCAAGGATCGCCAGGAGGCCATCGCCCTGGCCGAGCAAATGCTTCGCTCGGTCCAGGACAAGCCTTAAACAGTCCTGCTCCAGCGGCACAGGGACGTGCCCACTATGCTCCTCATCCCCCGCCCGCCGATACCAAGCCACCCCAGGCCGGTCACCCTTTACCCCCCTCTCCCCCCTAGCCGGGGAGGAGGAAGCCCGCCAATGACTGCTCCATACTTACCCTATCCTTTAAAGGTGGACTATCTCCACATTTCAAATAATGAAACAAGGCAGTAATCCATGAGCGGCAACAGCTATGAGTGGTGGCGCAATAGCGTTATTTATCAGATTTACCCACGCAGCTTCTGCGACGCCAACGGAGATGGCATCGGTGATATTCCCGGAATTACGCAAAAACTGGATTATGTAAAATCCCTCGGCGTAGACGCCATCTGGATCTCACCCTTTTTTAAATCGCCGATGGTGGATTTTGGCTATGACGTTGCCGACTACCGGGATGTAGACCCTATTTTTGGCAACCTGGAAGATTTCGACCGGATGATCGAAGCGGCCCACGAGCGCGGCCTGAAAGTGATTATCGACCAAATCCTCAGCCACACCTCGGACCAGCACCCCTGGTTCCAGGAAAGTCGTGCCAACCGCGACAACCCCAAAGCGGACTGGTATGTCTGGGTTGATCCTAAAGAAGATGGCACCCCTCCCAACAACTGGGTCTCCGTATTTGGAGGAGGCTCCTGGCGCTGGTGTACCCGCCGCCGACAGTACTATTTGGCCAACTTCCTCAAAGAACAGCCGGACCTGAATGTTCACAACCCGGAAGTCCAGGAGCAGCTGCTCGCCGATATGAAATTCTGGCTCGATCGGGGTGTAGATGGTTTCCGACTGGATGCGGTCAACTTTATTTTCCATCAGCAGGCCCTGGGCAATAACCCGGCGCGCCCGCTCAAGCTTGACGAGAAAGGCCTGCCGCCAGTCAATCACTACGACTACCAGTGGCACCAGAATGATAAATCCCAGCCGGAAAACCTGGTGTTTCTCCAGCGGGTACGGCAGTTAATGGACCAATATCCCGGCACTGTGACCGTAGGTGAAGTTGGCGACGACAATACCCATAAAATCATGGCCGAGTACACCACGGAAAAACGCCTGCACATGGCCTATTCCTTCGATCTATTGACCGAGGATTGCAGTGCGGGCTTCCTGCGCGAAACTCTGGAAAAAAACCGCGACGTAATCGAGAAGGGCTGGCCCTGCTGGTCGATCAGCAATCACGATGTACCCCGCTCAATAACCCGCTGGAACAAAGGCTTTAGCGATGACCAAGCCGATGCCAGGGCCCCATTATTCCTGCTGATGCAATTGGCACTGCGCGGCAGTGTCTGCCTCTACCAAGGGGAAGAACTGGGCCTACCGGAAGCGGAAATTGCCTATGAAGATCTGGTAGACCCCTACGGCATTAATCTGTGGCCGGAATTCAAAGGCCGCGACGGCTGCCGCACTCCGATGCCCTGGACCAATACCAGCGACGACAACGCGGGCTTTTCCACAGCAAAATCCTGGCTACCCGTTTCTGGGGAGCACCAGCAACGGGCGGTAGAGGTTCAGCAGGACGCCCAGCGCTCCATGCTCAACCGCTTCCGCGCACTGATCGAATGGCACAGGAAGCTACCCCAATCGTTGGCGACTGCAGAGCAGGAAGTGATCCACACGGGCAGTGAACTGTTTGCTTTCGTAAGGCGCAGCGAAACTGAAGAAATGCTGGTTGTTCTCAACCTGGGGAAAACCAGTGACTCCTTACAAGTACCTGATGAGTTCTCCGCTGCCCGAAATATTACTCCAGCACTGTTTAGTGGGCATGTAGTAGGAAATAATTTAAATCTGGCTGCTGCAGATGCCTGTGTACTCCTGCGCGAAAAAAGCTGATTAATTAGCTCGCCAAAGGTGCCCAGCTCAAATTGGAATCTGGGCATCTGGCAAAAATTCCAGTCTCTCTGCAACGTCTTTTCCTTTCGACGTCTGCTTTCGCGCCGGCACAATGCCGGCTTTTTTTCTTTTAACTCCATTACTTCATCATCGCTGCCAATGAAATAGCCCGCGATACAAAAATCCAGATTAGAATATCTGATATGGATACTCTCACAAAGAAAGTCTCTGCTATTGGAAATAGCCAATTGCAAGCCCGAAACCATCAACTAATAAACTAAACTACTGAGCCCGCTCAACTGAAAGAAAATCCGCCCAGAACTAAATAATTGAGGACGAAAAATATCAACCCATGGAGTTAAGAATCTTTCAAACATAATTCAAAGCGCAACTATTGGAGAGCCATTTCATATGATTTTTCAAACAAAAAATTGTAAAATTCAGAATGTTTATATAAAACCGATAATGGGACTTATATTTTAGCTATTTTGAAGTGATACAGTCCTTCCTTGAAGTGTAAGGTGAGAGAGGCCCCTCGCAATCTCCCCACCCTATCAATGAGGCTCTTTTCCTTAACAAAGTACATGAATTGCTTATCCCAGTGAGTATAAGTTTACCTCTCCTTCCTAAAACAACCGTACTTAATTTCAAATACGCTATCGGGAGACTCCCGTGAAGTATTCAGGCTTACTTGGTACTCTACCGCGAATATCTTCCATAACATTGCTCTTCAAACTGTCTTATATACCGCATTTCATATCTTGCTCTACTTTCAATATCAGAATTCAAGAGAAGCTTCTCCTATTTCTGGAGAGAGCGAGCTAAGCCATTGACTTTAAAGAGGGTGACACTATTGTCACGAGCAAGAAAAGCAGGTAAATATATAGCTGCTGCTTAATATCTACCTGTTGGAGATTGCGCCAAAGTCTTTAACCTACTGATATTGTTATATTTTTTGGATAATCCTGGATGGCTGAAGCAGAAATATATAGAAGGGTGATATAAAGACGCTTCTTTTGAATTAACTGTTATACGGATACTACCTATGGATAGAGAACTAGCTGAAAAAACAAGCTTGCTTGCACTTAAAATAGGGGCTGCAATGGATAATAATCTTGCTCTTATTAAGGATGGATGCTCTGAACAAGAGTTTAAAAACTACCAGCAAGCCACAGGAAAAGTGATGGGTGAACTACTTACTAGCTTCATGAACCCCATCTACGAGCAACACCCGAGCTTGAAGCCCAAGAAAATGGGTGGAGAATATGAAGTTGATCCCAAAATCTACAAATAGCCAGGGTATAACAAGTTTATTAAACATCGTTGCAGCCAGAAAACGGCTGCAACTGGACGCGCTGAAAAACGCACGCCGTTTATAAAGGCGTTAACCCAACGAGGAAAGTAATGGCTCAAGAAAGAAAACCATTAATCACACTTGGAAAGTCAAAGCTTTCTAAATTCGCTAATGGCACTGTACTCGTCATCCTACTTGTCTATGCCGCTGTAAAGAGCGGCATCATAGAGCCAGCTGTTACACGAGGATTTGATTACACGATTCCTGCAAACGAGTTGTCAATTTCTAGCGCTCAGGAGTTACAAGAAAAATTGGGGAGCTTCTCTCTCAACGAGGCACAATTAAGCTCAGAGCTTGCAAAAGCTGGCATAGACTTACATCAGTTCCAAGAAAACACGTCAATGGAACTCGTTATTAGCACAACGCAAAATGGATTCGAGGACCTGGTTATTGAGTTTCAATCAACACTGGACCCAAATAAGCTAAAGTCAGTTTACGTAAACATTGCTGACCAAATTCAAAGTCATGTTTCAAATAAAAAGGGTTAACAAGAAGCTGCACCCGACTCCGGCGCTATCGCGCCTCCGCGGGTGAGCTTGGCGTTATGTGTAGATCATGAGACTGCTACTAATCGCAATTTTATCAGTGATTTTGTTTTTCCCTCTCTATTGGGCTTTACATCCATTTTTTGGCCCAAATTGGGGAGCTGGTATTTCTGCTTTTATGATGTACATTGGTTTTCCTACCTTATTCCTACTGAAGTGGGGTAAACGGAGCAGCCATCCTTTCATCAAGGCATGTAACTATGTACTAGCTACGATTGTGTTAGCTTTACTCGGCTGGGTCTTCTATGGGGTGCTTTTTAACAATGCCCCTTTACCCAACTCAATTGCGTTGGCAGGTGTCTACGGTTATCTGGCCTTCTATTTTTTAAAGAATGGATATATGCCTTATCAAGCTGAGGAGTTAGAGAAAGAGGTAAATGAGCAGCAAAACACATAACAAGCGGTTCAATTCGCTCCAGCCACAAAAAGCGTGGCTTCCGCTGGGACAGGCTACGCGCTGCTTCGCCTGCCCATTAACCGGGCGTTAGCGAGACCACCCAAGGCCTAGCAGTCTAAAAGTTGGGGGAATTATCACGATCAACTTATAAGGAAAGAAAATAATGAAAGTTAGATTGCTATTGCTCGGGATTCTTTCGACATTCTACTTAGTAGCGCAGGCGGGTTACGACGAGAAATATAAAGCTTATAGTGGCGATTTGAACGGCGATGGGTACGCAGACCTCTTTCTATCACGATCGCCTGAAATAATTCTGTTACTTGGCGACGTTATCACGCCAATAGTTATATCACCCGCTGAGCAAGTCGTTTTAATTCAGAACTCGGATCAAAAGTTTTCTGTCGGTAGCACCCCAACTGCATCGGAATTGAGCGTTCTTAATACGTGGGGGGAATCCGCGGTAGAGCTGGTTGTAAAAGATGTAAACATCGATGGCCAGCTCGACCTAGTAATTAAAAATTTTTCTGGAGATGTAAATTTTTATACAGGTACATATGATCAGATAGTGTTCGCTCCAAACGATTCATTGGCCCATGTAAGGGCTGTTGATCCAGAATTTAAGCAATTTTTCAAGGAGATTTATGGTTACTCTAAAAGCAGCGACTATTTTGAAAATACTGCCATATCAGAAGGCTGGTACCACTACGATGGCGAAGAGCAAACTGGCTGGTGGTATATAACGTATATAAGTTATTACTACCAATATGATAACGGCAAACAGTTTCTCGATGACAACGACGACCCAACTGATCCGAATAACATTCCGGCGTTTTGCTACGATTATCCTAGTTCCTGTCTATTCAATTCCCAGGTTGGCTATTGGTGGATATATGGTACTTTTCTATCCAACATTGAGTTGGTGATCGAGTATGAGAATTTTAATCAGGATGCTTTGAACTATGCACAAGCGGCCGGCACCGCGTTTGAGGACCCAAATGTAGCCCTACAATCAGACCCAGCGGCTTCGGAGCAGATTTTGGAAAGCAAGCTTGAGGCGGAGGTCGGGGAAACCGTGGCGGGTGTACTACTTGATCCATTGCCCTGGCCAGAGTTACCGCCGGAAGCACAACCGCTGCCAAAACCTCGTAAATTACCATTGCCATTACCAGAGGCAGCTAATGACTCAGCTTGGTTTCCCAAAAAAGACTGGGGCTGGAAAATTCTTACACGCGCGGGAATTGTAATTTGCGGGCTTTTTCTCTGTTCGGAAGAGGGCGAGGATGATGAGCTATTCCAATGGAGGCAAATTGGTTGGGAGTGGGCGGTTCAAGATTTGCTTGAAGAGGAAATCGAAGAAACAGAACAACCGAAAGTGGTCATAGGAGAGGGTGAGGGAAATGTTAACGGAATCTGGACATACGAACGCATACCGCAAGCAGCAGAGGCTTATGGAGCAATTTCATTTAATTTAGGTGTTGATGATCAAGGAAATGAAATCCCATTCACTTCTGGGCAATGGTCAGACAGGACAGATTCTCTGCTTTGGCAAATGAACAGCGGATGGATAACAACGATGATACTTAGACAAGCGCAGTTCTACGATATAGGTCTTTACGGGCCAAGGCAGGGAGGACGGGGAAAATATTATCCGTGTGAGCGCGCCATGTTAGAAGGGTACCCTTTACGCGAAGAGCGTTACTTTGGTGGCACGGGCGGTTTCACCTACGGAGACTGCGAACTTTGATGTTTGAAATTTTCTGTAACATTTGAGGATTTCTTTGTCTGTATGGCACATGTAAGAGATTTTCCTGTATATCCAGCGGAAGCATCACAATTTCATAAAATGGCATGGTGCTTCTTATCTGATATGGGCTTTGAGCTTATTAACGATCCCTCCTTGAAGCATGGTCGATTTTCGGCCTCGTCAGCCGTTTATAGATCAGAACAAGGTCTATACATATCCGTCGGATTTGAGTCAGGTGATAGTAACAGCGCCATGATTTTCTGTGGCAGAAAATGGTCCGGGCAACGAGGAACACTTTGTTTCTCCAACAATTACTCTGTATTGGCAAAACGATTTGAGATGGATGTTCCGGCAACCTATAAACTAGGTTATGGTGACGAGCCTCCAAAAACAATGGAGAAAATGTTTGACGATCTAAAAAAAACTTTGCCCAAAATTCAAGATAGAGTAACTTTAACCGATATAATGAGCATCGAGGAAGGGACAAACGGTGCAAGGAATATTGCGGCCGGAAAACTTGGACTCAACTTCATGGAAGAAGTGGAAATTAGTAGCTTTGGATAAAAACGCGGAAGGCGAGAAATGTGGCTATAAATCAGGTAGTCTTTACACTCACCATTATCCGCTAACAAAGCCATCAAATTGACCGCACTACGCTGCGCTTCGTGCGTCAATTTATGACAGCGTTAAGTGCAAGACTTACCCACGTTTAGTAGACACTCTGTATAGTTAGGCTTCGGCCTATCATGAAATGCACTATAAGCTAAAGAGAACTCAGGCATATACGGAGAGCACCTGCATATGGTCTATATCTTAGGCCTGTTGGCCAAGGACTACAGCACGGATTGCTATTCGAAACCCCGGAGAAAAACCGCGACGTTATCGAGATAGGCTGACCCTGCAGCTTAATCAGTTGTCACTGATATATCCCTTTCAATAGCCCACTGGATTAATGGTTTTTCACGCCAGTACAATGCCGGCTTTTTTACCTTTAACTCTACATCCTCAAATTTCCCTTACCACCGTCACCAATGTCCACATAGCAATTGGCGCAAACTGCTAGATTGAAGTATCCAGTGCTGGAACAGACTCCATAGGTAAACCTTTGTCATTGGGAAACCCAAAGTGCAAGGTCAAGAATCATCGCCAAATAATCAAAACAACAGCGACCAGCAATCGCTGGATTTGCAGAACGCTGATATTGACGCAGTTTACACTGAACTAAACACGTCGCCCGCCGGCCTCACCAAAAATGAAGCCAGCACCCGCCTGCAAAAATATGGTCCCAATGCCATCCAGGAGAAGGAGCAAAGCGCACTCGCTAAATTTTTGCGATTTTTCTGGGGTCCCATTCCCTGGATGATTGAAGCGGCCGCATTGCTTTCTGCATTAATTGGCCACTGGCCCGATTTCGCCATCATTATGGCCCTGCTGTTATACAACGCGATTGCCGGGTTTTGGCAGGAGCACAAAGCTGCCAATGCGCTGGCAGCACTGAAAGCCAGTATGGCACCCAAAGCCAATGTATTAAGGGATGGAGAGTATCAATCCATCGATGCGGCAATGGTGGTCCCCGGGGATATAGTTCGAATAAAGCTAGGGCAAGTCGTACCCGCTGATGTGCGCTTTACCGAAGGGAAATCCATCAGTATTGATCAAGCCGCCCTTACGGGAGAATCTCTACCCGTCAGTAAGAGCATCGGTGATATTGGCTATTCCAGCAGTATCGCCAAACGGGGGGAGATGACCGCTGTTGTCATTGGTACCGGGCACAATACATTCTTTGGGCGCACCGCCCAACTTGTTGCCGGTGCAGGGCAAAGTGCCTCACATTCGCAGAAAGCCGTCACCCATATCGGTGACTTCCTCATCGTGCTGTGTCTGGTGCTGGCCGTTATTCTGGTGGGCACAGAGTTATACCGCGATATCGTGGTCGCGGAAACATGGCACTGGTCAGATATCATCAATATTCTTCGCACTGTACTGGTGTTGCTGATCGCATCAATTCCCGTTGCCATGCCTTCGGTCATCACAGTGACCAATGCTCTCGGCGCCCTGGCACTATCCCGTAAAAAAGCGATCGTCTCGCGGCTGGAATCCATCGAAGAATTGGCCGGTGTTGATATCCTCTGCTCAGACAAAACTGGCACCCTCACCAAAAACCAATTATGCCTCGAAGAACCTACCTTATTCAGTGCGGAAAACAACGACCAGTTGATCCTTGCTGCTGCTATCGCTTCTGAAGCAGGCGCCAGTGATCCAATTGATCAAGCAATTTTTGCCGGCCTAAAAAATAAGGAAGAGCTAAAGAAATATAAGGTTGAGGAATTCACTCCATTTGATCCGGTTAGCAAACGTACCGAGGTCAAGGTACAGGATCAGGACGGGCAAACCCTATTTTTCAGCAAAGGGGCCCCCCAAGCTATTGTCGACTTATGCAGCTTGAGTGGTGCGGAGGCCAACAAAGCCTCTGCTTGTGTGCAACAACAGGCCTCCAGGGGGCTACGCTCCCTGGGAGTTGCTCAGAAGGCAAACGGCACACCGTGGCAATTCCTGGGTATTCTGTCTCTTGAAGACCCACCTCGGGATGACTCCAAAGACACTATTCAACGTGCACGGGAACATGGACTCCAGGTAAAAATGATTACTGGCGACGATGTGGCAATCGGCAAGGAAATCGCCACTCAAGTCGGTATCGGAACAAATATTTTTGCAGCCAATAGTGTATTCAAAAAGTCCCAGGATATGGACCACCTGCCATCTACTATCGTCGACACCGTGGAACGTGCCGATGGGTTTGGAAGAGTATTTCCCGAGCACAAATATGCCATTGTGAAAGCACTTCAAGGCAGAGGTCACCAGGTTGCCATGACCGGAGATGGTGTGAACGATGCCCCTGCCCTTAAGCAAGCTGATTGCGGAATCGCTGTCAGTGGCGCAACGGATGCCGCACGCGCCGCCGCAGCCATCATCCTGACCTCCCCTGGGCTATCCACCATCGTCGATGCCATTGATGAAGCGCGAAAAATATTTGAACGTATTATTAACTATGTGCTTTTTAGAGTATCAATGACCCTGGACATTATGGTGGTAGTTGTCTTTGCCACCATTATGTTCGGCTTTTCACCACTAACCCCTGTTATGATCGTATTAGTGGCTCTTCTTGATGATATCCCCATTATGACCATTGCCTACGATAATACACTGCTGCCCAAGGAACCCGTACATTGGCAAATGCGCGACCTATTGCTGGGCTCCAGCATTATCGGCCTTTTTTCTATTGCCCAAACAATGGGTATTCTGTTTATTGGAATGGAATGGCTCAATAACACCAGTTGGCAAGCTTGGATCGCACTAAATAAAGAGCAAATTCAAACCATTGTATTTTTACAGATCGTAGCGGGAGGGCATCTGCTACTATTCGTTGTGCGCTCACGCACAGCATTCTTTTCCAGGCCATTACCCGCATTCCCTCTATTTATCGCAATTGTTGGCACTCAAGCATTTACCGTGCTGATGTGCGGATTCGGCTGGCTGGTACCCGCAATACCCTGGACCGTAATCGGCCTGGTATGGCTATACATGATTATCTGGATGTTTTTCCTGGATTTGGTCAAGAAACTTCTTTATCGAAGATTGAGTGATATCTGAGTCATCTACAAAAGTCTAACAAAAGTGGGCGTTCGAACTATGAATTGTTTCGAAGATTTCAGGGTAAAGCCTGGCAGCAAGATCAAGCTCTCAGAAATAGATCCGGGCTTCAGGCACTGCTACGAAAGCCACGAAGAGGCACTCCCAGAAACCCAGCGTATGGATGAGCAAATACGCTCATACACTTACAAACTTTACGCTGAGTGCAAAACATCACTACTTATCTGTCTTCAGGGAATCGATGCGTCTGGGAAGGATGGCACAATAAAGCATGTATTGGGCGCAACAAATCCACAAATGTGTAGAGCAATATCCTTTAAGGAACCTTCAAAAGAAGAGAGCGAGCACGATTTCTTATGGCGATATCACAAAGTAACTCCGGCTCGGGGTCATATATCAATCTTTAACCGCTCACAGTATGAGGGTGTACTGATTGAGCGAGTACATAGTCTGGTTCCGATGAAAATTTGGAGCGAACGCTACGACCAAATAAATAACTTTGAAAAATTACTCTCTGAAAGCAACACAATAATACTGAAATTTTTCCTATATATCAGCCAGGATGAGCAGTTGGAGAGATTCAAGCAGCGTATTGATGATCCCGCCAAACAGTGGAAAATCAGCGAAAGTGATTATACTGAGGCAAAATATTGGGACGAGTATATCTGTGCTTTTGAAGACATGCTAAATCAATGCAGCACCGAATACGCACCTTGGTTCGTTATCCCCGCAAACCACAAATGGTTCCGGGACTTGGCCGTAGCCTCGATTATTTCTGAAGCATTAAAAAAATTAAACCCCCAGTTTCCTGCCCCCACCGTCAACCTGGAAGAGATAAAAATGAAGTATCACCAACTTAAGAACTCGCAATAAACTAAAACCCTAAAAATTAAGGGAGATGATAAATTTACTTACCATCTCCATTAGCCATAGCTTCAATCTAGTACAATCAATTTTGAAAGCATTACTGCGACTTAAAAATCAAAACCCTATTGTTCGCTGAGTCAGTAACAAACAGGCTATCTTTATAACCAAAGACCCCTGTTGGAAGGCGTAAAGTGGATGCACTGGGATGTTCACCGGTATCATGAACTCCGTCTTGATTTGAGTCATTATAAGCAGATTTTACAAAATCACTTTGCCCCAAGACAGAATCCGCAGCAGCATAATTTTCTTCAGGCCACTGATCCCAAATTAATACTCGGTTATTATTTGTATCAGTTACGAATAGCTGAATTCCATTTGACCAAATTCCTAACCAGGGATAACTTAAATCCTTTTCCGTTGCATTATCCGGCCTCTCATCAATACTAAAATTTTCCTGCCCGAGTACAACATCTGCTGCAATATAGTTCCCTATTGGAAATTCATTCCAGAGCAAAATTCGATTGTTTAGAGAATCTATAATTGCAAGCTTATCTCCATCACTCCAAACTGCAGAAGGGTCAGCAAGAGTTTGAGCTGTTGGTCCCCCACTATTACCATCCGAGCCGGCATTAGCGGTACAACTCTCCATTGTAGGCTGACCAATAACTAAGCTTGCGGTTGTATTATCTTCTGTTGGAATACTATTCCAAACCAACGCGCGAGAGTTAATTTCATCTACAGCTATAATTTTTCCATCAACTAAAATGGCAGATGTTGCTTTGTCATCATCACCACTATAACATCCATCAACCCCCTTGCCCCATGCTCCTAAAACCACTTCAGGGACTGCCGTCCCGTCCATAGGGACTTGGTTATAAATCAAAATCTGCCTTTCCCCTTCAACCTGAGAAATAATTAATTTACCGTCATTAATATTAGCCTGAACTGGCATTTGAAGCGACTTTCTATCATCCGATGAATCGGAGCTATCCAGACTATCGACACCTAGAGCAAAATCAGCAGAAGCCCCATTCGAGAAAGGTATTTCGTTAAAAACCAAGACACGCTTATTTCTTCGATCCGTTATAAATAGTTTCCCATCAGAACTAACAGCAGGATTACCAGCGGGAAAGACCCCAAGGTTTTTAGCACTGGTCTCCGAAACTATGTCTGAAAAATTATCCTGACCAATCACCACTGACGCCGGAGTAAAATTGTCGAAATACATCGGCACAGTAAAACTGC
Source organism: Microbulbifer sp. A4B17 (assembly GCF_003076275.1). Taxonomy (NCBI): domain Bacteria; kingdom Pseudomonadati; phylum Pseudomonadota; class Gammaproteobacteria; order Cellvibrionales; family Microbulbiferaceae; genus Microbulbifer; species Microbulbifer sp. A4B17. The sequence continues at coordinate 4,487,488 of NZ_CP029064.1, forward strand.
TGTTTACTGTAGGAATAGGATTTCCCGCTAAATCCATTACATCAACGTTTATTGTGCGTTCCTGCCCAGCGATCCAGTATTCTTTTGGGATAATAGTTAGCGTATCATTTTCGATTTCGGTAGCAGACCAAACAACCTTGTAGTCATCTTCAAGTAATATCCCACCTAATTGAAGACTATCTACATCCATAGTCTCAGAAAATTGGACTTTAAAAGAATCGTTCTTTTCCAGGCGAATATCCTGTGGAAGTATACTATTTACATTAGGGGCAATGTTCTCAACTTGATACTTGACGTCACTCTCCGTCATTTGATTACCAGCGCTGTCCTGAGCATTGATTACTAAGGATAGCTCTTCCCCTTCTCCCCAAACATCTTTCGGCCTTAGTTCAAGTGAATCTTCACTTATTTGGTATAGCTCCCCGAGTTCCTGCATAGAACCAGACAGTGAGATATCACCTAGCTCTACTGGCTCATCAAAACTCAGTAACACCTTATCACCTTCTTCGATAGTACTACCACCTGTAGGAGTAAGGGTCAAAGTTGGTGCAGTAATATCATCTGTCTCTTCAGGAGATTTGCTTTCTTTAGATCCTCCACTACAACCGTATAAAGATGAGACAATAGCGAGGCAAAGTGTTGCTTTTAAAAACTGCTCTTTCATTATTTCCCCAAGGATAAAAATAAACGCTAATATCGAGGGAATACTAATTTATTTTTTAATGAGCAATTACACAATAATTGGCAATATATAAAAATCGTCACAATTGACTCTTTTTTTGGCAGATACTGTTGCGAACTCTTGGGAAAAGCCCTTATTTGGAACCGTAGCGCCAAGATAAATACTTTATGCGTGAAGCCACATTTGGCTTTTAATGAAAGTATTGCCTTCCGAATAGAAAAACTCAGAAGGCAAGGTATTCCTATCGAGATTTAAATATTAGAACTCTGCTATTATCTGAATCTGTTACAAACAAGTTATATTTGTAACCATAGATGCCCGTTAGTACTGATAAAAAATTGCCAACCATATAGTGGGCTCATTTTGAGCGGTCTCCACAACTCGATGTTTCTGTCCAGCCTTGATTAAAAGATAATCTCCCTCACCCAATCTATAACGTTCACCGGTTTCCATTTCAATCAAACCGTAACCAGATAGCACCAATACCCATTCGTTCTCATCTTGATCATACCAACCAGACTCTGGGGAGGACTGGCCGAAAGACACTATTCGCTCCACTCTACACTGCCTCCCTTCAAACAGGCTCTCGAAGTGCTCTATAGTCCTGTTATCCGGCAATGAGTTGAAAAGGTTCTCCATACAACTAAACTCGCAAATAAATACATGGATAGTGAAAAACTTACTGAAACTATACTATAGTGGCAGCGATTCTATTTACTCTATCAGCTAATTTCAGCGCCATTATGACTTAAATATCGGAGATTCAGATTTGACATTATTGAATATTCTTCACTAACTCAACAGGGGGCACCTATAATCTCTATAGATTGACACTCTACCTAGCCAATATAAAATCTATTTCTAATAAATAAAAACAGACTGAAAATTTAGTCGCTCATATAAATCTATTCATCATACAATCAATAAAATAGTTACTTATACAAATCCGACAATGACTATCTACTTGCATGCAGGGCTACACAAAACCGGAACCACGGCCATACAGCACTATTCCTATATGCATAGGAAATTATTAAAAAAGAAAGGCGTTTTATATCCAGTATTTTATCGATCCCTATTTAAGAAAGATAAAGGTCACCAATATTTTTCTCATGCATTCTCTAGTCAAACCGATAGTGCACCAATTTCCGAAGGAAAATTACTTGCTTATAGCTGGACCAGTAAGGCTCGAAGATACAATCTTGATCTTCTTATCAGTGCTGAACCTATTTGTCGGCAAACTTACAGTCTTAAAAATTGTTCCTGGGTCCAGGCGCGACAACAGTATCTTGAACGTCTTGCTGAGTCGCTACCACCTGAACAAACAAGGGTGATTCTCACACTGCGTAGGCAAGACGATTTCGTTCAATCTCTATATAAAGAGCTTGTTATGAAAGGTGTACCCCCTCAGGCAAAAATATCCTTTGAAAAATTCTTAGGGCAAACACAAAAGAAGAGCCTTAGGTTTTACGACAACATAATGGTTTTCAAAAAAATTTTCCCCGATACACAAATACTTACTTACGATCAATTATGCAACGGAGATCTACCGGTTAATTTTTTTAAAGCCCTGGGTATCACAGGACTTCCCAATTCTGGCGAAACAGTAAGAAAAAGTCTGTCAAACGAGGAGGCTACCTTAAAGCAAAGGCTCAATGATCAAATACACTCAAAAGATCAGAACAAGAAACTATTGGATTGGTTAAAATCAGACAACACACAAAGGGTTATAAAAACTATGATCCCAACTATCTATCACTTTTGGGATTCAAATAATGAAAGAAATAAATTCCTAGATAAATATTCAAGTGAGAACCAGAAGATAAAGCAAAATTTCTTCAAGGATCAAACAGCCTTATTCCCGCACAACCAATATTCAAATTATGCCCCCCCAGAAAACAGTCAAAACTTACATGATGGAATAGAAAATGCTATTGAAGCTTTATCTACTGGAATTAAAGATCTATTTGGAGAAGATGGGCTAATTAATATTAAAAGAAAGCTAGAGCGAACCAGGTAACAGGTTTCTAAATGAATAATTCTGGGTGGCACTTCTCACCAGTAACAAAGATCTGTTACTGGCGATTGTCTTATAAGTAATTTTAAAATGACAAATTGTTTACAGATGACAACTCTCTCCAGGAAAAGCGCTCTGCTCGATAGACAGACGTATCACTTACTACCATTTCCCAGGCAGTCTCAGCGCCAGTATCACTGGTGACTTCAATGATATATGCATCACTATTGCCCCCATTGCTCGCAGGGGAGGGACCACCGGCACACAAGAGAATATTTCCCCCAGCCAGCTCATCAACATCACCTAGTGACTGGGTATATTTAGGTGCAATATACTCCCAGGTTTGCTCTGCTGTCTTTTCCACAATATCCAACGAAAACTTTACTGCACGGCTATTATAAATTTCACCACTGTATTCAGATTCATTCCTGTTGTCATAAATTAGAATTTCTCCATCTGACGCAAGCATTGCAGCATGCTGAGACGCCATCCAAGTGCCAGTTTGCAGAGAAAATAGTCTACCCAACAGATGATCTGAAGTGTCTGAATCCCTACCCATAATCCATTTTACTTCACCACTGGCATGGTCGATATTTACCACCCAACTTTGGGATCGGCTAGACAATAAAATGGAACTGTCAGCATCGATATAGTGTATTGAGTTCGAATGAGTCCAGTCCAGAGCACCATCTCCCACCTCCCGGCTCGATAATTCACCGGGAAAGCGCTGGGTATCCAGATGATCAAACGCCGACCACTCCCAAACAGAATTGCCCTGACCATCTACCTCAAGGATGACGTCTCCCTTCAATAACTGCCCGTCAATTGTTTCAATAGCGTCTGTTAATACCAGTAGATTCCCATTTCCAAGAAGAATTGCATCGTGGTGATATGCCGGCAGTTCAAATGACTGAAGTGTTTCTCCTGCAAAGGAAATAATTCTGGCTTCCTTATCTAATAGCAACATTAAACTGCCATCTTTGAGGTTACGGACTACAGGAGCACCGGTGAGAGGCACGTCTCCGTGAAGATACCAGACAACCTCACCCTCTTCATCGAATCCCCAAAAAGTATTATTCCTATCGCCAGAAGGAGCGAAAATAGTTATACCTCCTTCACTCTGTTCAGTAAGCGCCATCACTTCAACAGACGGCACGCCTTCGGGCAATGAGCCAGTTTTGAAAGAAACTGTGGAACTCTGAACAGTCTCTCCACTTTCAAGTGTTGCCAGCGCTGTAAATCGATAAGTGGTATCGGCCCTTAAACCTGCCAGAGTCATATCATGCTCAGTTCCCCAGTCGGTATAATTTGTACGCCGTCGATCTGTCACGGCTGAATTTATCCTAATCGCCACCCGGGACTCACCGCTGGTCGATACCTGTGCATTAACCATTAAGCTATTTTCTGGATGAGTGGTGAGAATTAACTCTACCTCGTCATCCAAAACAAGCGGTATTTCAACGGTTCGCTCCACCTCACCACTGACACTCGAATAACTATAAAGTATTGCAATAGATACTAAAAAAAAGATGGGTAATGTCGATCGCGCTACCATATCCAGCTCCTGTGCATTAAGTAACAAAAAGTAGTCGTAACCGCCCAGGTCTTGCCAAAGACTGGGCAGTATATATAAACCAACAATCACATAACGCAGCAGGAATAAACTCGTTTACTTACCTTCTAAATTTAAAAAGGAACTTTTTAATGGGCTGGCAAAGGAAACCATCTTTATTCAAATTTTATCAAGAAGTGAAAACACAAATATCACAGCAAATAGACATAGATGAGAATTTAACTCGAGATTCAGCCTCAATAATTGTTTCTATAAACTAATTAATGTTAATTATTTGCTCAGGCCGATTCTGCTTTTTTTTATCATTCGACGGCCCTAATAATTGACTGGCTGGTTTAAATCGGCTCGCTTCAACCTATGTGAAATTGAGGAAATTTCCCCCAAAGTGACACCCAACTAGAATAGCATCCTCTAAAGCCTGCTCCACATATTCCTTTTTGTTGTCACCAGCCCCCAAGCCCGACCTTACTATCCCTTGGAACTGTAGTGGTTCATGCCGCCACAGGACCAGCCCGCAGCTGAGGCCGAGTATACGGTTATCTGCTTTGGGGAAATTACCAACCGTCGTCTTGTCCCTGTTTGGGGTCGAGCTAACTCAACCCTCGGCAAGCCATGGTTGGGCTCACAAGCCGCGGTTGTTTGCACAGCCCAATGGCAATAGAGAGGTGTGTAATGCATAGCCGATCTTCGCTGCAAAATCATCAATCCATGCTCACACGACCCGGAGCCCACCTGCAGAAGCGAAAGGGATCTCTCCGTAAAAAATCATCATTTGCCGCTGCAGTAGTAATTGTGGGATCAGCAATTCTTGCTCCACTGGCCTACGCAGTGGATTACTCCAACTCCCGCTATAACTCGAGATATAGCGCTCAACACGGACATGGCAACTACGGAGCACACTCAAGGTATAGCAGGGATTACAGAGCAAACTCTCGATACAATAGAAATTACAGGTCACATTCCCGGTACAATAGGGATTACAGGGCGCATTCCAGGTACAACAGGAATTATCGGGCCCATTCCAGATACAGCAGGGATTACAGGGCACATTCCAGGTACAACAGGAATTACAGGGCCCATTCCAGATACGCGGCGAATCCACGGCATAGCCGCCATATGTGGTTTAAATCCAATATCCAGGGAACACCGCGTATTGTGATCGACCTCAGTGATCAGATGGCTTACTTCTATAAGGGTGGGCGCCTGGCCGGTATGTCCCCGGTATCTACCGGCAAACCCGGACACCGCACACCTACCGGTAACTTCCGTATTTCGCAGAAGAAATACAGCCATCGCTCAAATCTGTACGGTCACTACATCAGCCCACGGGGCTATGTAATGCGCAGCAATGTGGATGTGCGCCGCCACCGCAAACCTGCGGGTTCTCGATTCCGCGGGGCATCTATGGATTACATGATGCGTATCAATGGCCCCGTTACCATGCATGCCGGCCACGTCCCGGGATATCCCGCCTCTCATGGCTGTATTCGTATCCCCTGGCATATGGCTAAGATTTTTTATGCCCACGCCAAGGTTGGTACCAAGGTGTCCGTGGTGCCTTAAGTTGGAAGTAACAGGTAAATTTTTACCAAGCATAAAAAAGGCGGACTATTTAGTCCGCCTTTTTTAATTAGGAAGCCTCGGCCTCTTTTCTCTTTGTTAAATCCATACGGGTAAAATAATCGTGAGCCGCTCGATTAACATGCCTTGCCAGCAATAAAGTAGACACCATTGTTGGAATCGCCATTACCGCATACATCCCGATGATGATGCTGTTTACCGCACTTAAAGAAGCCACCGCACCCAATATAATCAGCACCATGTAGAGTCCGGTATAAAGACCCTGCCAGCGGCCACCGAAAAGAAAAACATAGCACTTCATACCGTAATACCAGCAGGTAACGATAGTGCTGAAAGCCAGCGGAAGGACCATTAGCAGTAGCAAAATTGGGCCGAACTGCCCAAACACCTGAGAAAATGCCTGTGCAGTCAGGGTGACGCCAGCAATATCCCCTTCCTGCTGCCAAGCGCCAGTCAGTAGTATCACCAGGGCAGTACAAGTGCAGATAACCAGTGTGTCTACAATGGGGCCCAGCATGGCAACCACGCCTTCTCGAACGGGCTCACGGGTTTTAGCTGCACCATGGGCCAAAGACTCTGTGCCTATACCCGCTTCATTAGAAAATGCGCCCCGGCTCACCCCTACTGTGATGACCGAACCCAGAGTACCTCCAGCAATAGCTTGACCGCTGAAAGCGTCCGAGAAAATTAACGCAAATGCTGCCGGTACCTGCTCCCAGAAGCTGGCAATTACCACAAGGGTCATGCCCAGATAAAATAGCACCATGCCCGGCACTACTCTTGCGGAGAATTTACCGATACGCTGGATACGACCGGCTATAACATAGGCCGATGCAACAGCAATTAATAAGCCAATAACAAAATCAAAAGTGAATGAACCTCCGGGCGCTACCCAACCCAAGGGCTCAGCAAAAGACTCCCGCAGTAGCTGCGTGGTTTGATTGGACTGAAACACCGGCAACATACCGCAGAGTCCCGCCACGGCAAACAGTACTGCGAGCGGCATCCAGCGTCGGCCCAACCCCTCGCGAATAACATACATGGGGCCACCTTGCAGTTCCCCGGAGGCATCGCGACCGCGAAACATCACCGCCAGCGTCGCTGTATAAAACTTGGTAGCCACCCCCACCAGGGCGGTTACCCACATCCAGAAAATCGCCCCAGGTCCACCAATCGTAATTGCGATGGCAACCCCGGAAATATTGCCCAACCCCAGGGTTCCCGACAGTGCTGTGGATAGCGCTTGGCTGTGATTCACTTGGCCAGGGTCATTGGGGTCATCATATCGGCCACTTAAAAGCCCAATACTGTGCCCAAGATGGCGGTAGGGACGGCCACGAGAATAGATTAATAGCGCGAGGCCGCCACCAACGAGTAGCACTAATAAGGGGGGGCCCCAGACAAAACTGGCAAAAGCCTCTAATGCCTGATCAATAGCAGGGAATATCGACATAATTTAATTCATTTCCGGTGAGATCCGCCCAGTCTAGGTACGCTCACACCAGACTGTCAAAAAGCCGCCATAAAACTCTGCAGCCCCATAAATGCGAAAACTTTGCGAGAACCTGGAATCCCGGCAATAAAAAAGCCCCTAACAGGGGCTTTTCTAACGATCTTTTACAACTTTTTATCAAGCTGTAGTAGTTGCCTTTAATGCGGGCTCAGGTTCTGAACTCTCCCTCACCAGCGCTACCGATATAGCGCCAAGCAACATACACACCCCCGCCAAAACAATGATGTAAATTGCCTGGTTTTCGAAAACTGTTTTCAATATCAAGCCAGCTACCAGGGCGGAAACAATCTGCGGTGCGGCGATAGTGAAATTAAAAATCCCCATATAAACACCGGTCTTATCCGCCGGCAGCGAGTCGGAGAGGATCGCATAGGGCATCGCCAGAATAGCGGCCCAGGCAATGCCCACACCCACCATCGGTAACAATAATCCCAGGGCTCCACTGGGTACGGAAACTTCGGTAATCAACAGATTCACCTGTGTGGGATCGCCCCCCTGGAAGAACAGGAAGCTGATGTAGCCCAAACCGCCCAGTGCCAACGATAGGGAATAAGTCAGCTTACGACCCAACACCTGAGACAAACGGGCCAGGACAATAGAGAAGATCGCTGCGAACAGAGAGTAAGCAGCAAAAATAATTCCTACCCAGTCACCGGCAGCACCCTTGGCGGCAGCGATATGTGCGGGAATTTCTTTGACGCTTTCCAGGTAAGCTGGATCAAACCACTTGGCCTCCACTCCCCAAACGTGTTGAGTGATCGCAGGCGTGGTGTAAACCCACATAATAAACAAGGCAAACCAGGAGAAGAATTGCACCAGGGCCAGCTGGCGCATAGTGCGCGGCATTTTAATTAGCAGCTGGAAAAAACCGATCAAGCGCTTTGCCAGTGGGGCTTTTTGCTGTCTCTCCCGCTCAAGTTGCGCAGAGTCGAGACCTTTATAGGCATTGTACTGCTCCGGCGGATACTCTTTGGTGCGCAGCACAGTCCACAACACACTACCCAGCAGCACTGTGGCGCCGATATAGAAAGCCCATATAACGGAGGGCGCCACCTCTCCCGCACGGGCAGTATTTTCCAGACCAATCACATTAGTCAGGATGAATGGCAACATGGAGCCGAAGATGGCACCAATGTTTATCAGCAAAGACTGTATCGAGTAACCCAGGGTGCGCTGCTCTGATGGCACCATGTCGGATACCAGGGCGCGGAAAGGCTGCATGGTCACGTTAAAGGCCGCGTCCATCAGGGCCAACATAACGCCGCCAAAGATAATGGGTGCCACTATCGCCACCACAATCCCGGCATTGGGCATAAACGCCATCCCCAGGGCTGCGGCGATGGCACCAAAAAGGATAAAGGGGTTGCGGCGACCGAAGCGACTCCAGGTCCGGTCCGAAGCTGAACCCACGATCGGCTGTACGATCAGTCCCATTAGCGGCGCCACTATCCAGAATAGAGACAGGGAGTGAAGGTCCGCCCCCAGATCAGACAAGATTCTACTGGCATTGGCATTTTGCAGAGAAAAGCCAAATTGCACCCCGAGAAAACCGAGACTGACATTCCACACCTGCCAAAAGGGCAAGCGCGGTTGCTGGGCTTGCGGCGCAACGGCGCTGCTTGCTGATTGGGTCATAGAGGTCACCGCATCACTAGTTATGCTTATCCTGCCATTCTCACACGCACTCCCGGAGCATCCATCCTCCCCCATAGGGGAGGATGCGGGCCAGATCCTTCGCTTTAGGATAAACTCAGGCCCATGCGTATACGCCGGGCCAACACGAAACTGTGAATCCTAATCAAGCAACTGAAGTCCCGCGCGATGATCCTAAAACTCCCACTCCTGCGCCTGGTGTGTCTCGCAGCTACACTCTGCCTGAGCGCTCAATCCCTGGCCGCTGAACAGCGCAACTACCGCGATCACACCATGAGCGAAGACTCACTAACTGTACAGACGAGTGAGGGCGAGGTCACCCTCACCCCGGTTGGTCCGTCAGCGCTATCGGTGCACTATCGCCGCGAAGGCCTGAAGCAGTTGCCCTCATTTGCGTTGGCCAGCGATTCTGCCGGCCGACCCGAGGCTACGCTGAAGCAAAAAGGGGACAAGCTCGTTTACCGCACTGGCTCGCTTACTGCAGTCATCCACAAGTCTCCCTTCCGAATCGAGTACTTGCGCGGTAGCGAACAAATCCTGAGTGAAGAGAGTGGTTTCTTTGCCACCGAGACGATGCGCGGATTCCGTTTCGCACTGTCGCCAGAGGAAAAACTGCTGGGTGGCGGAGAGCGGGTTATGGGGATGGACCGTCGCGGTCAACGCCTGCCCCTGTATAACCGTGCCCATTACGGATACACCACCGAATCCAACCAGATGTATTTTTCCCTGCCAGCAGTACTGTCCAGTAACAAATACATTCTGCTGTTCGACAACTCTGCCACCGGCACCCTGGATCTGGGCGCAAACGAAGAAGATATCCTGCAATTTGAAGCCGTAGCCGGGCGCACCGCTTACATCGTGGTAGCCGGTGAGACTTATCCACAGTTGCTGGAAAATTATGTATCCACAACTGGCAAACAGCCCCTGCCACCCCGTTGGGCCCTGGGTAACTTCGCCTCGCGCTTTGGCTATCACAGCGAAGCTGAAGTCCGCGCAACCGTGGATAAGTTTGCCGAAGAAGATTTCCCCCTGGACGCCCTGGTGTTGGACCTCTACTGGTTTGGCCCGGATATCAAAGGCCATATGGGCAACCTGGCTTGGGACAAGGAAGCCTTTCCCGAACCAGAAAAGATGATGGCCGACCTTAAAAAACGCGGCATCAATACCATCCTGGTGACCGAACCTTTTGTCCTCTCCACCTCCGAGCGCTGGCAGGAAGCCGTGGCGAATAATGCCCTGGCCAAAAACCTGGCCGGAGAGCCCAAGCGTTTTGATTTCTATTTCGGCAATACCGGCCTGATCGATATCTTCTCCGAAGATGGCCGCGACTGGTTCTGGAATATTTACGACGGGTTATTGGAACAGGGCGTAGCCGGCTGGTGGGGCGACCTGGGTGAACCGGAAGTTCACCCCTCCGATACCGTTCACGCAATCGGTATGGCCGATGAGATCCACAACGCCTTCGGCCACGCCTGGGCGCAATTACTGCACGAACGCCAAACGGCAAAGCACCCTGAGCGCCGCCCCTTTATTATGATGCGCGCCGGTTTTGCCGGCTCCCAGCGCTACGGAATGATCCCCTGGACCGGCGACGTCGCTCGGGAATGGGGTGGCTTACAGCCCCAGGTGGAATTGGCTCTGAGTATGGGCTTGCTGGGCTTTGGCTACACCCATTCAGACCTGGGAGGCTTTGCCGGCGGCGAGAAATTTGACCGCGAACTCTATATCCGCTGGTTACAGTACGGCGTATTCCAACCGGTTTACCGCCCTCATGCCCAGGAGCATATTGCTTCTGAACCGGTTTTCCACGATCGCCGCACCCGCGATATCCTGCGCGAGTATGTAAAACTGCGCTATCGCCTGCTGCCCTACAACTACACCCTCGCCTTCGAAAACAGCCAGACCGGCATGCCACTGATGCGCCCGCTGTTTTTCGAAAACGAAAGTGACCTATCTCTCCTGGACTACAAGGATGCCTACCTTTGGGGGCAGGACTTCCTCGTTGCCCCGGTCGTGGAAGAAGATGTGGATGAGGTCGCGGTAAAACTGCCCGGCGGCACCTGGTTCGATTACTGGACTGATGAACAATATTCTGGCGATCAGGCCCAGGTAGAAGTGGACCTGAAAACGATTCCTGTACTGGTGCGGGCCGGCGCCATTATTCCCACCATTGACGATGTCCATAGCAGTCGTGATTACTCCAGTAAAAACCTGACCCTGGACTACTACGCGCACCCATCAGCAGTAAAGTCCGAGCGCTATGTTTATGAAGATGATGGCGCTACCGCGCAGGCTTTTGAAAAAGGCAAATACGAGAAGCTGCATTTCTCAGCTGAAAACAAACAACAAGGTTTAGCCTTCGCCTTTAATCTCGAAGGCGACGGTTATACCGGTATGCCGGAATCCCGCACGGTCACTTTAAAGATTCACAACTGGCAACAAGTGCCCGTGCAGCTCGATATTATCGGCGAATCCCTGCCTGTTTTCGACATTGAAAAAGACTTTGCTCAGGCACCCCGTGGGGCCTGGTACAACAAGCGCAAGCAGCAACTGCTGGTTAAATTTGACTGGCACAAAGAACCGCTGAATTTAATGCTCAAAAATCAATAATTCAGCAAACCGCTGTTCACTGACAAAAAAATTTAAAGTCATCAGGAAACAATGAAGAAGTTACATTCCCTGTTTATTGCCAAACTCATTTCGGCTTCCCTACTAGGTGCTGCTCTATTCGGCACTGCCGGCTGCAGCCAGGAAAGCAGCCCGGAAGAAATACAGCCCGCTGAAAAAGTTGCGGAGAAAAAAGCCGTTATCTACCAAGTGCTACCGCGCTTATTTGGCAACACTAACCGCACCAACAAACCCTGGGGCACACTCGAAGAGAATGGTGTAGGTAAGTTCGCTGACTTTACCCCAAAAGCACTGAATGAAATCCACGCGCTGGGCGCCACCCATATCTGGTACACCGGCGCCCTGCACCACGCGCTCGTTGGCGACTATACGGAATACGGTATCAGTAACGATGATCCAGATGTGGTCAAAGGCCGCGCCGGCTCTCCCTATGCCATCAAGGATTACTACAGCGTAAACCCGGACCTGGCCAATAACCCAGCAGAGCGATTACAGGAGTTCCGCGCACTGGTGGAACGCAGCCACGCGGCCGGTTTGAAAGTGATTATCGACATAGTGCCTAACCATGTAGCCCGCGCCTATCATTCTCTCGATAAACCCCAAGGCGTGCAGGATTTTGGAGCTGGCGACAACACCCAGGTCACCTACGCCCGCAACAACAATTTCTACTATGTGGTGGGCGAAGACTTCCGCGTGCCCGTTGCAGAAGACAGTTATCAGCCACTCAATGGCGAAGCCAATGATCTTGTCGATGGGCAGTTTATAGAGAGTCCAGCCAAATGGACCGGTAATGGCGCGCGCAGTGCACAACCTGCCATGCACGACTGGTATGAAACCGTCAAAATTAATTTTGGCGTTCGCCCCGATAACAGCAAGAACTTTTCTGAGCTACCCCAGGAGTATGCCGAGCGCGACTACCGGGCCCACGCCCAGTTTTGGGCAGACAAGAAAGTCCCGGATACCTGGAAAAAATTCCGCGATATCGCCCACTACTGGCTGGACTTTGGCGTGGACGGATTCCGCTATGATATGGCCGGTATGGTGCCGGTAGAATTCTGGAGCTACCTGAATTCCTCCATCAAAATGCGCAACCCCAACACACTGTTACTTGCCGAAATCTATACTCCAGAGCGCTATCGGGATTATCTGCATCTGGGCAAAATGGATTACCTCTACGATAAAGTCGGCACTTACGACGCTATTCGTGCGGTCATGGAAAACAAGGGCAGCACAGATAAAATCGCAGAGGTACAGGCAAGCCTGGTAGATATTTCCTCTCATATGTTGCACTTTATGGAGAACCACGACGAGCAGCGTATTGCCAGCCCACAATTTTCTGGCAACCCAGAGGCAGGCAAACCTGCAATGCTGGTGTCTGCCGCGCTCTCTCCAGCCCCTACCCTGGTTTACTTTGGCCAGGAGTTGGGAGAACCCGCCAACAAAGATGCCGGCTTCGGCAAAGCCAGCCGCACCACCATTTTCGACTACTGGTCAGTACCCAGTGTGCGCCGCTGGAACAATGAGGGCGCTTTTGACACTGCACTGCTGACAAAAGAAGAGAAAGAGCTGCGCAGCTTCTACCAGCGCCTGCTTAATTTCTCCAAACAGAGCCCGGCCCTGCTTGGCGATTATCTGGGCTTGCACAGCTACAACCGCAAGCAAAACTCAGGCTATGGGGAAAAACAGTTCTCCTTTGCCCGCTGGAGCGAACATGAAAAATTGTTGGTAATCGCCAACTTCGATAACAGGGCAGTGGAGTTTAATTTTCAGTTGCCGACAGCACTTCTAGAGGCCTGGAAACTACAACCGGGCAGCTACTTGGCTAAAAGCCAGATATCCAATAAGGTGGCAAACTTGGTCTTAGAAAAAGACCAGGCCTCCACAAAGATCCAGTTGGCACCCTACGAAAGCCATATCTTTGCAATATCCACTGCTCCCCAGAAATAGCCAAATAATCCCGGAGGGGAATATTCCCCTCCAAACCCGCTAAATAACAGAAATATTTACCTTCTTTGACCCCTTTCTCGCAACCTAATCCAAGCAGCAGCTAGCACTTTTCAGATAACCCGCTTGACATCGGCAAACCTCCATGTATATTGCTTACAATTATATTGCGCACAATATAATTGTAAGCGCTGGAAATTTATATATAAGGGGAAATCATGAATCAGCAACTAAGCCGCTACTTTTCACCATTAAAACTGCTTTTAACCGCACTTTTAGCATCAGCTGCTATTTCTGCACTGGCTGAAGCTGACAAGGCTGAACAGAGCGAAGCACCTATCCAGGTGACAGACGAGACTTTTAACTGCATCCGAGATATGACCAAGGTGCGGGGGTTTTATGTGGATAATTTACTGGGAGATCTGGATGGGACTCTAGAGGTCGCAAACTCCAGCACAGGAGGCGTTTATCCTCCTGGATCAGTGGTTCAATTAGTACCTGGGGAAGTAATGGTCAAACACCAAAAAGGCTTTAACCCCGCCACTAAAGATTGGGAGTTTTTTGAACTGGATGTTTCTGAAGAAGGTAGCAAAATCCGTAACCGAGGTTTTGTTGATGTAGTTAACCGTTTTGGGGGTAACTGCTTTGCCTGTCATGTCCAGGCCAAACCGCAGTGGGATTTAATTTGCGAGACCGGACACGGCTGTGAACCCATTCCACTAACAAAAGAAATACTGGCTCTGTTGCAAAAAACCGACCCTCGTTGTGAGTCGAACCCAGAGTTAAATCAAGAAGAGATCGCAAAATTACAGGCGCTGCAACAAGCACTGCTGGCTAAAGAGAAAGAAAAAGAAAATAAATAACTAACTGAAGAAGCCTGCAGGCCAGCTTCCTGGCCTGCAGGTTTTTGTAAATTACAGCGCAATCACACTATAAATCATAGTTTGATCATTCACCTGCACCTTGTAATTTCCGCTTACAGAAGTGTAGATATCAGATCCACCCTGATCCAGATCACCATCGGAGTCGCTATCACCGTAGTTTTCATTCCAGTCAGCATTAACATCGAACTTGAAACGCTGCTGGGATTGACCATCAAAATTTACCTGGATTTCCCAGGTATTGCCGGCAACTAATTCCATAGCGTCAGCACCCCAACTATTTGGTGTGCCACGGAAGTAAAGCGAAGAAAAGTTAGATGCATAACTACCACAGTCTGCACAGGTCAAGCTGTAGATCAGAGTTTCATCATTAACCTCAACAATATAAGTCCCTGATACATCAGTGTAGATATCATCCCCACCCTGCTCCAGAGAGCCGTCCGCATTGTTATCCCCGTAGTTTTCAGCCCAGTCACTGCTGACATCAAACTTAAAGCGCTGGTTACTGCTGCCATCAAACACCACAGTGGCACGCCAGGTATTATCTGCAACCAGGGTCATCGCCTGAGTGCCCCAGCTATTGGGCGTACCGCGGAAATTTAATGCCGTAAAGTTTTGAGCATAACCAGCATTGGGGTCAGTCACGGTAATGGTTGCCGTAGCACTATCGGTCAGGCCATCGTTGTCAGTAACAGTGACTGTCTCGGTATAAGTGCCTGCACTGGCGAAGCTCAAAGTTTTCGTGGAAGAACTACCACCACTGCTCCAGCTGTAAGAAACCACACTACCGTCACTATCAGCAGAGCTGCTGGCATCCAGGGTGATACTCTGATTGACGTCTAGCGTGCTGGATACTGGAGTCACAGTTGCAGTGGGTGCCTGCTGGGAAGAGACCTCGGTGATCGAGTAAGCCAGAGTCTCATCATTTACTTCAATCAAGTAGTTACCGGTTACAGAGGTATAGATATCTTCTCCGGTTTGATCCAACGTGCCATCAGCACCATCGTCACCGTAATTTTCGGTCCAGTCACCGTAGATATCCAACTTAAAGCGTTGGTCTGCCTGGCCATCAAAATTAACCACCGATTGCCAGGTATTATCTGCTACCAATTCAAAAGCTGTTGCTTCCCAATTATTAGCTGTGCCACGGAAATAAAGGCTGGGGAAACCCGTCCCAGAACATTCATCACCACAGGAACCAGATAGCTGTCCACCGTGAATGGCAGCAGCGGAATAAGCTGCAACATTGAAAGTGGCATAGCCATTACTGCCCACGGAAATAACGTCACCACTGCACTCATCATCTCCCGCCAGGACATTGCAGTAGTCCCCTGCAGGAAGGCCTGTATACAGCGTCTGGCTGAGAGAATTGCCCTCGTTATTGATAACGACGTAGCCTTTATCACCACGTCCAAAGGCAATCTGGTTATCTCCGTTATCCCACCAATTTTCCATACTGGTGCCATCGGTGTAGTTACGGAAACCCACCATATTGGCAATATTTCCCCATCGGTGCTGACATACCCATTCGTTGTTTTCACAGCTTTCTGGACCAGTATTGGGGGGACCAATATCCGTATCGGTAAAGTCATAACCAGACATTACCTTCGGATAGCCATAGGGGTGTGCCAACATAAAAACGTTGGCCAGGTTGTACTTGTAGCCATCGTGATAGGTCAGGTTACCGCCGCCACCATGGCCACGCTCACGATCGTGGTTGTCTATAAAGTGAACTGCATCGCTGGAAGACAAAAGTCCCCAACTCTCGCCGATACTCGAGAGGTTTTTAATTTGGCCGTTAAAGTTACTCGCCACATCGGTGCCGTACTTGAATTCAGTCACACGGCCCAGGAAAGTGTAGTTGTACGGTTGAATTTCACTGGCTTCGCCGTCTGCACCAATAACTTCAGAAAAGATCCAGGGATTGCCAGCTTTACTCATGATGCCGTACATATCGCTGGGAGACATATGCTTAACCGCATCTACACGGAAACCATCAACACCCATACCCTGCAATTTATTTAGGTAATCGGCCAGGGTCTGCTGAACATAACTGGAACCAGTATCCAGATCTGGAAGTCCACTCAAGCGGCAATTCCAGACATTATTTGCATCGCTATAGTTATCAATAGTGCAATCGGAGTGATAATCCCAAGAGGAAAACTCACCGGGGTGATTCAACAATGTCCACTCGGTGCCGCCCCAACCCGTGCCTCCGCCATTCCAGGCCGCCGTGTGGTTTATCACTACATCTGCATAGACTTTCACACCCGCCGCATTACAGCGGCTGATCATACTCTGTAACTCTGCCTCGGTACCGCTGCGACTGGTCAGGTTAGTGTAGGAAACCGGCTGGTAGCGCGCCCACCAGGTGGAGTGGCTGATATGTTCGTGGGGCGGGGATATCTGCACCGCATCAAATCCTTTCGGCCCCAGGAACTCCTCACATTCACTGGCGATATCATTCCAGCTCCATTCAAACAGGTGTACAAAAGCTGTGCCCGCACTGGCATGGGTACTGGACATGGCTCCGAGTACGATACTCGCGCCTCCCAGAAGCTCTTTTAACGGAAATTGTTTTTTCATTTTAGTTTTCCTTTTTCTCTCATCTGTAATCGTTATCTTTTTTGTATAAGGAGAACTTCATCGGTAGTTATCTACCAATGGTTAATGGTTCCCCTATTCCCCTTAAGCAGAGGTCAACCTGTAAGCACAACCTTTCCAAAGCATTAGCTTCACAATACAAACTCTTGGGCTCATTCGTCCCATAGCGGAAATCAGAGGTATTCTCTTGAGATAAAACCGCCAATAGGCATACGCTCAATAAAAGAATTTGTGGGAAGTACCGTAAACGGCGAAGAAAAATTCAGGCTTATCATCACTGGTGACCATTTATTATTTTTACAATTCAAGCCGGATATTTGCGAAGCCCAGCTAACCAGAATCTGGCCAGTGGGGTGCCATACCCAACCAATTGATCACTCATCCTGAGATATCCACAGACCACCAAGAACATCGACAAATCAGTAGCATGTGAACTGATACCGAGCAACAGCGGTAATATGCACCTCCTGTGCTACTGCAAACCCGAAATTGCAGCTGTTCGGACTCTTGAAAGGCTAATAAGCAGTTAATGAGAGCACATCCTCCCTCTGGGGGGCGTAGTCGATATTTGTGCTACAGGTATTAACCCTGAAGATAATTTGTCTTTAAAGGTCAAAACTTAGGCAAAAAGGAATATAGAAGTGTGCAAGTACTTCTTAACGGTGGAATTAAAGGCATAGAAGTTAACGCCCAGGATATTTCTTTATTCTTGAAAGGACATGGTCACACGAACTTCTCCCATTGAGTAAGCGCCTGCCTTTTTTAAAATAAAATGTGCAAAGACTATAGAGTAAAAGATACTCAACCTGTTCTGGTTTCACGTACATAATGAGCTAAAACAACACCGTTAAAGTACTCACATGCTTATTTAAAATAAGGAGCTACGTTTCTGAGAATCAAACATATAAATAAAGTTTATGGACTAAAACTTTAATGATTTCGTATGTTATTACCAATTTATTAACGGTAAAATTAACCTAAAAACAAAATTACATTAATTAAAGATCAGCTATTTCATTCAACCTTTTTTCTTCCCTCCAAAAATTTTATCTGCTTCTTCTTTCCATTTGTTATCGAGGTCCTGAAAATGCTGGGAATCCATAGTTTCATAAAATTCCTTTGGAGAGTACATATCACTTATAAGATCCTCGGTTGTTCCCTTCGCTTTAAGCTCCCTCAATACTCTTTGGGCGAGCTTACACATAGAAAACATCAGACTTCCTGGGTAGATAACCAATTTATAAGATAGCTCCTCGAGTTCTTTATGTGTAAATAATGGAGACTTACCGTGTTCGCCAAAATTATACATTAGAGGTATATCCACCTCCTTCTGTACACGAAGGATTTCTTCCCTGCTCGTAATTGCTTCTACAAACAATGCATCAACACCGGCTTCAGCATAAGCAACACATCGTTTTAGGGTGTCATCAACCCCTGTCACCGCCAAGGCATCTGTCCTGGCAATAATAACGAAATCATCGTCTGTGCGGCCTTCCAGTGCACCGTATATTTTATGAACCATCTCTGGGATTGGCACTACTTGCTTTCCAGCCAAGTGACCACATTGCTTCGGTAATATCTGGTCTTCTATATGTAACCCTGCAACTCCCGACCGTTCATATTCCTGGACCGTCCTATAGGCATTCAATGCGCCGCCAAAACCGGTATCTGCATCCGCAATCACTGGAATATTTACAGTGGAAGCAATAGCACGCGCATTTGCAGCCATTTCACTCAATGTAATAAATCCCAGATCAGGGCGACCAACATGGGTAACAGCAGTCCCACCCCCTGTCATGTAAAGTGCCTTAAAACCCTCCTCCTGAATTATTTTCGCAGTAAGACAATCATAAGCTCCCGGCGCAACAATTAGGCCTGGCTCATTAATCATTGCCCTCAACGTAGTTGTCATCCTCTTCATGAATATCCTACCTGAATAAAATTTATTTCTTATTTGGCGTATAAGATTTTTCAACAGTTCTTTAGAAACTCACTCCAAGAATATAGCAAAGCAGTTTTTAGGATTATCAATAAAAATGAATTTAATGAAGGGTTGTATGTAAAGTTTCACTTATCTCTTACGCCAAAACTGGAGAGCTTGATCTAAGCGCAAATATCGGGATAAGAAATGAAAGGGATACCATACTTACAGCTGTATTATCCCAAAAGCTACTCTTGATTATTCAGTCCTGGGAACTTATTTCAGGGTATTTATTTAAAGTAGAAAGTGTCTTTGTAGAATTTTAAGAGTTACATCAGATGATGTTAAGACCACAATCATGACTTTACTCCTGTAAAGGAATTGAAGAACTTCCCAAGATTGAGCCAATCACTTAATCACATGAAAACCAAGTCTGCAGAAAAAGTTTATCTTGGCATGACACATAAAATGCCAGCCACTTGAGCATTACCGGGACAACTTAACAATGAGGCACAAGCACAGCTTGAGCGAGGCTCAACCCCTACTGTCGAGAGGACCTTCAACGTTGAACATTGATTGTCTGAGTGGATTGGCTTTTGGATCAGCGGCATTAAAGTTGATCTACCTCAATACCCCCACCCCCAACTGCGCCATTATGCGCAACAAAATTATTCGATGAGATAGGCGCCAAATTCGACAAATGGGACAGTCATGTACTCGGGCTGACAACCCCATCATGGTAGATTAGACCTCATGGTCAACTGCAGGTCGCACTGGCCAATAACACGCTTAGTTGAGGAGAAAAAATGGAGCAGCAAAGCACCGTATTCGTTGTAGTGGACCCTAACGATGAGAAGCATGTAGCTCTGGAGCGAGCCCTGATCACTTCACGTGGACGCAATCCTCAGCCGCGACTGGCTGTATTCGTCGCAGTTGATGGTGAAGCGGTGGATACCCGTGCAGTTAACGACCACCTGTTTCGCGATGAGTCCTGGTTCCGTGAACAAATTCGTGAACCCATCTCAGAAGCTGGTCTTTCCTGTGAGATCACTGTTTGCTGGTCCAGTGATTGGCAGGCCGCCATCGTGCAGGAATCAAAGCGTTGCAACGCAGAAATGATCTACCTACCAGTACACGCGAAGAACAGCCGTCGCTTTACCTTCGCCGAGTCCAAGTGGCGAGTCCTGAAAACAGCGCGCTGCCCAGTGGTATTGATTCGCCCCGGCGCCAAGGACGAGCGCAAAGTTGTGTTGGCTACCGTTAACTACCAGGCAAAAACCCTCGAGCAGCGCGAGCTCAACCGCCAGATCAGCGAACGCGCGACCTATATCGCAGGTCATTACGGGGCAGAGCTACACCTCGTAAACGCCTTCCTGGATTCCATGCTCTACCCAGATCGCGGTGCTTTGGCCAAGCTTGCCGATAAGACCGGTGTCCCCACCCATCGCATTCACGTAAAGCGCGGCTATACCAGTGATGTTGTTGAGGAGGTGGCCCGTGAGATCGATGCAGACCTGGTCGTAATGGGAACCATGAATCAGTACGGCGAGACCGGTTCATTCCTGCGCGGCAATACTGCCGAGCGTGTAATTGGCCAGTTAGACGTTGATGTGATGGTATGTAACCAGTTCACCACAACAACTATGAACAACGATTAAGTCATCCCATCTTCAAGGACGCTGAAAGCCCCAGCATTGCTATCTGCCGGGGCTTTCTTTTTTGGATTTACTGCGATTTAGCAGATAGCAGTAGCAGAGTTCCCTCGGTATCAAAAGTCACCCGGCCATCCACAACTTTGGCTCGCTTGCCCGAGTAGTAATCGGTAAGTTCGATACCATCGGCAAACACACCTTTAACTGATACGCTCTTTTCACCCGCGGGCAATTCCATCGCCACAACTACCGGCTGCTCACCAGATAAGGTACGGGAGAATGTATAAGGCTTATCCGCCAGTTTCTGGTGTACACCAGCTCCAACTGCCGGGTGCGATCGACGAAACTGCCCAAGCTTCTGCCAGTGGGCCAGTAATGCACGGGTTTCCGGCTTTTCCAAGTCATCCCAGTTCATATTGGTGCGCATAGAGGCGTCGCCGAATGCGCGATCATCAATCATGGGACGCGCCAGTTCATCACCATAATATATCTGCACTGCACCGGGCGCCAACATCAGTTTACTCGCGGCACTCTGTATGTACTGGCGCTCGCGGTCAAATGAGTGATGGTCATCGTGGGAGCCTAGATAATTCAGGACACCGAGCCCTTTTAGTTCACCACTGTTCAAGGAGGAGGAATAGCTGGAGAAAATATCCTCCGCTGGCTGGCCCGCAACCTGGGCAAAATCGAAGTTAATCAGACTGTCAAAACCGTACTGATAAAAGTCCACTTTCCGGTCGCTATAATCGTAGGAACGACCAACACTGGGACCAAAGTTGTTAACGCCGAAATGGTAAACTTCACCCACCATAAAGAAATTGCGATCGTCCAATTTCTTCTTCGGATTCTCAGCCTTCCACTCCGCCAGGGCTATATCCGCTTCCTTTTTCAGTATTGCCCAGGCTTGTGGCTCTACGTGTTTGACGGTGTCCACACGAAAACCATCGACACCGTATTCACGCACCCAGTCGGTTAACCACTTGATCAGGTAATACTTGGGGGCACGGGGATAGCCAGTGCGCTCGAAAAAGGCATCCAGCTCGCGCTGCTCCTGCTGTAGGCGGCCCTCTTTTTTCCACTTTGCCACCAGTTGCGGCGGCAACTCGACATCTTTCTCGCTCTCCGTGAGGATATCCGTCAGGTTCGCGTGAATTGCACACTCAACATTGCCAGCATAGTCCGACCAATCGCATTGCTGACTGTTGCGCAGCCAGGTAGAAGGCCATCTGGAATCCTGTTCAGTGACAGGCCCGGTGTGATTGAGAATAACATCCAGCAATACGCGAATCCCCTGGCTGTGAGCTACCTCGATCAATTCCGCCAGTTCTGCTTCAGTGCCAAAGTTGGCATCTACCGCAGTCCAGTCCTTAGGCCAGTAGCCATGGAAAGCGTAGGTGCGTTTATCGGCCTCATTGTAGCCATGGATATTCTCGATCACCGGGGCCATCCAGATAGCATCTACCCCGAGATCATTAAAATACCCGGCCTCAATTTTCTCAATAACACCGCGCAGATCCCCTCCCTCAAAGCCGCGCAGGTATGCCGCATCGTCTTTGCGGCCGTAGGGGAAATCATTGCTGCTATCGCCGTTATTAAAACGGTCCGGCAACATAAAATAGACTGTCGCATTGCGCCAAAAAGGGTCTACCGGCTCTGCAGCCACGGCAGCTTGTACACCACCCAGCATCAGGCCAATCAATAAGCTGGTGAATTTTCCCATTGTTCTCTCTTTTATTCGCCGCTCAGAATTATTCAGAAGCTCCCCAGACCACTCTAATAGGCCCAGTAAATCAAACATCCTCCCGCGCGGGGGCGTAGGTACTGCGCAGGGTTTAAGACCGGCAATAAGGTTGTGCAATTACCCCATAGTAAAACTATTTTGCGTGCGGCGCTTTTGCAGAGTAATGTAAAACCAGCAGACCGCGAGAAACCGCAGCGCTTTGTCGTGGTCCAACCGTCACATTCTGTTAGCAGTCAAAGGAGGCAGGGAATGTCGGAACAACAATCTAGGCAAGGGTGGATCATCGGCATTATTGTGGTGGTCGTTGTCGCTGCAGCAGCCTATTGGCTCTGGACCGGCGAGGAAAAGAAAAAAGAAATTCCCACCATCAGTGTTGTCGAAGAACCCCAAACTGCTCCCGAGCCAGAAGCCCTGGCACAACCTGAGAACCAGGAACCAGCCCAACCGCCCGAGGAGCCGGTCATCGAAGAGGAGCCCGGCAGAGAGCCTCCTCCCCCCCTGAACGAGAGCGACAAGGCCGCATATGACGAATTAATGTCCTTGGCACCCGACGGCGCCCTGTCCCGCTGGCTGGTACCCGATGAAGTAATACGTAAATGGGTGGCCGCCGCCAACGCAGCATCCCGTGGTGAGCTGATTCACAAGCACCGCCCGCTGAAAACCATTCGCGGCCCCATCACCGTTACCGGGTCATCTACTGAAGGCTACCAACTTTCCCCGGAAAACTACCGCCGCTATGACCAACCAGTACGATTGTTTGCACTGGCCAGTACCGATGCAATCATTACCCTTTACCAGTACTGGTATCCCCGCCTGGCACAAGCCTATGGGGAGCTGGGGATTCGCAACAAGTCATTCCACCAGGTCGTTATACAAGCAATCGACAATGTACTGGCAGCGCCAGAAGTTGAGGGCCCGATCCAATTGATACGTCCATCGGTGTACTACAAATTTGCCGACCCCAAATTGGAAAAGCTTCCCGGAATCCAGAAGCTGATGATCCGTATGGGGCCAGACAATGCAGCCCGTGTTAAGGAAAAACTGAAAGAGGTGAAGGCGAAACTCGAGGAGATGCCTGTCCAGGAGCAAACCCAATAAGCAGTCCCCAGGTCACCCGGCTTCAAACTGGGTGGCCTACCCACAAGAATCGTTCGATTTTTGATCAGCCTGTCGCCTGTACACAATTCTCCCCATTCTCACCCACTAAAGCCATCAAAAAAACTCACTCGATCCCGCCCAGCCATAGCCATTCGATATTCAGCCCCTGGCCATTGGGGTATATTACCGGCTGTTCACTAAACGATCCCAACACCAAGCGGTAATGGAGTGCCGCCGCCATATGGCAACTGGCACTGCCCGACAGGGTAAAGATCCAGGGTTCAACAGGAGCGAATCAATAGCAGGGTGCCCAGTGCTCCCTTTCCGCTTACTCTCCCCACCCCAGATCTCTTCTGTTTCCGCCGGTATAGGCTGCAGATAACAATCGAGGCTCATTTTGAAATATCGTTCCTTTGGCAAAATTCTGGCTGTCACGCTCTTATTTGCTGTATCCCTGGCCCAGGCTACCCCAGAAATCAGTATTGCCCCCACACCAGTCTGGGTGGATGCTGTCGATCTCTCGAGTAGCGTTGCTAC
Source organism: Microbulbifer sp. A4B17 (assembly GCF_003076275.1). Lineage (NCBI taxonomy): Bacteria > Pseudomonadati > Pseudomonadota > Gammaproteobacteria > Cellvibrionales > Microbulbiferaceae > Microbulbifer > Microbulbifer sp. A4B17. The sequence continues at coordinate 4,511,513 of NZ_CP029064.1, forward strand.
GCCCGAAGGCAGCGTTAGGTACCACCTGAGCAACTCCCAAATCTCCCATACCAATGAGCAGCATCAATACTATTTCCAGTTGGTGATGGAGCCCTTAAATCAACAGGGCGTTAAACAGGTATCGGAACTGAACATCAGTTTTTACCCCGCATTCCAGCAGCTGCTAATTCACGAAATTACCGTCACCCGCGATGATCAAGTGATAGATCGGCTGGTAAAAGAGGACTTCAAGTTATTCCAGTCTGAGCAGGAGTTGTCCAGCAAGCTCTACTCCGAGATGTGGAATGCGCTTTACATTCTTGAGGATATCCGACCCGGTGACAAAATCTCCTACGCCTATACGCTAGAGGGCAATAACCCTATTTTTGAGCGCGGTGATTTTGGCACCTTCTACCTGTCGTGGCCGGATACCATCGATAGACGCTTTGTGAAAATCACCAGTAACAACAAGCTCAATTACCGTTTCAACAATGAAAAAGTACCAGTAAGCGTTACCCGCAATAACAATACTTTCCAGTACACGCTGGATCTGGAACAGGTATCACCGGTGCTTCAGGAGGGGGAATACCCTCACTGGCATGACCCGTTCAACTATATCCAATACTCGGGCTATAACAGCTGGGCGGAAGTGAACGATTGGGCAATGACCCTCTACGATATTGATCTCTCACTGCCACAGGAACTCACCCGGCAGCTTGATCAATGGCGAGCTGAAAAGGGGCTTGAGGAGGCTGTCAGCAAGGCTGTTGCCTACGTTCAGGAAGATATCCGCTACTTTGGTATCGAGTTCGGAATCAACTCACACCAGCCGCGAACGCCGAAGGAAACTTTAGACAAACGCTATGGCGACTGTAAAGACAAAGCCATATTACTCACCGCTATGTTATCTCATTTAGGGGTTAATTCTTATCCCGCCCTGGTGTCTTCAGGCCGTGGGCGTGACATTGCCAATGATATCCCCTCTCCAAGCTCATTTGACCATGTAATCAGTGTCATTGAACTCAATGGACAGGACTACTGGATTGACGGTACCGCCTCCGGCCAGGGCTCCAATATTGAGAACAAGGGCTTTTTTGACTATGAATTAGCCCTCCCTGTTAAGGCCGGAACTCGAGCATTAAAAGAAGTAACTACAGTTTATCCCGCCAACGGCACACTGCAGCTGGATGTCACTGAGAATTTTGAAATTAATGCGGGAGCAAATACTGCAGGTTTAACTGTAGAGTCCACCTACAGTGCCTTAAAGGCCGAACAGATGCGGCAGTTTTTCCAGTCCGCAGATTCAGAATACATAAAGAGCAATTACGCAAACTTTATGGCGACTTACTACCCAGGTATTGAAATTACATCCAATATTAATCACCGCGACAATCTGGATGAAAATATACTTCAAGTCTCAGAGCTGTATGAGATCAATGATTTTGCCGAGCTGAATACCGCACGGAAAATATTCTCACTATACGGTTCCAGTATCGCTTCTTATGTCACCAGTCCCCAGAAGCGCATTCGCCAGAGCCCACTGGCATTGGCACACCCTGTAGATATCCAGCACAAGGCAATAGCGAAGATCACCGGTGAAGTCCTGTGGCGAGAGGAGTCACAAGACCTGCAAATAGACAATCCCTGGTTTACCTTCTCGAGAACCTCCGATCATTCAGACAACAATATCTCGGTGAACTACGCCTTTAAATCCAAAACTGATCACGTTAGCAATACGGATATTGCCGAATATATGGAGCAACTCGATAAACTCGATGAAGCGCTTCAGTATCAGTTCTGGGCCAAGGGTGACAATTCCAATACCCAGGAAACCAGCAAAGCCATGAAAAATCTGGTTAAGTCACTGATCAGGAAGTAAATAATGAAAAAAATTCTCTTTACTCCCATCATTTACTTACTGGCTTCCTGTGCAACCCAAACTACAGTCGAGCCGGGTGATAGCCAAATAAGATTGTTAACCGAGCAGGTAGCCAGCGCCCCAGACACTGTCGCTTATGAGGACTTTTGGGTTGCCTACCTGGAGTCTCAGCAACCAGTGAATAATATCGCTGCCAGAGACCGCTACCAAACGGAAATGGCTGCAATAGAATCAGGACAAAAATCCTGTGAAGCAGTGGACTGGAAAGCAGTAGCCAACAACAACATCCTATCCCTGATGCCCCACCTCACCGCTGCAGAATGCTATGAATCGGTGGGGCAGTTAGAGGCTGCCAACTATCATAAAAACCTGTTTGAATTTATTGCTACAGGAATGCTTTCCGGGCGCAATGGCGAGTATAACTATAGTGCTTTTGAAGTAGCGAGCTGGGCAGATGCCGAAGATCTACTCACCATATCCGGCTATGAAATTATTGATAGCTATATTGAATTCGCTAATAGTCGCAATGCTATCTACCGTGTGTATAACGTAAGGGAAGTGGGTGGCTACCAGGTATCAAAGATTTACTTTGACAATGCACGTTTCCTGCACCGACTGCTCGCTATCCGCTATCCATTTGCCGGCACATCAGATCAACTCTACACAGATGTTATTCAGATACTGGCCCAAACAGATTATGCCGCTCGGCACGCCGAGGGCATCGTATTCCATGCAGAAGGGCAGTATCCCCAAGCTGAGCAGGCTTACCTGGATGCCATTGTTATGGGGTCCATTTCTGCCAATATCAGCCTAGGACGACTGTGTCTCAGTGGAAAAACTGAAAAATTTGCACTTAACGAGTGCGCTCAATTATTTGTTGCCGCTGCAGAGCTGGGGCTCGAAGAGGCAAAAGTTTACCTGGCCTATATGGCCTTCATGGGGCTGGGAATTGAATCTGACACAGATTTGGCAACGGCACTGCTATCCAGCGCCGAACAGCATCTGAAAAAAGGTCAGGCGGAGTACGAACTCTATTCCCTTTTTGCCTCAGAAGAATTTACCTCGGTTAACGAAGTTCGTGCCGAACAATTCTTGCAGGCCAGCGCCAATAAAAATTACCCAATGGCCTACTTTACACAGGCAATCGGTAACCTTGAACAAAATAACTACTATCAATTTGAGCAACTTATTCAAAAAGCCTCTAACAGTGGTTTTTCACCGGCCCAGTTTTTTTATGCCAGTTACCTGCTGGAGGAGAAAAAAGAAATCAGTGAGGGTATGGCACTTCTCAATGAAGCCGCGGTTGCAGGAAACCCTCCGGCACTCTATGAGAGAGGACGTATCGCACAGTTCGGCGCTCATGGCCAACCAAAAGATATGAGTCGATCTATCAGGGATTATCAAGCTGCGGCATATCGCAACCATCTCCCCGCGCAATTGAAAATGGGAGTACTGCATTCCAAAGAAGTTATTACAGATGCCAATGCAGAGATCGCCTATGCCTGGTATCTATTGTGTGGAAGAGCTGGAAACCTGGAATGCATTACCAATATGGGTTACTCAGCCGAACATGGTTATGGAGTGGAACAAAGCCCGGCCCATGCCGCAGAACTCTATCGACTCGCTGCAGCAGAAGGCTCTGCTATCTCCAATGCCAGGCTTGCTGGGCTCTATGAGACGGGCAGCGGAGTAGAAAAGGATCTGGAGCAGGCTATCCACTATTACACTCAAGCAGCAGAGAGTGGCTTGGCTAACGCAATGAACAAGCTTGGGCTCATGTATCTGGACACCAACAATGCTATCAGTGACTATTCCAGGGCACTTTATTGGTTCGAGCGGGCAGCCAATCAAAATTCAAAGTATGGATATTTTAATCAAGCCAGAATGTATGAACAGGGCCTCGGAGTAGAGGTGAATCTGGATCGAGCAATGTCACTCTATGAGGAGGCCTCCCAGAGGGGGCATGGTATGGCCTCACTTAGAATTGCTGAAGCCTACAGCCAGGGAGAATCTGTCGACAAAAACCTTGACCAGGTACTTCACTATTTGAAACTGGCTACTGAGCAAAGCGACAACCTGCAATTAAAACAAATGCTGGAAGACTGTGCCGACACAAAAGATTGTAATGTCTCACACCTAAAACAATTCCTTAGTGGGCTTTCTCAGGAGTAACAATACTTACGCGGTCAACTATTCACACCAAATAGTTGACCGCTATCAACTTATTTTTGCCAACGGGTTCCTGAATAACCCCCTCCTCAATCAGGGAAGCCTCCAATTATTTTCCTGCTTTTTCCCTGTAATTTTCTCAGTAAAATTTCCAAGGTGCGATCGATAGCACTATTTTTTATTCAGGTGCAAAACCTGTCTCAAAAGCAAGCCAGCCATCACAGAATATGACTATCGGCTCTTTATACTCCGCGTCAATCATATTTAGTACACTGGATCTATCGAGGCGATATGACCTATTCACTGAAGTTACTCACAGCTATCAGTTTATCTGTATTTCTCACTGCTTGTGGTGGGGGCGGGGGCTCCGACGACAATGATAATGAAGACACTACAGTTAGCAGCGATAGCAATTCAGGTTCTGACTCTGGCGACGACGATGGCAGCTCTGGCTCTGATGATGACAACTCCGGGTCAGGCTCGGATAACAACAACGACTCCGACAGTGATGGCTCCTCTACCATAAGCGGCAACAGTGGCAATGTCAGCGAAGATGATAAAACATCTGTTTCAGGACAACTGGTCGACAGTTCGAACAGTAACCAAACCTTTGAGTCTGGAAGTTTTCAGGGCACTTATGGTGAACTGGAAATATCTGTTAATGGCAGCTGGGCCTATAACCTCGATAGTGAACTGGCTGACCCAATCGCGGGCTCAGAGTTAGCTACCGACACATTCACTATTGGTGTCGGCTCCAGTAATTCAGAAGCCACTATTTCCATTACCATTACCGGCTACGATGATGCCTACACCTTTAGCCCCTCCAGTCCACTGGCCACTCTGGTTGTTGAAAGTAAGGAATTTGCTTCAGGCACACTCCTTTTAGAAGATGTTGATGGCAACACACCGGAGTTTATCGAGGAATCTATTAATGGTACTTACGGTAATTTAAAGCTATACAGCAATGGGGATTGGGAATATAGCCTGAATGATTCTGCAGATAATTTAAACAGTGGTGAAACCACGGAAGAAACCATTTCGTTTCAACTGAGCGATGGCTCTACCCAATCGATTACTTTTGCTGTCGTCACTATAGATGCTGAAGAAAGCAGTATCGTGTTCATTTTTATGAACTTCTCTGATGCAGTACCGACAGATACTACTGATATCTCTGATATTGCAGATATGGTATTTAACGATGAGGATTCCCTCGATAATACCTATCTTAAGAATTCACTGGGGCAGCTAAAATTTCTGCGCCATCGTATCAGTGACAACTCCCTGGAACATTACTGCTATGGGGAAGATAGCAATGAAGACAGCTCCATTGACTGTATCAGTTACGATATTCCCGATAGCCAAAATGGCGGTACTCTGAGTGTTGATGATGCGGCAGCGCGCTCCAGCCAGGGGGGAGAATATACTGACGGTGGATACACTTGGCGAGACAATGCAACCGATTGGGCCGAAGCTAATTTGGTTGATGACAACAACAACTCAATCGACTTAAGTGACTGGCGCCACCGAGTATATATCTTCCCTCCAGAAGCCAAAAATGCAGGACTTGTAGGTGCCGGCGTCGCCTCTGTTGGCGGAAAGTGGAGTATCGTAACTGCTTATACAGACCAGATGATAATGGGACATGAGCTCGGCCATAATATTGGACTCAGCCATGCCGGTAATGATGACAATAATGATGGCGACACCAACGATAGCGGCGAAAATGAGTATGGAACAAGCGGTAGCTTTATGGGGAATGCCTGGAAGTCACGCCTGTTCGGCAGTGGTCACCGGGAATACATGGGCTGGTATGATTTATTCCCCGAATATACCAAAACGGTAACACAAGCAGCCGGTAGCTCAGAGGAAGTGGAGATTGAAGCCATAGAGCTGACTGCAGGGGAACTCTCAGGAAGCCTGCCCCAGCAGCTGAAAGTTGAGAGCTCAGGCAGTAAGAATGGGGAAGATTATTACTATGTTAACTACCATATAGATCATGACATACTGAACCCTTCATCCCATATGGAAAATTCAGTATCCGTTCATTATCTTGATGGCAAACTGTTTAATCACGTAGCGGAACTTGAGGAACCTGGGGATAGCTTTACTGACTCAAATATTGGCTTAACCATTGAGTTTCAGTCCCGGGCTACCGATAGCCAGTCAGCCACTATCTTGGTCAGTTACAGTGATTAGATTTTTAATCCGTTAAAGCAGGATAAATACTATGAAAAAACTCCTTCTACTAGCATTTGCCTTTAGCTTCACGCTGTTTGCGCAAGCGGAGGAAACTGTCACCGGCACGTTAGAAGAGATTATCGCGGAAGATTTTGAAACCGGAAAATCCAAGCGTAAGTTTTCCCTGAAAGATGAACAGACTGGCCACTACTTCTTTATCGATGCCGATGAAGCCAAGCTCAAGGGCATGAAATCGGGAGACAGAGTAAAAATCCGTGGTGAGCGAGGAGAAAAACGCACACTACGTATTACAGAGTCAGAGAAAATTGAGTTAAAAGATAGTGAATAAACACTTATTTAACTAAGAAGGTTTATTTCTAAAACCAATGAAGATGGAATAGTGCTCGCGGATAACTGTGGCACTATTCCAGAATCTTATCTACCCCATTCTTAATTGGTTTAACTGATCCATATGCGACATAAAATTAAGAGCACAACGCCGGTTAAACTCCCTGATCTCTTCCATTTTATACTTGTGCGCTAGTTCATTACCTGGACGTAGCTGTTCCTGATCTGGGTAAATGCCCTTGCCGGTCAACAGGCAGTTCCACGATACATTGGGGAAGTAGACATCCAGTTTTTGATCCAGCAGTTCATCAGTAATGTTCTTACCTGCCATCCATGACATCAAGATTGAGCGCAAAGAAGGAGATATCTTTTCATTTGCCCCATTAACAATCCAGTAATCCGTATCCGTTCTCGAGCTGATACGGTAGTGGCAGACAATATAGTCCCGCACCGCATCAAAACGAGCACTGATACGATTATTAAAGTCATCCCTGAACTTATCTGTATGATCGCCATTGTTGTAAGCCTCTATAAAGCGCACCACGGTTTCCTGAACCATATCCAGCGCCGTTGCCTCCAGAGGCTCAATAAAGCCTTGAGAGAGGCCCACTGCCAGGCAATTCTTAGCCCAGTGTTGGGCAACCCGTCCCACCTTGAACTTTAATCTACGCGCCTCAACATCGCTGTTCAACAAGCCCAGGTGAGCGCGGAATTCCGTTTCCGCCTTGTCATCATCGACAAAACGAGAGCTGTAAACATAGCCATTGCCATTGCGGTTAGTCAGGGGAATTTTCCAGGCCCAACCATATTTCATCGCCGTAGAAATAGTGTGCGGCGCATACTCTTTTTCCTGATCTGTAGCAAATACAACCGCAGAATCGTTAAACAAACTCTCAGCGCTGCTAATAAAAGGAACTTTAAGAGATTGTTGTATGAGGCTTCCACGAAAGCCGGAACTATCTACATAAAGATCCGCTTTTAGCACCTCACCATCAGTAGTTTTCAAGTGGTCTATATTACCTTGCGCATCGAGCATAGCGCCGGCTACTGTCGCCACCTTGTAGTGAACCCCTTTTGTTTCGGCAACACGACGCAGAAACTGGCCCAATAAACCAGAATCAAAATGGTAGCCGTAGGCAATTTCAAAAGGGAAGTTTTCCGGCGCGACCGGAGATAATTTTTGTCGGATCATCTCTGTTGCCAGAAAGAAGTGATCCGGGTGCCCCTCCAGTTCAACGCCCTTTCTACGCAGAAAACTATTGTGAAAAAATGCCGGGATAGTAAATTGGTCCGGCTGGCCGACAAAGGGGTGAACATATTCGGTAAAGCCCGGCTTAACCGACCAGTCCCTAAAAGTAATGCCCACTTTGTAAGTAGCATTACAGGCAGGCATCCACTCCGCTTCGCTAACACCAATAGTCTCCATAAAACCTTTTAGTGGCGGAGTTGATCCCTCGCCCACACCGATAATCCCGATATCCGGTGATTCCACCAGGGTGATTTCAAACCCTTTATCCTGCCAATGGTTCGCCATCAGGTTGGCGGTTATCCAACCAGCGGTACCCCCGCCAAGAATAATTATTTTTTTACGTTGACTGCTCATGACGGCTCTCGAAAACTAGGCACCTAACTTAATTGTTTGGGCCTTTAATATTTCAAAAAAAAACCGCCCGGTAAGCGTTACTCAGCGGGCGGTCTCTTAACACATTTCCGGTTTTACGCCGGAAGAATTAGCGGTACTTAATAGCTATAGTTCAAGCCAAGGTAGAACTGACGCCCAAATTCAGTATATTCACCGAGGACACCATCCACCCCATAAGATTTCACATCAGCCTCATCAGTAAGATTATTCGCTGAGAAAATCACATCGATACCATTATCAAATGCGTAGGATATCTGTGCATCGACAGTGGTATAAGCCTGTGCTTCCACAGGTGTGGAGCTACCCGGAACCGGCATATTCAGGATAAATTCATCCCGGTAACGAACATTGACGTGAGAGCTGAAATTACCAATGTCCCAGAATACTGTAGTGCTCCAGACATTTTCAGAGAGGCCAGGCAACGGCAGATTTTCACCATAGAGGCTTCCGCCACTCACTTCGGTTTCACTCTCGGTATATGAATAACTGGCAGTCATACCCAGACCAGCCCAAATACCCGGCAGCTGATCAAAGGTTTTGGTACCCGCAAGCTCAATACCTCGAATATAGCCGCCTTTGTCGTTGTTCACGTAAGTTTCAAAAGCACCTGCTTCCAGGCCAACTGGAATTTCGATACCCAAAGAGTCAAACAACGCTGTACGATCCGTTTGGCTATCCAGATAGATATATTGTTTTTCTACCAGGCTCTCGATGTCCTTCCAGAAAATGGCTGCAGTTACCGCACCACCATCTTCAAAATAGTGCTCATAAGCCAGGTCAAACTGGTTTGCACGGAATGGATCGAGATAAGGAGAACCTTTAGTCCAAACGTTGTACTCCGTAGCACCATCGCTGTTAACGCTGTTCCAGGAGCCAGCACCGCCTTTCAGCTGCCCAACAGGCGGACGACCCATCACTTTAGCTGCTGCAAAGCGGATATAGTCCTGCTCGGTCAGCTCAAAGTTCAAGTTGAGGGAAGGCAAGGTATCCGTGTACTCGGGGCCGTACTCAACGTAGTCGTAGCTGTCTGAAGTTACTCCCACGTCATCGGTGATTTCGATACCGTTGCCAGCACCCACATTTTGAATACCGCTGGATTTTACATCGGTCTCCACAACACGCACACCGAAGTTACCTGTTACCGGGATATTACCCAATTGGGTATCGATATTAGCCATCAGGTAATAGGCAAAGACTTCCTCTTTCACAGCCCCGGACTCAACAAAAGTCCAGTCCTGGCTAAATACCTTTTTACCTTCGTAGTTACCGGCACCAAAAATACTGGAAGCCAGGGCATCCATATCGTTGACTACGAATTGCGGTATCCCGTTAGTGGATTCAACACTGACATAGCCGTCCAGCAGTTGCGGCTCACAGTCGATATCGGACAGGTTATCCGCACAGTAGTCATTGAATTGACCATCGCGGCTACCGTAAAGGAAGGCCCCACGCTCAGAATCGAAGGTGCGCTCAGAGACACGGAATCCTGTCTCAATAGAGGCAATGGCTCGCCACTCCAAGTCGAACTTGTAATCAAACTTGAATGCTTCAACTTTATCGGTGTACTCGTGTGGGTACTCTTCGTAGCGAGACAAACGCATGGTGTCCAGATCGGTGAAATCTACACCGGAGAAAACGCCTGAGGGAATACCGTCGCCATTAAGGGAATAGGCAAAGCTCTGTCCAGCCGCTTCCTCCCAGGTCTCAAGGTTACCATCGTCATCATAGGTCAGGTCATAAGCGTGCATGGACACAATCTGGTCCTTGCGTGTCTTAGTGCCCTTGCTGTAAGAGTAGTCAACGGCCAGGGTGTGGCGGTCACCAAGATTCCACTCCAGATTCAGGCCAATGCTATCGCTGTCCGCCTGGGTGGATTGATCCTCAGAGCGGGATTCAAACCAGGGGCTGGAATCGTAAACTGTTTTTGGATCGGTGATACTTACCGTCCCATCGGTAACCACACCGCCATTTACTTCAGTATCGGAAAGGGTATAACTGCCTGTATTGGCCAGACCACCAACCGTAATACCGTGGCGAGTGTCGACACGCTCAAAGTCGGATTTAAAGTAATCCAACTGGGCCTTGAAGCCATCGGTAGGTTGGAAAACGAAACTCGCTAAGTAACCATTACGAGTATCAGTACCGTCACCTGACTGCCATTGGAATGCACGCGGCAATGCATCTGCGCTGCCGTCACCATCGTAGTCAACTCCCTGCTCGTAGCCAATCTGGGCATCTGCACCCGTGCGGGATTTAACAAAGCTGTTCGGCTGCTCAAGGTGAGAATAACCCAGGGCCACGCCTACCTTGTCATCCATAAATTTACCCATATACGACAGCGTGACACGCTCACCGAACTCGTCGGCACCGACGTCGTCTGCTGCGTCGTTAAACGACATGCGTACATTGGCATTAAAGTTGTGTTCTTTCTCGGCATCAAGAGGATTAGCTGTTTTCAGCTCTACAGAGCCCGCTACACCACCTTCAATATGGGATGCCTTTGGAGACTTGTAGACCGCAGCCTGATTGATCAGCTCGGCCGGGTACTGATCAAAGGAAATCCAGCGAGTGCTCTCGGTGTAACCACTAGTGGAAGCCTGCTCGCGACCATTCAGGGTGGTCTGCAGGAAGTCGCCATTCATACCGCGAATATTGAGTTCCGACGACTGGCCGGAAGATCGCACGGTGGTTACGCCGGGCAAACGGCCCAGGGCGTCGGCGATAGATTGGTCAGGAAGAGATGACAGAGCGCCCGCATCCACCACATCGGCCACAACGTCGGCGGCGCGCTTGGCTTCAAGGGAGTCCAAAACGCTGGTGCGGATACCGGTAACTGTTACTTCTTCCAGTGTTTCCTGCTCCTGCGCAAAGGCCCCAACCGAGGTGGACACGGAGGCCGCGATGGCAGCAGATAGCAAAGTGGGTCTGAGCGCCCCTTTACCTTTATTGGATAGACTCATCATCTTCTCCCTGGACTTATCGTTATGTTGAGACCCTGCATCCTAGGGTGGCCCCTAATCCATAACATCCTCCCCCGAGGGGGGAGGAGACGGGAAAAAATGTGAGATCAATCACAGGTGTAATTTAATACATGTTTGTCAGGCTATTACCTAACAAAAGTGCCAGATAGTTACCCCTCCAGCTGCACAGCAGCTCCAATCAGGGCTTGGTAACCCGCATTCAGTGCGTATACCGGAACGGCTTCCATCCACTGAGCCACACGTCCTTTAGTCAGGAAACGCTGCTCAAATTCGCTCTCCGGTAGCAACTCGGCAATCCTGGGCAGTATACCACCGCCCAAAAATACGCCGCCACGGGCTCCCATGTACAAGGCCGCATCACCGGCGGCACTGCCGAGGAAATTAAGGAAATCTATCAAGGCTTCACGGCACAGCGGGTCTGAGCCTTCGAGACCACGGGCACTGACATCCGGGGGCATCAGGTCCTCAGCGACCTGACCGTTCAATTCGCAAACTGCACGATAGAGATTAACCAACCCATTGCCCGACAAAACCCATTCGTTAAATACCGGCACCTGGGATTTCATCAGAATTTTCAGCAGCTGTAATTCACGCTCAGTAGAAACTGTCAGGTTGGCATGGCCGCCCTCCCCAGCCAACACATGGTATCGACCGTCGGCCTCAGCCAGCCCGGCAACACCGAGCCCAGTTCCCGGACCGAGCACCGCCATAGGGGCACCCTCTACCCGGGGGGTATCGCGCAGTACCTGGTAATCCGATTCAGCGAGACGAGGCAGAGATTGCGCCAGGGCGGCAAAATCATTAATCAGTTCCAAATGAGGGAAATTAAACTCTTGTGCTAACTCCCCGGCATCAATGGTCCAGCCCAGGTTGGTCATAAATACCCGGCCACCACTTGGAGTCATCTCCAGCGGACCGGCTGCTGCAATACACGCCTTTTCCGGGCGCGGCTGGTCCAAACCATCAAGCCAGTGCTGTAAAGCTGCATCAAATCCCTCAAAGCGCTGGCAATCAACCACTTTGAGCTCTTCCAGCTGATAACCCTCTGCTACGGGCTTGGCGATGGCAAATCGGGCGTTGGTCCCACCGATATCCGCTACGATACTCGTCATAGTTATCCTTCTAACTTCCCCCAAAAAAGGCGATATAACTTAAGGCGTCAGGCAATATTTTGCCAGCCCCAAAGCTTACTACAACGGACAACTCACCCTATAAAGAAACCGCATGACCCCATGCATGGCTCAAGTAAGCATGAAAAACCGCACAATACAAAACCAGACTGAGCCCTTCGGTCACTTTATTTTAGCGATCGGCTGGGGCAATATTTTTCACGGTATCGATGAATAAGCGGATTTCATCTCTGCTAAATGGTGTATTGACCCGCTTTCGTGAGGCCGGTTGATGGCTAATACCGACACCACGACGTCGTGCAACCTGCGGTCGAATAGGGCGGGGACAAAAATTACCGCCACAGTTAGGGCAGACATTGCTGAGTAATGTTGCGACACAGGATTGGCAGAAAGTACATTCGTAAGTACATATCATCGCCTCTTTTGAATCTGGCGGTAGGTCTTTATCACAACCCTCACAGTTTGGTCTTAATTCCAGCATCTGAGTAATTCCTTATTAGCTGAACAATTTTTAGAAACTAATTACTCGTACTATTTCACCTGCTTTATGCAAAGAAAATTTCCCGCTAAAGAAGACCTATGGACAACTCGTATAGACTTTATCTCTGGCAAGGAAAACAATTAAAAACTCTTCCTGGGAAAAGATGGTCCATATTTTTCCCACTGCTATTCACAAACTGACTTCAGTAATCTTAGCCGATAAAAATACAGCAAAACCACGCCTATATTACCGAGTTATTTCCATCATAAGTGGCATAAAAAAGACAGTTAGTCGGCGTATTCTGTCATGCCTGGTTGGTACAGAGCCAATTTTAAACAGACCTTCCCCTGAGCAAGGTAAATATCTGCTCAGGGGTACTTTTGATAATGTTTAAATGGCAAAAAAACTAGGGGAATAACTAAAGAATAAACCAAGAGAAGGAAGCTACTTACACACTACCGTCCGATTCCACTACCAGAATACGAGCCTCCCCAACAGGGTGGGCTACATGTTCAGTGCCCTCGGAAGCGTAAAATATATCGCCAGGTCCCAGAAGCTCAGATTCTGTTCCGCCTTCTACTTTATAAAACATTTCTACGCGACCATCGAGAACAGCAAAGACTTCCTGACCGTCATTGATATGCCAAATATAAGGTTTATTGGTCCAATGCAGCTTAGTGGTAATTCCGTTCATATTAGCGATAAGTTGAGATGCCCAGGGCTTGTCACCAGTAAAATCGCTGCTACGTACTATCTTCATAAAGGTTATTCCAATATCACTTTATAAAAGTTCTGGCAAAGTAATTTAAAAAATCACTAACTACAAAACCGGTTATTCATAGGTAGAAGAAGCCATAGTGCCAATATCACGAGGCTTTTTTTCAGCAAGCTCATCCACCCGCCTTACTCCAAAGGTCACTGTTGGTGGGATTCCCATACCCAGATCGATATCCGCAACACGATAGTTGCATCCCCTGGCCTTGAGAATGGCATTGACCTTCTCCTGTTTTTCTACCGCTTTGATTACGGTATTGGCTATCACATCATCACTGCTAAAAGCGGTTACAGATTCATTGACCCTTTCACCAAGTTCCTTGGCTTTATCAAAAATACCCATAATCTCCATTTTCCTTATCTATTGAATAGCTGACGAAATCATAGGTTACTACTGGGTCAGAAGGAAAGAACACACTGCACTCAAGACGCGTTGGTCACTTGCAGCAAAAATTTTGAGTAAACGGCTAAGAGGGTCCTATCAGTCATCAGCTCTCAAAGCGTGGTTAATAGCTACTGACCACCCATCCATAACCTGTGACAATCATTTAATTTCCTGACTCTATCCCCCGTGTCTTGCCCGCCCCAGATTGATATGTCACTATCATTTTTTTGAGGTTTGGTAGCGATAAATGAGTGGGCGCAAGCAGTTCGATGAGTCACAAGTTCTGGACAAGGCCATGCGCGTTTTCTGGGAAAAAGGCTACAAAGCAACTTCCTTGTCAGATCTTGAATCGGCCATGGGACTGAATAAATCCAGTATCTACAACACCTTCCAAAGTAAGGAGGCGTTGTATGGCCGCTGTCTGGAACACTTCCATACCCAATATGCCTGCGATGCTATGGACACTTTGAACCACCCGGACTTCCGCACAGCCATGGGCGGCTTTCTGGAAATGCTTCAGTCAGGAATGGAAAGTTCGGAAACCCCTGAAGGTTGTATCGCCACTATGGCAGCAATGGAGTTGGGTGCCAGTGAAGGGTTTCTCGCAGACCTGGTAGCCAAGGGTACCAATGATATGTTGGGCCGAATCGAAGCCCGTATGCAAAAAGCTATCGACGATGGCCAGTTGCAGGCAGGTGTCGATTGTGCCGCCCTCGCCGCGATGGTTATGGCGGTGAGCCGAGGCGTAGTGGCCCTGAATAAAGGCACAGGCAGTACCACCGCCGGCAAAAACAGTTACCAACAGCTATCCACAATTCTGGACCAGTATACACGTCCCTAAAAAAAGCCCACCCCAAAACTTCTTACCTCTTTGGGGTGGGAATGGGGGCATTCCTGTGAGAATTAACTTTTAAAAATAGCGACGTAATTCCAACTGAAAATAGTCGTCGTTGCGCAAGTCGTAGGTGGGGTCTTCTTCATCGACATTACCGAAAAAACGCGCTTCCGCTTCCATTAACCAGCGGTCATTTAGTCGGTGGGTCAGTTCCAGATTGGAAAAACGACTACCGTTATCCAAATCGGTACTTACGGAAAATAAAAGCTCCGTGTCCTGAGAATTATTTAGGGCATAGCGCGCACCTATCGCAATATCATTTTGACTGGCTGTCGACCAAGGTCCAGTACGATCATCAAATTGATACTCCATTAATACCCCAAGATCTGAAACCGTTTCGCCAATACCATAAAATGTATATTCGAAACCGCCAACAGCCGCTGTCTGACGATCTTCACCGCGAGGTTTAAATGAAATAGCTTCAAACTTCCACAACCAAGCTCCACGGGTAGTTTGGATATCCACACCCGTCTGATCGATCTGTGCATAGTAAGGCGCAAGCAAACCGTCTTCCGTAAGCAGCAATAATGGATCCCGATTAGTGCCGGAGAAATGGCTGAGGCCCAGGTCCCAATCTCCAAGTACATGGCTGTAGCGCAAGGCCCAATCTATATGCTTTTCCTCCCGGTCAGATTGATAGACCGCAGCATCCTCATCCACTGGCAGCGGTGCACGCAATCGCCCTTCCCGGCCAACAAACTGACGCTCGCGAAAACCCAGTAAACCGTACACCTCCAGTGTTCCCCAATCACGCTCCATCAGGAGGTTAATCATGGGTTGGCCAAGCTTGTCTTCACCATCGATATTTTCCAGTACATCATCCTGGTTAATCACATCCACCAAATGAACGGTTTCAGTAACTCCCCAAAATACTTTGCGCACCCCGGCGTAAAGCTCGAAACTATCGTAAGCTTTCCACCAGTAAAGCTCGCCGAGATCCGCGTGATTGCGATCGCTATCCTCACTGTCCCAGCGCCCAAAGACACTGGCCACAACACGCTGGTTTCCATCGTCAAAATCCCGGTAGTACTCGAGATTTAAAGACGCAGAAAGACCGGCATCACTTTGTGCTGAATCCAAAGGGTCTGCAGTGAATGCGCGGGCCTCCAGGCCCGCATAACCGCTCAACTCATTTGCTCCAGCCGTATGACTCAACGCCGCCAATAGTGGCAACAAAGTGAGTATTTTTCGGTTAACCATGGGCGCAATCCCTATTTCGCCCTGGAGAGACTATTTTTGGTGAAGTCGCGATCAGTAAAACCATTGCCAAATACCCAGTCGCCGTACAACAACTCTGTGGATTTACCGGTCTGGTGATTAACCATTTCCATTTTATTGGCCCGCCAGTATTGATCACCGTACTGGTTGTAGTCGGAAATCGTGAGGGTCTTCATCAGGTCCCCTTTTCGGTCATAATAGTCGGTTCTCCATGCGCGGTACTCCTCTGTATCAACCCAAAGGTGTTGAATGGAATAACCAGATTTAGGATCAACCGGGTCCAACTCCAGAACAAAGTGATCGCGGCCATCGAAAGACTCGTTGCGCAAATATTTATAGGTGTATTTCTCCACCTCCTGTGAGGCGATATCTTCATAGGAGAATTCACTACCCATAAATGGTCCAGACTTGTTGCTGGAGGAAATACGCTTTACTCGCTTTAAAGCAGGCAAATAGAGCCACTGGTCATCGGAGCCCACTTTATGAGTAAAGGACAAAAATGCTGTGCCCTTTACATCCCGAGGGTTGTCAAAAATCACCAGGGATTTATCTCCGTCATTTTCCTGCTCCAGAGTTTTGGTGCGCATAGCCCGCACACTCTCCTCACCATATTTATTGCGCAGGGTCATTGTAAGGCTATTGCTGAGATCACCGAATCCCAAGTCGCGGCGGTCCGCCTCCTTGGCAATTTCCAGACCTTTCTCTGCGGCCAGGTCCAGTTCACTGGCAGAAACAGAGAAAGCTGCCAGAGCCAGGGCACCTGCTAGGGCCCGCGTCAAAAACTGTTTTTTAGAGCGGCTGGGTTGCATAGTTTTGCTCCTTATTTTCAATAGAGGTAATAGCGGGGTCGTACGCCTTGGCATCGAGCTTCATCAAGAGAATTGGAAGAAGTAGGAAATCCGCTAGCAAGGCCATCAAAATGCAAATTGCGGTCAAAAGTGCCATGGAGGAATTCATACCGAAGGAGGACTGGGCCAAAACCATAAATCCGGCAATCAGAATGACTGAGGTCACAACTATCGCTACCCCCACTGAAGAGAAGGCGTAACGCAGTCCGTCCTCCACGTTGTAGCCTGCACGGCGCTGGCGCAGGTATTTACTGAGGAAGTGCACTGTGTCATCTACCACAATACCCAGTGCCATACCGATCACCATAGTGACAGCCACATTGACCTCAGCTACCAGCGCACCCCAAAGGCCAAATGCCAGGCCGGCCGGCAACAAGTTGGGAATCAAGCTTAAGAAACCGAGTTTGGCACTGCGCAGGGCAATACCAATCAGTGCAGAAATTAACACCAGCGCAACCAGAGTTCCCACCAACATGCCCTCCATATTGCGCTCGGCAATATTGGCAAACATGATCGACGGACCTACACCATAGGCGGTTACACCAATATTTTTCTCCAGCCAATTACTGCCGGCATCTGCCACCGTTTTGAGTTCTTTCGACTTGAGGTTATCGAGAGTTACAATAATCTGCGTCGATGACTTAGCCACATTCAACTGGTTATTTAAATCCAAGCCATAGGGGAGAGACAGCTCGTACAGTAACAAATACTGGGCTGCCAATTCCTGATCCTCAGGCAACCTGTAATAGGCCGGATCGTCAGCATGCAGATTTTTGTTCAAGCGCTTGAAAGTATCGCCAATGGTATTGACATGGCGCACCCCGGGCTGGGCCTGCATCCACTCAGTGAAACGCTCCAGATTAGCAAGAAATTCCGGATTGCTGACACCATTGTTGTCACCGGATTCGATCGAATAAATCAGCTGGTAAATACCAGAGAGGTTGTCATTGATATAATCTGAATCGGTTCGGAACTCCACAGATTCATCAAAGTAACCAACAAAGTCATCATTAATCTCATTGTTTGGAATCATTGCCAATAATCCCAACGAGACAATGACTCCCGCCAGTAATATCGGGCGCTGACGGCGAATCACAAAATCTCCCAGAGTATCCATGGAGCGTCCAATTTTGGATTCACTGGCGCGACTCTTGGCTGGCAGTATCGCCATCAATGCAGGCAGTAAGGTAACCGATAAGAAGAAGGCCACCATCACACCCATCGCGGTAATATTACCCAGATCGTGGAAGGGAGGCGCATCGGAAAAGTTCATCGACAGGAAGCCAATGGCGGTAGTGATTGAAGTTAAGAACACAGGCCCCATGTTGAGCTGCAAGCTCTCTTTAATTGCATCGTGCTTGCTGAGTCCACGGCGCATTGCAGCAAACAGACTCACCAATATATGTATCGAATCCGCCACTGCGAGAGTCATGATAATGGTGGGCGCAGAAGCGGAGGGCGGTGTCAATTTAACACCTATAAAACCGGCCAAACCCATGCCTGCGGCCATGGAGAAGACGATAACCAATAGCGCTGCAAAAGTCGCACTGAAGCTCCGCACCAGCAAAAATACAACCGCAATAATCACCAGGTACATGAGCGGAACTAAAGTGCTCATATCTGACTGAGAGGCCTCAAAAAATGCATTACTCAGTAAAATAATACCGGTCGCATAGACCTCTACATCGTATTTTGCCTCAATCTCTTCCATCAATGCCTGTGCAGCTTCAGCCGCTTCAGGGGTTTCATGCATGGATTTTTGTGGAAGCTGGAAGGTGATATTTATCCCTGTAACGGAACCATCACTATTTACCAGGCGCTCCTTCAAGGTGGGATCTGCCAGCGCTACAACCTTGATAGAGGCCAAGGTTTCTGCATCTAAACTGCTGGCATTTTCCACCAAGTCCTGTACCAGAAGGTCATCTTCCTCGGCAATGGTGTGCTGGAAGTTGGTAATTGAATCCACCCGCAGCGCATAGGGTAACAACCAGGATTTCTCCGTCATCTCCTCTACGGCTGCCAGGGCGTCATTGGAAAAGGCATTGCCATCTTTAGGCACTATCGCAAACAGAATATTGTCATTCTTGGTGTAAGTGCGCTGGATTTGCTCATAAGCTTGTAGTTGCGGATTAGCTTCACTAAAGAATGCCCGGTAATCATTGTTGAACCCCAGGAACCTTGCTCCGCTTACCGCAAAGAAGGCTAACAGTAGTGCGCCAATGGCTACCATCCATCGATATCGAATAAGCCAATCCGCATAACGGCTGACCCAATTCGAAGGTAATTGGGGGGATGACATTAAATCAGCTCCTTCAAACAACTTGATAAAAAATAATTAATCAACAATCTAAGCAAATTGGCATTTACTTATAGCAATAGAATCCCGTGGTAGCCCAATATAAAATCAGCTACAAAATTTGATAAAAAGGCACTCTAATGCCATCAACCAAGCCGTAAAGATGGCTGAGACATCAATAAACAATCATCGGGTTATACGCTATAAGAACCACTTCTTTGTAATTAGCGGTAGTCAATCATCAGGCAAAGCTTACCTCTCCCCAACACAGGGGCGACCGCCAGACAGCTTCAGAGTTAAGAAAAGTTCTAATTTACAGCGACGTAAATTTAACAATAAATATAATAATTATTTATTTATGCTTAAGACATACAGATATATTAATAACCTGCCTATTATTATCACTAATAACTAATTTGCTAATTATCCTGTGAGAAACAATTAGAGGTCTCTACTACTTAACCACCTTCTGATTATTTCCAGCCATCACTCTAATAGAGCATTAATGCCCAAAGTGATTGACCAGCAATGCCACTAGTCTTGGACCTCATAGATATACTCTCGACATTCCATTGTGCCTCCTGAAACAGGGCACAACAGTTTGCCCTATTCATGACCAGTCAGTATCACTTTCTGCATCACCAAGTCTTGTGAAGCCCGTGAGAACCTCCTGCCGTACTCATTACTCAGTGGTTACAGCCCCTCCCACAATCCATGCAGAACATCTTGAACCGTTCGGTTCATCATGTCAACAGCGGAATTTCAAAATATATAAAGGCTAGCCAGCGCGAGGGGGTCTGTTGCGCAAAATCTGGGTTAAAATCGGGCGACGATAATGAGAATGAAGGAATTGTGCTGTGAAAAAATTGCTCCTGCCCATCGCAATCGGTGCATCGCTGCTGGCCACCCAAGCCTTTGCAAGCGATCCTAAGCCTCAGCAATTGCTGGAAAATACTGAGTCCAAAGTGATCGAGTGGCGTCGCCACCTGCACCAGAACCCAGAACTGGGCAATCGCGAATTTGAAACAGCCAAATATATTGAAAAACACCTGCGTACACTGGGCCTTGAAGTTGAAACCGGTATCGCCCATACCGGCCTTGTGGGCTTTTTGAGAGGAGGCAAACCGGGACCAACTGTTGCCTTGCGCGCGGACATGGACGCTCTGCCAGTCACCGAGAGAACCGATGTGCCCTTCGCTTCCAAAGCGAGAACCACTTACCAAGGTAAAGATGTTGGCGTTATGCATGCCTGTGGCCACGATACCCATGTGGCCATGCTGATGGGCGCTGCCGAGGTCCTGGCAGGACTTCGCGATGAGCTGGCTGGAAACGTCTTGTTTATATTCCAGCCCGCAGAAGAAGGCGCACCGGACAATGAAGAAGGTGGCGCGGAGTTGATGCTCAAAGAAGGGATCTTCAAGAAGTACAAGCCGGATGTGGCCTTTGGCCAGCATGTCACTTCATCACTACCCACCGGCGTCATCGGCTATCGCTCGGGCCCGCTTATGGCCGCTGCCGATGAATTCCGTATTACAATCAATGGCCGCCAAACCCATGGCTCACGCCCCTGGGGTGGAGTGGACCCTATTGTCGCCGCGGCACAAGTCGTAATGGGCACCCAAGCCATTGTCAGCCGCCAGATCGACATCACCAAAGAGCCCGCAGTCGTTTCCTTCGGACGTATTGACGGTGGTGTTCGTAACAATATCATTCCCGACAGCGTCTATCTGAACGGCACCATCCGTAATTTTGATATGGATAACCGCGAAGAAATTTTCAAACGCTTAAAAACCACTGCGGAGTTAATTGCTGAAAGCTCCGGTGCAAGCGCAGATGTGGAGATTCTGGAGGGCTATCCGGTAACGATAAATAATGCAGAGCTGACAGAAATGGCCCTGCCTGTTCTGAGATCTGCTGTCGGTGACAAGAATGTTGTAGAAGTACCCAAAATCACAGGGGCAGAAGATTTCTCCTACTACGCCAATGAGGTCCCTGGCTTTTTCTATTTCCTGGGAGTAACTCCTAGGGATCAGGATGCCAGCCAAGCGCCAAGCAATCACTCACCGCTTTTCTATGTGGATGAGGACGCTTTGCGCAAGGGTACTGAAGCGCTGACTCTGTTAACTTTGGATTATATGGCAAACTATAAAAAACAGTAATTGTAAAGGAGCCCCTCTTGGGGCTCACTTTCACAATTATCTATTCCTCAACATCTAAGGTTATAGTTTTTTCAGTTGTTGCTCCATCATCATCCGTAATACTGAATTTGAAAGACAAAGTGGCGGGCTCTGCTGGTGTCATAAAATAAGCAGTCAGCTTGTCCGCATCAATCAATTCAACTGCAGGGCCAGATACCTGCTCCCATTTCTGGCTCACAATAGTTCCATCCTGATCTCTTGAAGCCCCACCGCTCAAGGTCGAAATTGTATTAATCTTAACACCGCCAACAGCCCCATATGCAACAACCATAAACGGTGGAATGTTCCCTTCTACGATTACCGTAAATATACTCGTTACTATTTGGCCATTGTTATCTTCAACCTCCAGCTCAAACTCCAGAGTAAACTCACTTCCCGAGTTTTGTGGTGCTATAAAACTCGCACTACCTTCAGCGTGAGTTATCAATTCAATACCCCTATCGGAGAGGGAACTCCAGCGATAGTCGACAATATGCGCACCAGGGACATCCCAAGAAATACCAGGAACCAGTAAGACATTTTGACCGGGCTCAACGTCTTGAGTAGTGCTTATTACTTTCGGGGGAACTAACTCAACATCTACGCTGACGGTCATTTGGCTTGTCGCCCCTCTGTCATCAGTGACACTCAATTTAAATGACAATACAGCTGGCTCTGCTGGAGCTTTAAAATTGGCAATTAAATTATTAGCATCTACTAATTCAACGGGTGGACCCGATACTTGCTCCCATTGTTGGCTCACAATATATCCATCTGGATCATTTGAATAGGAACCATCTAAAGTCACATTTGTATTCGGTTGAACCACTCTCATAGTTCCAACACCCATATTTGGGGGCATATTCCATTTCACAAGTACATTGTATATACCTGTTGCAGTCAGACCATCGTTATCTTCAACCTCAAGCTCAAACTCCAGTGCTAATTCTGTACCCCAGGGAATTTGAGGTGCTGTAAAGCTTGGAATTCCATCGGCGTTGACTGCCAATTCAATATCCGTATTGGAGAGCGAACGCCAACGATAATCTATAATATGACCATCACTATCCGAAGCCGATATAAAAAATAAAACTTCTTTGCCTGGCTCTACCGTTAGAAAAGCATTCCTAACCACAGGAGGTGTTAACACCTTAACAAAAAAAAACCTTTTCTGTTCAGTTTTTGCACCACCGTTATCTTCAATCTCAATCGTAAATACTAGTGCTGAGAAAGACACTCCTGGCTCTGCAACTATCCTTGGAACAGTAAAGGTTACGGAACCATCATCAAGCTCTTTCAGCTCAATACGCGGGCCACTAGAAACCTGCTGCCAATGATAGCTAACGATGGTTCCATCAGGATCATAAGACTGGCCTGCGGATAATGTAACCTCTTGGCCGGCGGTAAATGCTGACATTGGCTGATCGACTATCAAAACAGGAGCTAAATTAACTCCAACACTAACCGCCACTTTGCTAGTATTCTTTAGACCCTTATCATCCTCAACTTCCAGCTCGAAAATTAACTCCTGTACAACTCCAGTAATTTCGGAGGGCGCGGTAAAGCTAGCGAAACCATTACCAGAGTCATCTAAGATAACAGGAGTACCGGAAATCTGTGTCCAGCGGTAAGCCACAATACTGCCGTCGGAATCTGAAGACAGAGTACCATTGAGCAGTACCGCCGAATTACCTTCAGCAGTTTGATTTTCACCGGCGATAGCCGTGGGTGGCTGGTTGATATGCCCAGCACCACCTTTTAATATAACCAATCCCTGTAACGGATTTGCGACAACGATATCCGCAATACCATCCCCGTTGATATCTCCACTAGCCATACTCTGGGGGCTAGTATAAGTTGCACCAGGAATGGCAATTTGTTCACTCAAAGCCAAGGTACCATCATCTTGCTGTTGATAAATACTTAAGAACTCTCCACTGTCTGGCAAGACAACTAAATCAGCAAGGCCATCATTATCAATATCTTTTATTAAAAGCTCTCCCGGAGGACCTCCAAAGCTGTGGATTTCAGGTTGCTGTAATAAGCTATCTTCTCCCTGGTAATATATAGCGACTCTTAAATTATCCTGCCCCACACCCACTATAGATAACGAAATATCATTGCGGCCATCATTATTAAGGTCACCAATTGCGATTCCTTTTATTTTAATATCATCATTAACATCAGCATTTCCATCTAATTCAATACTGATAATTTCGTTCAACCTCAAAGAATCATCCGGCGCTAGAACAACCAAGCTATTTTGGAGAGACCCGTTAGCAATTAGAGAAATATCTGTTATACCATCTCCATCCACGTCACCCAGTGCCACCTGCCCTGGACTTTCAATAGCTAGATCGCTAGCGCTACTCACATAGGTAGATGACTCCCCTACTTTATGGGTTATTACAGCACCATTCTCTCCCCAACTAATCCCGAGAATTCCTTTATCACCATTATTACCAAGGTCGACAATTGCGACTCGCTCAGAATAGGAGTTCTCCAAAGATTCCGCATATTCTAAACCGTTAGCAGGATCTTGCAGGTATACCTCAATTATGCCGCCATCAAGCCCAACAATAACATCTTTCAAATCATCATTATCAAGATCACCTACTGCAATAGACTGAGGCAGACTTGCCTCTCCACCTGCAAGCGGGTAGTCAATAGACCCTGTCAGACTACCAAATTCATCCTGTAGAAATACTTTTAGCTTAAAGTCATTTTCGGGATCAAAGTTACTCGATGTAGTTAGTACAACATCATCAAGTCCATCATTATTAACATCGGCAACAGAAACTGCCTCTATTTTTGATCCTGTGGAATAAATCTCTACCGGCTGAAACTGAACCTCTCCAATTGCAGTGCTTGCAAGCAGAAAAGCAGCTGAGGAAAGAGCAAAATATTTTGCAAGTAATTTAAGTTTCACAACATCTCCTTGTGTAATTTGCTTTAAAAAGCGGACGCAATTTAGCACAAAATATGGAAATAAAAGCAAAACCCAAAGAATTAGATGGCAAAGCAGACACTAGTCTAAAATCATAATTACCAAGACCTAAAATATGAACACCCACAATGAGTTAGAGGAAATATATTTTATAGAAACCTCAAGCAACCACCACACTGCTTGGAGGAAAACCATTTTTTAATATTATTAAAAAACTTAGATCAAATAGGCATATAGAGATGGGCAGAATAAAAGTAAAAAAGAGCCCCCGTTGGGGCTCCATCTATTAATTTGAAGGGATCAACTCATAAACTCTAACTGATGTGTCAAAAGTGCTACTTTCTCCATCATCATCGGTCACTGTTACAGCAAAAACTAACGTGGCCTGCTCCGAAGGAGCTGTAAAATTAGCGGAAACACTATTTGAATTAGCTATAGCAACTGAAGGACCAGATACTTGCTGCCATTGATAACTTACTATTTCTCCATCCCTATCAAAAGCATCTGAAGCATCAAGGGTGACGGGAGAGTTCGGCTGAACGATTTTCATTAAATTAGAAGGTACTATTGGAGGCATATTCCGCTCCACAGTCACGTTAATCACACTAATCGACTTAAGACCATCATTATCTTCAACCTCCAGCTCAAAAGTAAGGAGGGCTCTCGATTCAGGAGAAATAATAGGTGCGATAAAGCTAGCTGTACCATTAGGATAATTGACTACGTCAATATCGGAAAGCGAACGCCAGTTATAACTAACGATCTCACCGTCAGCATCACTGGACATTCTACCATCCAGAAGAACCTCTTCCCCAGAATAAACTGTTTGGGCAGAGACGGGAATTGCCATTGGCGGAGCAAGCTTCTTCACATTAACTTGAGCAATAACACTGCTTTCCAGACCTTCGTTATCAGTGACTACTAACTCAAACTCCAATATCTCAAAAGATATAGACGGATAGCTAGATATTAATGCTGGACTAGAAAAACTGACAGTAGTTTCTGATTCTTTCACCAACTCTACAGGCTCACCCGCTACTTGTTTCCACTCATAGCTAATAATCTCTCCGAACAAATCTCTTGAGGAACTACCATTTAGGGTTACGACCTCATCCGCACCTACTACCTGAAAGGTATTTGTAATTGCTGTAGGAGGAATATTTCCATCCAAAGTAACGATTGCTTTATCAATAGAAACTATATTTTCATTATCTTCAATTTCTAATTCGAAAACCAAAGATTCATCCATACCCAAATACGAATATTTAGATAAAGGTGCGAGAAAAGTAGCAAACCCATTGCTCGTGTTATTTAATATTACAGGTGAACCTGACACCTGTCTCCAGCGATAATCTATAATACTTCCATCTCTATCAGCTGAGTGGGTGCCATCTAAAAATATTATTTGGTCTTTTCTGGTTGCTTGATCATCTCCTGCATCAGCTAAAGGTGCCAAGTTAATACCCTGGGTATTTCCCTTCAATAAGACCAAACCGGTAGAGGGGCTTGCAATAACAACATCGGGAATTCCATCGCTATTAATATCTCCTACATCTATCCCCTGAAAATTATTATAAGAATCTTCTGGTATATCATATGAAAAATGCTCCAACATCCTATCACTACTTAATTTTCTATGAATAGATATCGTATTACCCTGCAAAGGAACTGCTATAAATTCGCTACTTAAATCATTATTTAAGTCATAGGCCAGCAACATTCCATATGCATTCTCAACTGAAGCAAAGATAGTATTTTCTAATATCCCATTATCTTTTTGATAAAAAACCATTTCAGTAGTATCAGAATCTTCTCCATCGACAGAAAGCCATATATCAGCACGACCATCACTATTCAAATCATCAACTGAAATGTTATTTACTGAAAATGCCTCATCAATTTCATAGTATTGTATTGGAGCAAAACTTCCATTTGACTCGGAAAGCATTACAGCCAAAGCACTACGTTCTGACTGCTTGACAACTGTAATAACATCCTCAACACCATCTCTGTTCATATCTTTGAGAGCCAAGCTGATTGAATCATCAGGCTCCATAAGATATATATAGGACAAACGATTATTTATCGGATCATCCTTCATAGCATAAATGGCAAGTCCAACTTCCTCAGAACCTATTCCAACAATATCGTCAATTCCATCCCCCGTAACATCTGCAACAGCTATTTTGCTAGATCGAGATGAACTGATAGATTCACTTAACACTAGTGTCCCATCATGAAGCTGCAAGAAAATATCTATTCGCTCACCGTCAAATGCAACTGCAATATCCAGAAGTCCATCACCATTTAAATCCCCAACATCAATGGATTTTGGTAGAATTGTGCCATCTCCATCCAGTAAATAATCTACGGGCTCCTGTAACTGTCCATACTCATCTTGTAAAAATATCTTTAGCTTAAAATCATTCTCAGGATCAAAATTACTGGAGGTACTCACTACCACATCATCACGACCATCATTATTCAAGTCCGCAACGGCGACAGCCTCCGCTCTTGACCCTGTCGAATAAATCTCTGCAGGCTGAAACTGAACTTCCTCGCTCATAACACTTGCACATAGAAAGGTAATAGAGGGAAGAACAAAGAATTTCGAGAGTAACTTAAGCTTCACAACATCTCCTTGTGTAAAATCGCTTCAAAAGCGAAAGCAACTTAGCACAAAATGTGAAAATGAAGTGTGATCAATTGTGAAATAAAGTATCAAAAAAAGACAAAAAAGCAGACACTAGTACCGAAAATCAATTTAAAAATTAACCTTCAAGAAAAGTAAAAATGTATTTCTTTAAGTAAATTCGGAAGGTAAGTAGATAAAATTTAAAGGGACCTCCTGGATTTTTTCTAAGAAATAAAAAAGCGGCCTAAGCCGCTTTTTTATTTCTTTTATTTAAATACGCTAAGCGCTTTCCGAATGCCCTCTACTGGGACGCCGTCTCGGAGCTCGTTGTGGCTTCTGTCCATCACTGCGACCAGCCTCAGCACCGCGCCCTTTACCGTTAACGCCCGTGCGTTTGGCTGGGGCACCTTTACCCGAAGAGGCGTTACCACTGCGGCCGCCAGAATTTCCACGCCCCTCAGGCTTACCGCGTCCATTGCTGCGGTTGCCCCGACGCTCCTCGCTATTGCCGCGCGCTTCACGCCGCCCTTCACTCTTCTGAGAGTTACCCGCTGGGCGCTTGCTGGAGCTGGGCTTTTGCAACCCACCCCGCTTTGGATTACCGGATGCGGGCACCTGGTGGTCCGGCTCAAATTCTTCAATTTCCTCGCGCGGAATTGGCTTGCCGATCAAGCGCTCAATATCGCGAAGCTGCTTAATCTCATCAGCGCTAACAAGGGATACCGCTTGCCCCTGAGCGCCCGCGCGCCCTGTACGGCCAATACGGTGGACATAGTCCTCAGGCACATTGGGCAAATCAAAATTTACTACCTGGGGCAGTTGGTCAATGTCGATGCCTCGGGCTGCGATATCAGTCGCCACAAGAATCTGAACCTTGCCAGCTTTAAAGTCCGCCAAGGCACGAGTTCGTGCATTTTGACTCTTATTGCCATGAATGGCTGCTGCCAGGATGCCGTCGCCTTCGAGCTGCTTCACCAGCCTGTTGGCACCATGTTTAGTGCGACTAAAGACCAAGGCCTGGTGCCAGTTATTCTCCCTAATCAAATGACTAAGCAGTTTCGTTTTTCGAGCCTTATCCACAGGATGGAGTTTCTGTCGCACCGTTTTAGTAGTGGAGTTGCGTGGACTGACATCAATTTCCAGCGGATCTTTTACCAAGCCTTTCGCCAGCTGACGAATATCTGGTGAAAAAGTTGCGGAGAACAGAAGGTTCTGACGCTTAGCCGGTAAAATCCTCAATACTCGTTTGATATCGTGGATGAATCCCATATCCAGCATGCGGTCTGCTTCATCAAGTACCAGGGCTTCCAAGCGATCGAAGCGAATTGCCCCTTGATTGTGCAGATCCAGCAAGCGCCCAGGAGTAGCTACCAAAATATCCGCTCCGCCTCGCAGACGGGAAATCTGGGGATTGATCTTTACACCACCAAACACCACCGCATGGCGCATAGGCAGGTACTGGCTGTACCCCTGCACATTTTCGAAAACCTGAGCCGCCAATTCACGGGTTGGAGTGAGTACCAGCGCTCGTACCTGCCCTTTTCTGGCGCGCTCCCCCTGACTAAGGCGATGTAGCAGCGGCAAAGTGAAGCCCGCTGTCTTACCAGTACCAGTTTGGGCTGCGGCCATAATATCGCTGCCCTTCATTACCGCTGGAATAGCTTGTGCCTGAATCGGCGTAGGCGCAGTATATCCCTGCTCTGCAACGGCACGGGCGATCTCCTGGGCAAGGCCCAGATCTTCAAACAACATAAATAAACCTCGAACTGCGCCGCAGGCGCAATCAAACACACCCATTCCCCTTGGGGAGAATGAAGAGAAATCGGAGTCGACATCGGGAGCTTGTATTGCTCCCAGCGTGTACAGCCGTCTAATCACCGGTCTTATTCACCGGAGCGCGGCATTCAGTAGAAATTTCCAGGAAGAATTTTTGAAAAGTTCCGGAGGGATTGCCGGCGGATCACCGACCTACAAATGACGCAGCTGAGAAAAATCAGCTGCGGTACTATACCACATAAAGACTGACTGTATAGTTTCGCCCCAGTAAACTCCTTTCTTTTATAGGTTTATACAGAGCGGTTGTTGGGGGTAACAACCTCGGGACCGTAACATAGTTTCACGTTCGCAGCGCGAGCGTCTATCTTTGAGGTACCCCATCCCGTTGCGAACTTGTAAAACAAAGCTGCTTTGAGCAGCCAGGATAGTAACCGTTATGTCACCCAACAACAGTGTGGATACAGAACACCAAGTTGAGCTGATCACCCTCGGCAATGGACGCAAAGTCTCAATTCGCCCCATCTGTCGCAGTGATGGCCAGCTTGAGAAAGAATTAATTGAGCAGTTGTCTCCAGAAACTCGCCGCGACCGCTTTATCGGCGGAAGCTGCAAGGCTAGCCAAAAGCTATTGGAATTGCTCACAGATAACGACCACCACGTACATGAAGCTTTTATTGCACTTTGCAGTAGCGATAAAGCCCAGCGGGCCGTTGCTATAGCCCACTATGCACTTGACGTTGACGGCCGAGCTTGTGAATGTGCCGTTGTAGTGAGTGATGACTGGCAGGGGTTAGGCTTGGGGCGCTTAATGTTAAAGCGCCTGATCAACTGTGCCCAGGACCAAGGCCTTGAGCGAATTTATTCGATTGAATCAGCGCAAAATAGACGGGTGGACAGCTTCGCAAAATCCATGGGCTTTACCTGCAAAGCAGATGCCAAAGATTATACCCTACTAACCTATACACTAGAACTTAAGGCAAACCTTGAAACTAATGGCTTTAGCCACAGAGAGGAAGTTTCCCGAATAAATTTGGAGTAAGCTTGAAAAGTCTGAGCCTCAACTCGCAAGTATAATTATTTATGAAACAGGCGCCTTTTAGAGCCTGTTTCTACTATTCTGATTCCATCTCCCCTATATATTACATGCGACCTAAATAGGTGTTTAGTATCTAAGCGCCTGTTTTACTTGGCACAAGCAGAGACCTACTCACAGAACATCTTTATCAACCCTAAAAGGAATCTATTACCTAGTTAGCACTGCCTTTAAATTGCAATTAGGAAAGATCGTTACCTTCTCAGGAAAGTAATACTATTTAAGCGTCAAAAAAGTTCGAAATGTAATGTCACACTAAATTCATCTACCTAGCTTTGAGTAGTTTTATCACGTGAAGTAATAATCAAGTTGATAAAGAAACATCCACCCTAGCTCCGTTTAGAGGATACGCAGTTAGTAGTCGACCAGGAATATACTGTGAAAGAAGCTTGCGAAGCATGGGGATCAGTAAGCCTATAGATGGAGTCAGGAACTTGAAAATTGCGAGCAGAACGAAGTGGAAAAGCACCTTAAGGTATCGCAATTGCACCTGAGCAGCTACTTATCTAAGATTTCAAATCTGAAGTTTAGATGGGTTAAAGAGGAAAAAGAAACTCTAAAAAAGCTACATTTCTCTTGATACCGGATTCACTGAACAATTGAAAGTCAAGCGATTGTAAGAGTGCTAATCTGTTCGGCAATTGTATGGCGTATTTGGCGTAAATCATAATAGCTACCGCAACTAGCTGGACAGACCGTATGAACAAAAGCCAGAAACTATGCAATTACAGGCTCTAATTAAAGCAACCTATAAAGTTAGCAATGGCTCCGGAGCAAGAACAATATCAGAAAATGTAACACTGGGAGGCATACACTTTGACAAATACCTTGCAGCAGAAAGAATGAGACTGCTTAGCTTGCAAGAACATAGCTACAGAACAATCGGTAGTGGAAAATCGAGTAAGCACACATCAATATGTCTAATTATCTAGATCGGGAGTTTGATATTACTGAACTCAATAATGCGTAGGCAGACGATATCACATATATCTGGGCGGGAACAATTTTGTAGTAGTTACCAACATGCTTGCGTGTAGGCTTGTTGATTTGGTAATCTCATTTACCCCAAACACGGCATAGATTACAAAGGCAGTTACAATATCCTAAGAATCACAAGATAAGCCGAAAGGAACTTTGTTTCACTCGTATCAGGATGTTAGCACAAAATTCCTCTGACAAATATTGTAACGCTATCGCATGACACCAAGCCTATTACGCCGCAGTAACTGTCAGGATAACGCACCAACTAAACGCATTTTCAAAATTTTGAAAACAGAAAGTGGGGCGGATAATGGCTATAAATCCTTCCCCTCAGCTAAACCGGGGATTAATAGTTATATCATTAGTTACTACAGCGAAATACGGCCATGCCAGAAAAGGTTTGATTTCCACCAAATATGGCAAAAAAGAAATACTAGAGAACTCAAAGTTCAATGAGCAAAAAATTGACCGCTACAGTTTCAAGTATCAACTATTAATGCACAATTTAAACGATAAGCTTATTCCGAATAAAACCTTTCCGACTAATAAACTAATTTGAACCTCGCCTTAAATAAACATGCTATGGCGAGGTCCAAGCAGTTGAAAGTACTTATTACTTTTCAAATATTATAATTATATTGTCACTCCCACCTACTGATTTTGCCTGCCAGCCAGCTGCATAAATATCTTGAACCAAAGAAAAAGATATAGTTGAGCTACTTGAGGATGAAATACACTCTATTGAACCATTACCAGAGTACCAATATGTGTGCCATGATTTACAAATTAGCTGCTCTTTTGAAGCAGCTCCTTCCAGGGCTGCAATTCGCTCATCTTGGCTATTGCTCTCAGACACAATATCTAAGATTAAAGCCTCTGAATTTTCTATTCTAATATCCTGAGCATTACTCTCATCAACCAAGGCAGTAAAATTTTCATTAACCTCTGCTGCTAAGGCTCTAGAACCTGAAAAAAATTCATTAGGTACAGAGATTTGCTCTGCAAAACTAGCATTCGCAAAAAGTACCATCGTACCGATAAAAAAATTTCTATAGTTCATAACGTAATCTATTCCCAATTGTTGCTATCCCAATCACTTTCATCCCAAGTTAATCCCTTATCGCCTCCTGAAGAACTGGAATCTCCACAAGATATCAAAAAAAGACTTACTAGGATTACAATCCAGAAGTTTCTAGATTTTATTTTCATGAATTTTTCAACCCCCAAATTACAAGTAAACGTCCCAGTTTTACCTTTAAAACTCAGCTGAAATTTCCTTCCCGCGACAAATAGTAATAAAATTTGTATATCCAGATTCCCTGAAGGGCTATATGAGTTTACCACACTATATCCAGTATTCGTCATTAAATATTTCCACCCCACACTTCTATCTTATACACCACAATATATCAATGTATTAGGCTGCGCAGTGGGACTGATGTACTACAAAAAATATAAAAAAGTAACACATCGATCGATTTATACATAATTGTTATATAGCCACATCTTGTAAAACTATCTCAATCTACTGTGTAATAAATTTCCTACAAAAATTACTTTAGTTTGAAAGTAAAATTAAAACGTCCCCTCAATTCATACCTGAAAGACAAGAAATAATAGCAGCCAACTTAAATAAATGAAGCTCACTAAAGCCAGATCAATCAACAGCCTATATCATCTCACACAAAGTATACTATTTGGCAAAAGGGCAAGTTAGTCTTACTCTTACCGACAGAAGAAAAGCATAAAAATTTATTTAAAGCTATTTCTTGCCCCAACTTTAGTCACTTTCTATTATATTCACTCTACATCCATACACTACAGTACACCTCTCACTTGCCCATTCATGGCAAATATCTGCCAAGTATTGGGCTAAATCTTTCTCACTAATTTCCGAAGGTATTGATATCCCGGTACTGCGACGTTTACCTTCATTGCCCTGATAGAATGTGGCCCAGCTATTCGACTGCCTTTCGATCAAAACCTCTCTACCAAAAACATTGAATTTAAGCTTTTTCATAAAGAGCTATGTACAACTAAAATGCCTCAAAGCTTTGCAATTGCTCACACACATTTCACAAACCTATTTTCTTTACATGGATACAATACGCTCTCCATCAGATACAATAAGGTATTTGCAGGAGTTAATTTAACTCCTGCAAACCCAATAATTTCTGCTTTTATACCACTCTTCTTTAGTCAAAAAAATCATCACACGCCAATGGCCCACTAAATTCGAGCAAGGCCTGAGGCATTTGAATTTGCTCCTTCAACTGTCCAAATTGATACAGATAGAAGTTGACATCTGCCTGCATGGATTTCATATAACTCTGCTCACCACCAAAAATAATTACAGAGGGAAACTCCAGCGGATAAAAGCTGGCAATGTCTGCTTTTGCTTCGACAACTAACTTGTATGAAATTTTGTTAAGTTCAACTTGTATATAACCTGAACAAGCATCTGCTTCCCGCTTAACAGAGAAACCATTAAAAGCCGGTAAAAAAATCAGGTCATACTCTTCAGAAACATATCGCCCCGCCCACATTTCAATCTCTGAGTCACCCAGTTTAGCTCCGGTAATCATATAGTAGAGATCATCTGTTAGCCCCATTGAATAGATCACACCGGCACTGGATTCTTTGTCAAACCAGCCCTTATCCAATTGCGCATAGCCAGCACCGGCTAGAGACATAGAACCATCAAAATAACTGTAATTGACTGGGGTACCGACCGTATAAAGGAACCACTTTCCTCCTACCCCAGGTATCTCAGGAATAAATCCAAATGGGGTTTGACCGGGGTTTAACCCATGCCAGTAATGGTGGTGTTCACCGGCCCACTCCATATTAAACAGGAAATCTGGGTGTAAGACCTGGACACCCTGCTCATCGGCCACAACTACTCCCGGGACTTCATAGTAGAATGCATCAATACCTTCGGGGTGCTTCAAGATCACTTCATCAAAAAAGAGATCATACTTCGTGATAGCTCCGGTCTCTGAAGAAAAAGCTAAATGGATATAGGCTTTAGGCTTGGCAACTGCAAAGTCAGGTGCAATATAGGTTTGTAAGCTAACTTTGAAATATCCCACATCGGGAATTGCAATGTTATAGAACCATTGCTCGGCCCAGGTCTCGTCAGAGCTAGGCTCATGTGCACTTAAGTCACTTAGAGTGGTAGCACCAACAAATATGGGAGATATCATTAATCCGATTACAATCAGTATTCTTTTTATCATAAAACACATTGAATAATCCTCTTTTACTCTTCACAAGTTACATTACGATAACAACGTTTAAGCTAGGCATTAATCCAAAGCCGAATTGCCAGCCACAAGATACTAGCCGTACAGTGCAAGATTATTTTTTCATTTCTTATGGATGTTAATTATTTGCGATCTATTCTACAAAGATAATCAAATACATTTATTTTAATTTTTTGGTCAATCAACCCTCTACTCAATTAAAAGTGGATCGCCATAAAAGCAGCGTGAAATTCATCTTTAATCGCGAATAAACACCTAAACTGTTGGATAAAATTCCCTCCTCTCGGCGCTTTAATTAACATGAATAAGAATATTCCTTCCAAGTTACCAATATTGATTGGTGGTGAATGGATTCAGTCCAAAAGTACTGAGTGGCTGGATGTAACCAACCCCGCTACCGGCGATGTTCTTACACAGGCGCCATTGTCTACCCAGACTGAACTGGAGAACGCAGTAATTTCCGCCAAAGAAACATTTGATCAATGGCGAAATACGCCGGTTACCGCACGGGCACGGATTATGTTGAGGTACCAGGCGCTTCTGAAAGAAAATCAGGAGCTGCTGGCTGAAATCCTCAGCGAGGAAACAGGTAAAACTTTTGAGGATGCCAAAGGGGACGTCTGGCGTGGTATTGAGGTTGTTGAGCATGCAGCCAATATCGCTTCACTAATGATGGGTGAAACCGTAGAGAATGTTGCCAACACCATCGACTGTTACTCCTATCTACAACCTATTGGAGTTTGTGCGGGGATCACACCATTTAATTTCCCCGCAATGATTCCACTGTGGATGTTTCCAATGGCGATTGCCTGTGGGAATACTTTTATTCTGAAACCCTCTGAACAGGACCCTGTCACGCCTTGCAAACTGGCCGAATTATTTGCTGAAGCGGGGGCTCCAGCAGGTGTTTTACAGGTAGTACATGGCGGCAGGGAACAGGTGGATTTTCTTCTAACACATCCCGGTATTCAGGCCATTTCATTCGTTGGTTCAGTCCCCGTGGGGCGGCATATTTACCAGACGGGTACCCAGCACCTAAAACGAGTTCAAGCTTTTGCCGGTGCCAAAAACCATATGGTCGTGATGCCTGATGCCAATAAGGCTGCGGCTATTAATAATATTGTTGGATCATCCATCGGAGCTGCCGGGCAACGCTGCATGGCGATTTCCGTCGCTGTACTTGTTGGGGAGACACAGCAATGGGTAGACGACATTAAAGACGCTATGTCAGCTATCAAGCCCGGTCATTGGAAGGATACGCAAGCGGGCTTCGGCCCACTAATATCACCCGCTGCTCGTGAGAGGGTGCTTGGGTATATCGCCCAGGGCAAAAAGGAAGGCGCCCGCTGTGTGTTAGATGGCTCTGAAATTACTGTCGAAGGGTTTCCCAATGGGAACTGGGTTGGTCCCACCCTATTTGCCGATGTTACCTCGGACATGTCGATCTATACTGACGAGATTTTTGGTCCCGTACTTTGCCTGGTAAATGCCGACTCCCTGGAAGAAGCAATCCAATTAATCAATAACTGCCCCTATGGCAATGGCACCTCAATATTTACAGCTAGTGGCGCTGCCGCACGTAAGTTCCAGCACGAAATATTAGTGGGGCAAGTCGGTATTAACGTGCCTATTCCAGTGCCATTACCTTTCTTTAGCTTTACCGGCTGGCGAGCGTCTTTTTATGGTGACCAACACGCTTATGGAAAACAAGCTGTACGGTTTTATACCGAAACCAAAACTGTTACGGCACGCTGGTTTGACAGTGATATAGAGCATGCAGAGCACACCAACTTAACCATACAGCTCAAATAATGTTAACCGGAGAGTAGCATGACTAAAACAGTCGCATTTTTAGGGTTGGGCCATATGGGACTGCCTATGGCCACCAACCTGGTCAAGGCGGGCTTTGAAGTTAAAGGGTTTGACCCGGTCACTGAAATACTGGATGCCGCTGTAGAAAGCGGTATCAAAAAGTGTTCCTCTCCCCAAGGGTCCGTCGAGGAAGCAGATTTTGTGGTAAGCATGCTGCCTAATAGCGCGGCGGTTGAGTGCCTGTATATTGATACCGACAAACTGCTCGACAGTATTTCTCGCGACTGTTTGATTATCGACTGCTCCACTATTTCTTCCAACAGTTCTAAGCGCCTTATTCGTGAAGCCAGAATCAAAGGCCTACAAGCCATTGAAGCCCCGGTATCCGGGGGAGTGGCGGGTGCTAGCAAAGGAACTTTGAGTTTTATGTGTGGGGGGGAGGCCGGTGATGTCGACAGGGCCCGGGAAGTTCTAGAGCCAATGGGTAGCAATATTTTCTATGCCGGAGCAGCGGGAGCTGGCCAAACAGCAAAGATTTGTAACAATATGCTGCTGGCTATTCATATGATTGGTACCGCTGAAGCCCTGCAAATGGGAATAGATAATGGACTCGACCCCAAAGTGCTCTCCGACATTATGTTAAAAAGTTCAGGAGCCAACTGGTCCCTACAAAATTACAATCCCTATCCCGGAGTAATGCCCGAAGTTCCAGCGAGTAAAAACTATAGCGGTGGTTTTATGGTAAGACTTATGTGTAAGGACCTGGGGTTGGCCCAGGAAGCCGCCACTCAAAGTAAAAGCTATACGCCTCTCGGCTCAATGGCGCGCAATCTCTATGGAATTCTCAATTTGCGCGGAGGTAGTGATTTGGACTTCTCATCTATTCAAAAGCTATTTCAAGAAGTGGATTAGCCGCGTAGCAGGCTGGGTATCCACAACCCCAGCCGCAGCTCCACTTCTCTCCAGCGCCAGTTACTGGCTATGGTTGCATGACTTTACCGAGAATCCGGATTTCACGCACTTGATCCCACTCTATAGCAAAGTAGAACTTTTGTTTGCGTCCAGCATTACTGGGGATCGTAAGTTCTTCAGGGTTTCCTTTTCCCCTAAACAAGTTGGTTGCGTAGCCATCCTGGTCAATAAGAATCACTGCCTCGGAGCTATCCAGGTCGATTAACCTCACGGGGAAGTCATTTTGATTTTTAAAACCAACTTCAACATAGCAACCACTCTCTGCATGGGCGGTCACTGCGATAACATCGGTTTCCAGATACTTATTGAGATCTTCCAGGGTATTGATAAGAACAGAACCATCAGTACTCTGCCCTGTTTTACGTCCATCAACCACACCTTCACTGGCACCATCCATCAGGTTTTTACCAAAGCTGACGATGTTAGACATCACTGATTTTGCCGTTTCCGCTACGCCACTCTCTTGCTCATCTGTATTTTGCTGTGCAAACGCGGAGGAACATAAAATCAGGCCGGCAATTAAAATCGTTCTTCGCACTGATATCTCCATATCCTTTACTATCCATTCCAGCCTAAGCCAGCTCCGGTTAGCTGGCTTAAGTTGGGAATATTAGCAAAAGAAATATTGCTTGGAAAAACGATTAGTGTTTGCGCGGTACAAAATCAGGATTACTGTCCCTGCCCTGTTGCTGCAATTTGAACCTCTCGAATATTTACATGCTGGGGCTGGGAGTACATGAACATAGCTGTGCGAGCAATATCCTCTGCATTAATTGCACCACCAATGGATTCTTTCCATTGTTGATAGGCCTCAATAATTTCTGCTGAGGTAGTGTGGCTTAGCAGCTCTGTTTCCACCGCGCCGGGGCATATAGTCATTACACGTACCCCGGTAGGCGCCACTTCCTCGCGCACGGTTTCACCAATAGCAGAGACAGCATATTTGGTACCACAGTACGCAGCATGATTGATAAATGTTTTTACTCCAGCAATAGAACTGATATTGATAATGGTCCCGGAGTGGCGAGTTTTCATATCTTCCAAAACTGCCTGCATACCGTTTAGCAAGGCCAATACATTCACATCAAACATTTGCCGCCACTCATCGGGGTTCTGGGTTTCAATATTGCCCAGTAACATTTTGCCGGCATTGTTAATCAGACAGTCAACCGGACCGAACTGAGTCTCAGCCTCACGAATTGCCTCGCGCAAGGCTGCCATATCAGTCACATCCACTTTCCTGCAAAGAGTATTTGGCAGATTTAAAGCTTCCAGTTTGTCCACACGCCTTGCCAACAATAATAAAGGATGCCCGGCAGCAGACATATGCTGGGCAATGGCAGCACCAATACCTGAACTGGCTCCAGTAATAACAACGAGTGGTTTGGACATGGGCTCTCTCCTTCAATGAGCTATCCCAGCGGATAGTTTTGTTTAAGTAGACCCAGTATAGGAATTCCGACTAATATGATTAGCCCAACCAATCGGAAAACATTGTTTGGTTTTTATGAACAATATCTCATCGCGCGCTATTCGTGCATTTATTCAGGTAGCCGATGCCGGAAGCTTCACTGCTGCAGCGCGGGATAGCGGCTTTTCCAAGGCCAATTTAAGCCAACTGGTCACAGAGCTGGAAACAACCCTGGATATACAGCTTCTCTACCGCACGACAAGACAGCTGCGCCTTACCGAGATTGGTGAGGGTTACTATTTGCGTTGCAAGCAAGCGATGCAGCAATTGGATTCAGCCGCCGAGTGGGCCAGTGAATCAAAGGGAGGACTGGAGGGAAACATCCGCATCAACGCTGTTGGTGGCGTTATCGGGGAGAGCTTAATTGCTCCGCTGGTGATCAAGTTTCAGCAGGCCAATCCAGGAGTTAGAGTTCATCTGGACTTTTCCAGCACCCGAGTAGATTTGATTCAAGACCAGTACGATTTGGTTATTCGTATGGGCAGCTTGCCGGACTCCTCTCTAATCGTGCGTAAACTTCACACTATCAAAACCCGATACGTAGCCAGCCCAAAGTTCCTTCAAGAATATGGGCCTATAGAAAAACCTGCTGATTTAGCATCTGTACCGCTAATTTCCGGCAGTGTAGATCAATGGCTTCTGACACGAGGTAAGAACCAACAGGTTGTGCAAGTTGAAAACAGCACTAAATTGATTAGCGGAAGGGTAATGCATCGCGCTGCAATTGAGGGACTTGGAATTACCCGACTGGCAGATATCTATGTCCAGGCAGATATTGCCAATGGACGCCTGGTTGAAATTCTGCCCGGCTGGTCTGAGTCTACCGAGCTCTCCATGGTATGCCCGCCCCTACGCCACCAATTATTACGGGTGCGCAATTTGATGCAGTGGCTAAAGGAGGGTTTTGCGGATATTTATTTACAGGCTTTAGCCGTTAGCCCTATTGAATAATAGTATCTCAAATAAACACGAACAATTTGTCTCTGTGACTAGCTTTTCCTAATTACAGTCAAAGTTCACCTTCTGATTTTTTTATTGCCTGTAATTCCACCGGTGACAAAGCCTTGTAGCCACGCAAATAGGGCCAGCCATACCCCCAGCGAAATGGGGTGGGTAAAAAAGGCGTACCGCCAACCCGAACTCCAAGTAACATCATTAGTGCAACTTCTTCTTCCCCGGTTCCAGCTACACAGACTTCCAGATCTTTATCCGCCTGCTCGCGTTCATCGTATGTGCCGCCTTTCCAGTAGGCATAATCATGGGCTATACAGCAGTCGAGCCACAACTCCTGTTGATCAAAAGTTCCATCGGGAAATGCGCTACAACCATCAGTAGTAAATGGCTCTATTTCCTGCGCAAAGGCTTCCAAACTCAATAAGGAAATAAACAACAACCAGCGGCACATCAGTTCTACTCATACACTCAAAAAAAGTAAATCGGCTCGGACACTGAAATATAACCCCACCTCTTCGATGAACCACTAAAAATTGAATTTAAGCCCACTTGCCATTAGTGTCCATTAGACACATAATGCTTCGAGACCCATTATTCAAGCCCTGGAGAGACCGGGGTTTATTCACAGCAAGGAGCTTGCTGCTATGGCCCAGCATTACGATTTTGCCGTTTTTATCGGTCGATTCCAGCCATTCCATTCCGGACATCTAAAAGTAGTCCAGTGCGGATTAGCTCAGGCCCAGCACCTGATTATCCTGATTGGCTCCGCCAACCAGCCCCGCAATCCTCGCAACCCCTGGACTCATCGCGAACGGGAACAATTTATCAGGAAAAGCTTAAGCGAGAGCGACAACAAGCGCCTGACCTGCCTACCTTTAATGGATGTGCCTTACAATGATGAACTGTGGGTACGCAATGTACAAAACTCAGTTAACGGCATAGTGACTGCTCATCACAGCATTCTCCACAAGCCACCCCAAATTGCATTAATCGGGCACCAGAAAGACCAGAGCGGTTTTTACCTCAACCTCTTCCCCCAGTGGGAATCCCTTGGGGTGGCGAATCACAACGAAATCAGTGCAACCCCCTTTAGGGAGGCACTATTTACCGACAGCGCCGATAGCTTGTTGAATTCACTCAGCCAGGAAAAGCAATTGCCAGAGGGCACTGTTGGCGCTTTAAGAGAGTTTGTGGCGACCAACTCAGCCTACGGCGAGATACGCGAAGAAATGGCATTTATCCAGCGCTACAGATCCTCCTGGGCCACCGCTCCCTATCCGCCAACTCACGTTACTGTCGATGCTGTAGTGGTCCAATCTGGCCATATCCTGCTGATAGAGCGACGAGCTTTTCCCGGGCGGGGTTTATGGGCGCTGCCCGGTGGTTTTGTCGACCCCGGTGAGCGACTGATCGATGCTTGCCTGCGAGAATTGCGAGAGGAAACACGCCTTAAAGTCCCGACACCAGTGTTGAAAGGATCTATACGCCGGCAGGATGTATTCGATGAACCCTATCGCTCGGCTCGTGGAAGGACCATAACGCACGCTTATTACATAGAACTGGCTCCCAGCCAACAGCTTCCCAAGGTAAAGGGCGGTGACGACGCTCGCCATGCCCGCTGGGTTCCCCTCGCTGATCTGGACCCTCAGCAGCTATTTGAAGACCACTATTTCATCATTCAATCCCTGATTGGCGGCGCCTAAAGCTGGTAGGAGGTAGCCAATTGCCATCTCTTGCACATTCAACAACTCGCATTACCCCCACCAATACCCAAAAAAAATACGCCGACACTTGACAGCTTAGTATCTAAAAGACACTATTAGTCCTGTTAGTGTCCTTTGGACAATAACTAGCAAGGCCCGCACTGGAGAGACCGGTGCTAACAACTACTCACGGAGGATTTCCGCGATGAACCAGTACAACCCAATCCTGAATGTCGACAGCTATAAAACCAGCCACTACCTTCAGTACCCAGAGGGAACCCAGTATGTCAGCAGCTATATCGAGAGCCGGGGCGGCCAGTTCAAAGAAGCTGTTTTCTTTGGCCTACAGGCATTTATCAAGCAGTGCCTGACTACGCCGATCAACGCAGAGCAGATCGAAGAGGCAGAGGAACTCTGTCTGGCCCATGGCCTGCCATTTAATCGCGAGGGATGGGAATACATTCTCCAGGAGCATCAGGGTTACCTGCCCATTGAGATTCAAGCAGTTCCCGAGGGCAGCATTATCCCGACTAGGAATGTCTTAGTCCAAGTAGTCAATACAGACCCTCAGTACTTCTGGCTAACCAGCTATATCGAAACCGCCCTGCTGCGCGCAATTTGGTACCCCACCACAGTTGCCACCCAAAGCCGGGAAACCAAAAAGGTCATTCAACGATATTTACTGGAAACTGCTGAGGGTCTCGACTCACTGCCCTTCAAACTACATGACTTTGGCGCACGCGGTGCTAGCAGCGAAGAGACAGCTGCGATTGGGGGCCTGGCCCACCTGGTAAATTTCCAAGGCACAGACACCATTGCCGCTGTACTCGCCGGCCGCCGCTACTACGCAGCCCAAATGGCCGGATTTTCAATACCCGCTGCAGAGCACAGCACCATAACCAGTTGGGGGCGTGAGCAGGAAGCCAAAGCCTATGAAAATATGCTGACACAATTCAGCGGTGACAATCGTCTGGTCGCCGTAGTGAGTGACAGCTACGATCTTTGGAGTGCTATCGAGAATATATGGGGCGGTGAATTAAAAGAGAAGGTAGAAAATAATGGCGGCACCCTGGTAATTCGCCCGGATAGTGGCGATCCCGTTGACATAGCCACTCAGACTATTGAGCGTTTGATGAGAGTATTCGGAGCGACCATTAATAGTAAAGGTTTCCGAGTACTTCCTGACTTTATTCGGGTGATCCAGGGTGACGGGATTTCTCTACACACCATTGAGGGCATCCTCAGCGCAATGAAGGCCAGAAAACAGAGCGCTGAAAATATTAGCTTCGGTATGGGAGGTGAGCTTTTACAAAAAGTTAACCGGGATACCATGAGGTTCGCCATGAAAGCCAGCGCGGTTCGAGTCGATGGCCTATGGCGGGATGTTTACAAAGACCCCGCCACCGATAGCGGCAAGCGCTCCAAGAGAGGGCGCTTAGCATTAATAAATCGTACCGACGGTACGCCCTACACTATTCGTGAGCAAGATATTAGCGGCCGTAATAATTTGCTGAAAACCGTCTACCGCAACGGGAAATTACTTATAGAACAAGACCTGGAAACTATTCGAGAGCGAGCAGTTATTGTTGAGGATAGAGATGTATTGGCTGTTGCCAGTTAATATTAACTAATCGGTAATCTTTTAGGGGGCTTTGATGTTATTGGAAATTGCAGTTGGAGATGCCTACGGAGCCGGATTTGAGTTTTGTAGCCGTGAGATTATTAACAATAGCAATCATGCTAACGGGTATATCTCTCATCCCCTTGGCATCAAACCCGGTTGTTATACCGACGATACTCAGATGAGCTTGGCTATTGCTGAGCTCCTTCTTGAGAATTCGAATCCCCAAGAGTCGGACTTTGCACAAGCTTTTATCCACACTTATAAGCGTGATCCTCGCCTTGGATATGCATCAGGCTTTCAAAGCCTTCTCGATAGCTGTGAAACTGGAAAGGATTTAACTCGCAAGATAAGGCCTCACAGCAAACGTAACGGTGCTGCAATGCGCTCAGTACCCCTTGGGCTTATTCCCGATATTGATCAACTACTAACAGTGGCTAAATGCCAAGCTAGCGTTACGCACAATACCGAAGAGGGGATCTTATCTGCTCAAGCAGTTGCCCTAATGGCACATCTATTAATCTACCAAAAATCAGCTCTAATTGAGTTGCCCAAGCTTATTGAGAAAAAGCTCAACCTAAAATTAATAGGAAGCTGGTCTGGCAAGGTCAACTGTGATGCCTTAGAAACCTTGGCTGCGGTAAATACAGCACTACAAAGTAATCGAGACTTCCTTGGACTATTGAAGACCTGTATAGATTTTGGTGGTGATACTGATAGTGTCGCCGCAATTGCCTGCGGGCTTGCAGCACTTACCAGAGAGTACGATTCGGAACTTCCTTTCAGTTTACTCTCTGGCCTGGAAAATAGTACTTATGGATACCAATACTTGATTGAGCTAGATAAAAAATTAGTTAATAATTTTTTATCTTAAGAAGCTAAACTATTTTTTAGTTAAAGCTCTAAATTTCTTATAAATTTATGATCAGCGGAGCTTTCACTCAAACGATAGAGCGCTGCAGGCCGACCTTTTTCGGAACGTTTTTCACCAGTATCCACTAACAGATTTGCCTGCTCAATTCGCCTGCGAAATGATTTTTTCTGTATTGGTTTTCCAATTATTGCCTCATGTACTTGCTGCAACTCTGGTAAGGTAAAAGTTTCCGGTAATGCAAATGCAGGCACAATAGTATAGAGCGCTTTTTGGACCAAACGCTCATGGGCACGACTAATAATTTCCTGATGATCAAAAGCCAGAGATAATTGAGCTATCCGAGTGTAAGGCAACCAGTCCACACTCGACACAGTATCGATTGCACTTGCACAGCATTGGTGGGCAATCAAGGCTGTATAAGCAACCGTTACCGACCACCCCCGCTTATCCCTGCTGGGCCCCCCAAAAGTATAAAGCTGCTCTAAATAGGGGGGTATAACTGATGTCTTTTCTTTTAGCTTTCGGTTAGCTGTCGCCTCCAGACTATTATCTTCGGCTTCAGAGACAAATCCA
Source organism: Microbulbifer sp. A4B17 (assembly GCF_003076275.1). Classification (NCBI taxonomy): domain Bacteria; kingdom Pseudomonadati; phylum Pseudomonadota; class Gammaproteobacteria; order Cellvibrionales; family Microbulbiferaceae; genus Microbulbifer; species Microbulbifer sp. A4B17. The sequence goes on from NZ_CP029064.1 coordinate 4,555,571, forward strand.
CCTGGCAAAGCCCACTTTCCTTTCTCTGGGTGAGTAGAACGCTGCACCAAGAGCACCTTGAGTAACCCTTCGTGATAGGTAAATAGAACTGCATCCACAGTAACTAAAGGAGCGTCAAAGTTACGCTTCTCATAGCGAGCTATATAGTCTTTTTCATTCATAGGGTGAGACAAGTATCATTTAGACACTTAGTGTAACTCGAAGGTATTGGTGGGATAAAGTTATTTACTTTCAGATAAATCTGAGCCGTCAATTTCTTCTTGTAGCTTTTCCAAGTCGTCCAGAATTCTCAGGAATTTCTGTCCAAATTCTGTAACGTTATACTCCACACGAGGAGGAATCTCTGCATAGCTGATCCGCTCCAGTATCCCGAACTCCATATTTCTACGTAAACATTCATTCAGGACCTTGGTAGTCAAACCCTCAACGTTGCGAACCATCTCCCCCGGTCGATTTACCCCTCTAGCCAGAAGCTGATAGACCGTAAGGGACCATTTACAGCCATAGATAGTCTCAACCATTCTGGCACTGCTCATAGGTGGGCGCTTTCGCGTGAGCATATTTTTCTCTATTTTCATCAATACTTACCAAAAAGTAACTAGTGCACCATTTTGTGCTTACTTTTCAACCTATCCGGTTCTTTTCTAAACTCCACTCACGTAATGAGCATATCTCAGTGAGGAAATAATATGAGTGACTCTATTAAAAAACCAGATTCTGCTGAACAAAAAGAAGTTGCCCTGATCGTTGGTGGTTCCAGTGGCATGGGCCTCGCCACTGCAAAGCTGCTGGTAAAACAGGGAATCCATACAATTATTATTGGCAATAATCACAGCAAACTGGAAAAAGCCCTCAATGACTTAATTCAGATGGGTTCTGTAGAAGCACTTCAGGCAGATCTCTATCAACAGGGCGATATCGACAATATTATCGAATATATCAAATCCAGCAATCATCATTTCAAATACCTGGTAAATGCCGCTGGATATTTTAATCCCACAGCATTTCTTGAACATACTCGGGTCGACTACGACACTTATCTCGACCTCAACCGTGCCACCTTTTTTATTAGCCAGGCCGTAACAAGAAACATGGTAGACAACGGCGGAGGCAGTGTAGTGAATATTGGCTCCATGTGGGCCAAGCAATCCATAAAGGCGACCCCCTCCTCAGCCTATTCGATGGCCAAAGCCGGTTTACATTCACTCACCCAACATATGGCGATGGAGCTGGCAGATCACAATATTCGTGTTAATGCAGTATCCCCTGCGGTGGTTAAGACGCCTATTTATGAATCCTTTATCGATCCAGGGGAAATAGACCACGCACTTGCTTCCTTCGACAGTTTTCACCCTATTGGCAGAGTTGGCACTCCTGAGGATATCGCCAATGTCATCGATTTTCTTTTGAGCAATAAAGCAAGCTGGGTAACTGGAGCCATTTGGGATCTTGATGGCGGTGTAATTGCTGGTCGTAACTAAATTATCTCAGAGTCCGGATAGCTAGATTCTATCCGGACTCATTTCAGGAAAGAAAAACTATAGACCCAATAAATCAGCCTATTGTTTAGGGTAGTTACTAAATTTTTTCCTAGAGAATGTCGTGATTATTATTTATTGGTTGAGTTTGGTAAAATTAAATCTACTGGCTTTCGTGAGTTCACATAATCACGAAACTCTGGAGCTACGTATTCAGATCGTAAATCCCATATTCTTTTGAATGGAGTCATCGATAAGTATGCGGTATATTGCCGAGTCATTGAGTCCCAAATAGTAAAATCCAACCTATTTGCTTTGTATTGAAAATAAGCTTCTTCCCATATTTTAAAAAAACGGTATACAAAACCGATGATCCTCAATGTATCAGCACTCGATAAGGAGTCAAAGTCCTTCATCGCTCTAGCAAAAATATCTGCCATGGGGCCTTCACAGATTGCCGCTACTGCTTCTCGATGAGCAATGGATATTTCATGCATAGAAGCAATTTTTGACTCTTTATTCTGAACTCTTATTAAAGCAGCAAGATAGACTAAGGATGCGACAACCGCGAAGGCGCCAACAAGCTCACCAACGGCACTTAATGTATCCCACAGCATACTTACAGTTAAACTCCATCGAACAAGCTTGAAATTATATAAATTTTAGTGACAACGATTGGTCTTTATGAACTTACAAACGCCCATGCTTCATTATTGAGAAGTATATAAACACTTAACTTGGATCGCTCACCTACTCCTTATAGAATATTTGTACAGCTGATACCCTGTAAGAAAATAACGAACAGGTTAATTGAACATCAATTTCATTATTAACATTTAATGAAATTTACGAATCAAAGGCATACACCTACACGATCAAATCAACAATATAGACTTTACATAAAAGTGGAAAGATTCCCCGCGTCATTAAAACAACAGAGGCTTGTGATTAGCAGGCAGAAACTGTTACTAAAGTAATACTAAAATATGAGGAATGAAATCTATACCTCTAGATAATTTCATGGCAATAAACGTAAACCTTGTTTTCATGCCATTAAAAAGTCTCTGAACCTAAATAATAAATTGTGGGCAAGATGATACATCCACCTCACCCGACTGTAGCCATCTAGCCAAGAATTTTCTTAACATGTCTCCTAATTTTTCTATGCACATTTCTATCATTTGCAATAGAGCTTAGGAACTCCTTATACTCATTCTTATTAACGGTACCCAGTGCCTTGCAGTACCAAGCGAGTGTATCGATATGCAGTTTATCTACAGGCTGTCGAACATCCTTCTCTATCGCCTTGTAAAACCATTCCTGAATTGCAACTTCAGCAGTTCCGTCACGCACAACTTCCTCTGCGGCAAATCGTTGCATGATCATATCGTTACTATTAAGCAAATTCAGTAACCGCGTGGTATGAAGGCTATTGGTATCTATATGACCATCCATATTCTGCATCAATGCATTTCGTTTCTGATAGAAACTAAACTTAGTCAGTACATGCTTTGCTCGATTTCTGATCGCACGATTGCCACTTTCACGCATTATTTTGCTGATAGTGGATGAATATTTTGTATTTCCAGAAGATGACAGTGTGCGAAGCAAATTTACAATTTGACTAATTACCTGGTCATCACGTTGGGCAAACGTCATATTCGCTTGATGTTTCTCCAGGAGAACCTGTTCAACCACATCAAATAAACGCTCATCACTTAAACCTGCTCCTGTAATACGATTAGCGACTTTAGATAAATCTGAGTTATTTTCACCTTTTAGTTCTGCTACATAGTTATCGACTTCCTGATTAAGCAAAGGCTGAATGTCCTTGGCCAACGCAGTTATAGGGGATAACAAAATTATAAAAAAGATAAGTATATGATTGGATTTCATAAAACACCTTCCATAGAGCTTTAAATTGTTGCCTCAGAAAACTAAGGCAACGTAAAAAAATATAGATATGAGATTAACTAGCGCTTAACCAACTTCGGCCAGATTTCCTTTACTTTCCAGCCATTGCTTACGGTCACCTGCGCGCTTCTTAGCCAGGAGCATATCCAAAAGTTGATTGCTATCATCACCGGCATCGATATAAAGCTGCACCAAGCGGCGGGTATTGGGGTCCATCGTGGTTTCACGTAGCTGCATGGGATTCATTTCTCCCAGCCCCTTAAATCGGGTTACTTGAATTTTGCCCTTTTTCTTTTCCGCACTGATACGATCGAGAATGCCCTGTTTTTCAGATTCATCCAATGCATAGTAAACGTCTTTACCGATATCAATCCGGAACAGTGGGGGCATGGCTACATAGACATGACCGTGAGTTACCAACGGCCGGAAATGACGTAAGAAAAGCGCGCATAATAGCGTGGCAATGTGCAGGCCGTCTGAGTCGGCATCGGCGAGGATACAGATTTTGTTGTAACGCAAGCCTTCCAGGTTATCGCTACCCGGGTCCACACCGAGGGCTACAGCAATATCATGCACCTCCTGACTAGCAAGAATTTCCCCTGAGTCAACTTCCCAGGTATTCAGGATTTTACCGCGCAGCGGCATGATAGCCTGGAATTCCCGGTCCCGCGCCTGCTTGGCGGAGCCACCGGCCGAATCACCCTCCACCAGGAAAAGTTCAGAACGCGTGGTATCTCCACTGGAGCAGTCTGCCAGTTTGCCAGGCAAGGCGGGCCCCTGCGTGACTTTTTTACGCGCAACTTTTTTCGCGGAGCGCATGCGCTTCTGCGCATTGCCAATACACAGTTCCGCCAGTTTATCGCCCTCTTCCGTATGCTGATTCAGCCATAAACTGAATGCATCTTTGGCGACACCGGAAATAAATGCAGTCGCTTCACGGGAGGAAAGCCTTTCTTTTGTCTGGCCCGAGAATTGGGGATCAGCCAGTTTGGCAGAGAGAACGTAAGAGCACTGACTCCAAATATCTTCCGGTCCCAGCTTAATTCCGCGCGGTAGCAGGTTGCGGATTTCGCAGTATTCACGCATTGCTTCCAGCAGGCCTGCCCGCAAACCGTTGACATGGGTACCGCCCTGGGCGGTGGGAATCAGGTTTACGTAGGACTCAGCGGTAACTTCTCCACCTTCGGGCAACCACTGTACAGCCCAGTCTGCAGCCTCTGTAGTAGCAGCAAAACTACCTACAAACGGCTCTACTGGCAGTACTTCCCAGCCCTGGTTTGCAGCAGCTAAATAGTCTTTAAGGCCATCCTCGTAGTACCACTCATCAGATTCTCCATCCTGCTCATTGATAAATGTTACCGTAAGACCGGGACAGAGCACTGCCTTGGCACGCAGTAGGTGTCGCAGGCGCACCACTGAAAATTTGGCGGAATCAAAATACTGGGGATCTGGCAAAAAGCGTACACTGGTGCCTGTTGTGCGCTTGCCACACTCACCTATCACTTCAAGATCCGAAGCCTTTTCACCATCCTTAAAGCCTATTCGATGAACTTTACCATCTCGCTGGATAGTAACCTCCAACACTTTTGAGAGGGCATTAACCACCGAGACACCAACGCCGTGGAGGCCACCGGAGAATTGGTAATTATCATTGGAGAACTTGCCTCCGGCATGCAGGGTGGAGAGGATTACCTCTACACCGGGGCGCCCCTGCTCCGGGTGGATATCGACGGGCATACCGCGACCATTGTCACTCACGGAGAGCGAGTGATCCTTGTGCAGAACCACCTCAATTTTCTTGGCATGTCCAGCGAGGGCTTCGTCGACACTGTTGTCGATTACTTCCTGAGCCAGGTGGTTTGGGCGTGCGGTATCGGTATACATCCCGGGGCGCTTACGCACCGGATCTAGCCCCGTGAGTACCTCAATATCTTCGGCGGAATAATTGGCCATAATTCTTATTGATTACTGCTCGTTAAATAGAAATTCGGTGATGGGATCGCAATAGCGTGCGAACTCCTGGAAACTATGATCGCCACCGTCTTCAATGGTTTGGCGCTGCCCTTGGTATAAATCCTGCGCATCGCGGTAATCAAGAACTTCATCCCCGCGCTGGGCAAGCAACCAGTATCGGCTCTGCAACGGCTTCTCCAATTCAGCCTGTACCCGCTGCATGGCATCTACATCAACCTGGGAAAGGCAGAACTCCTCTTCATCGCCGCTATAGGGTTTCAAATTCTTCCCCACATAAGCTGGAATAAAGCGCGCGGGGCGAACTGCAGGATTAATCAATGCCGCAGGCAACCGGAAGCGCTCACCAAGGTAAGTGCACCAAAATCCCCCCATAGAACTCCCCACCAGTCCAATGGGTCCCTGATCGGGCTGCCGGAAGAGATCCTCCACAAGAGCCACTAAAGACTGCTGCGCCTCTTCTGTGTAAGGAGGGATCTGCGGCGCACAGAAGGTAACATGCGGGTATTGAGCCTGGAGCCGCTCCCGCATTAACTGGCATTTGAAGGACTGTGGTGACGAAAGAAAGCCGTGCAGATATATGAGCACCGGCCTTCCCTGAAGATCATTAGTTTGCATAGGCGGTGATTATAGCGCCCATATCGTCAATCGGGGGCGCTATGTAACCAGAAGCCTCAAACCGTGCGAGTATCACAGAAACGTGCGATTCAAACTGGCAAAGGCCCGACCCATATCTACACGCATATCAGACCAGAAAGTAACACTGGTAAAACGCTCCAGACGCCCACCGGGGCCATAAGCACCAAAGTTCTCGCCAATATCGCGGCGATCCCGGAAGCGCATCACTGCATTGCCCTCTCGATCATAAAGGGTTCCCACCAGCACACCATAAGCACTCTGTTCGGTGTAGACTCGCCAGGTCCAGGGGGAGGGGTCCAGGGGCGCGGCTACCGAAAACTTCTCCAGGGATAAGGACAAAGTGTAATCTGCCTCTTCCTGCTCCTCCACAACAACGCTGTTGCGCGGCTCGAGAAATTTCTCGGCAAACGTTTTGGCCAGCAGCGCATTCATTTGCTGCAAGTCCTTGTCATCCAGCTCGTAATCTTTCTCTCTGTAGCTGGTGCGCGGCACCGAGGAGAAACGCTTAGTGTAATCGATCTGCACAGGGGCAATAAACACTTTGGAGCCGTTCATATCAAAGGCAAATGCCGCAGCAACTTCATCCAGCGCACTGGACTTGAGAACCAAACCTTGACTATCCACTTGTGCGGCTAACTCTGACTCTCCCCCCTTACTGGGGTTTTGCGCACAAGCACCGACTAATAACGCCAAGCCAAGGAGCGGTAAAACAAATATTCTGTTCATTTTTTATTCCTCACTTCCCGATGTTATCCACTTAGCAACCGGAGTAGCTGCAAAATACGCTTGAAATGAGAGGCAATAGCGCAAATAAAACACCAGTACCTGTTAGCGTATTTTATCGACACTCAAATACTACTATTGATTTCGATACACCCCACCAAAACAAATATCAACAATGATCATAAAGTCGGGGGGATTTCATTGTACGGTGAGGGGGCAAAAAAGATAATGGTAAGTTCACTAAGAAAGGTTTTATAAATAGAGGCTAGGCTAAAACGCTTGCAATAACACTATAAAAGTCCCACAAAGTGGGACTTTAAAAACAGAGACATCTCAAGTAAGAATGATTCAGTAACCGGAAGATGCGAAATCGACAGAGTATTTTGAAACTTCAACTCGTTCGACCTTGGTTTTATAGCTACCGTCATCATACAGATCGAACCAGCGATACCCGGGCATCTCGTCATCTACCGCAAAAGGTCCACTTCCCGGTGTAAATTGAACAGAAGTGGAAGGTGTCGCATGTAAGCCTACCCTACCTTCATGACTATCAAACTGTTGGTGCACATGGCCCCATACCAGTGCCTTTACGTGGGGAGCCTGGGCAACCATCTCAAGTAATTGCTCGCGTCCATCGCGCAACATATGGCCGTCGATCCACTTACTACCCACCTGTACCGGCTGGTGGTGCATCATGATCATTACCGGATGCTCCCGGGTTTCCCACAACAACAACTGCAAACGCTCAAGTTGTGGTTCGCTGAGGCCGCCACAAATCTGGTTTTCAACACTGGTATCAAGGAGCAAAAGGCGCCAATTTCCCAGAGCAATCACTTCAGTGCAGCGCTGTGGGGCCAGCTGTTTCATGCGATAGCTTAAGTCGTGATTCCCCGGTAGCCAGTACCAAGGCATCTGCACGGTGCGCATTTTTTGGAGAAAGCGGCGGTACGAAGCCTCTGCCCCATTTGCACTGATGTCCCCAGTCGCCACCAGCAACTGCGCTGCCTGTTGTTTGGAAACAATTGCGGACAATACCTCATCCAAAGTATGACCAGTATCCAAACCCAGCAGTTGATAATCCGGCCGGCTGCCGATGTGTGGGTCTGTTATTTGGATCAGACGATATGAATTGGTCGTATCAGACCTGCTGGGCTTATTGTGCTCGCGAATCACTTGCTCACCTTGTAATCACATCCATGTGTTCTACCGCAGAATTAAATTTTTCGGCCATCCAGCACTAATTGAAATTCTGCGCGACCATTTGCAAGACAGTACTCAAGCCATTCACTGAGAAAGCGGTTGGCTTGGGGTCTCTCATCTGCGCGCTGCATACGGGGATTTGGGTAAGAGGCATCCACTCCTTTGCCACCTACCGGTCCACAGCCATTGACTGCTATCACCTCTGCCATCCGCGCATCGTGATAGAGGCGAGCAGTCAGATTGGGGGATTCCAGCCAGCGGCTTTCACTGAGATTGACCTCTGCACCCAGTGACACCTCAGTGGTGTACCTGGATCGAGCTACAACTCTTAGTTTTAGGCTGCCACCAGGAATCAGGTAGTACCATTGCTCTCTCTCAGAGAGTTCAGGCAACAGCCTCAGTAGGCGTAGGTAGTTAGCGTCGCAGTCGGCATGATAAGACGGTAAATCGACGCGATATACCGTCTTATCGTTGCCATTTGGCGACATTTTCATCTGCCTGCGCTGACGCGCATCTGCCTCGTCTACTAGAGCCATTATCAACACTCCAATTCAATTGCCGCCGTGATTTACATCTCAGTTTACCTTTCGGGCGGGTAAAGTAGCGCAAAGGGCAATGACCGGTCAGACAGGTGGCGTCACATGAATAAACTGCTTCCGATTTAACTCTAGCCACTGTACCGAAATCAGTGTGGTGGCATTGTCTATCGGATTCTCTCCCGGTGCGTAATTCCCCCCCATTGCATCTAGGACGTCCCGCCTCGGGAATACCCGCAAACGGATATCCTCATTCTCCTCAGCAAGACCGAAGACGCCTTCGGCGCGCTCCAGATCCACCAGAGCACAATACAGGTGAATCCGCTCCGAGCTGCCGCCGGGGCTGGGGATATAACTGTGGATAAAGTGAAGGTCTTGGACGGTACATCCAGACTCTTCCAATACCTCCCTGCGGGCCACTTCCTCCAGACTCTCCCCTTGCTCCACCATACCGGCAACTACTTCAAGGCACCAGGGCCCCGCTGGGCGTCCCAAGGCGCCGGTCCGAAACTGCTCAGTAAGTGCCAGAAGGTCACGCACAGGGTCATAAAGTAAAACCCCCACAGCCTCTCCTCGCTGGAACAGTTCTCGCTCTATTTCATTGCTCCAGCCCCCGCGAAACAAACGGTGACGCAGTCGCAGGCGTACCATAGTGAAAAAACCCTTAAACACGGTTTCCCTGGAAATTATGTCTACCGAATCCGCGGTAAATTCCGGGTTTAAATCAGTTCGACTGTCATTTTGTGGCATGGTTCGTCTTTCCATAGGTTTCGGTTTGCTGCGCTGCTTCCGCGACAAGACCGGGGTACCAGCTGTTATACTCTGCGCCCACCGTAACAGCCGCTGACTGCAGAGGCTATCCGGGTTTCCGTGTTGAATTTCGAGAGTACACAACATGAGAGTGCTGAATATCGCCTATCAGCAGCTGCGGCGCTATGGCAAGACAAGGGTTAGCTGGGCACAGAAGCTCACCTTCGGACTGATAAAAAATGACCACTACACCCAGGTGTTCAGCGACCGCGATATCGCTGCGTTTGAGGCACCTTTTGGTATTCGTGATCTGGGTGTAAAGAAGGCGAACCGCCGCTTGATGGAAACCATCGAGGCATTTGAGCCGGATCTGATCATCGCGGGCCACTGCGATATGATCACTAACGAAACCCTGAAAGCCATCAAGCAACGCCTGCCCAATTGCTTTATCGCCCACTGCAATAATGACCCCCTCTTTGTTCCCAGCAATGTCGAGCGAATCAAATACCGCGCGGAAGTCGCCGATGCAGTTTTTGTATCCACCGGGCGAAGAGAATTGAAAATATTTGAGGGCTTTGGTGCTCGTGTTTATCACATGCCGAACCCGGTTGAACCCTCGATTGAAAACCTGAATAACGCTGAGCGTACAGACCTGCCGATAGACCTGCTGTTCTGCAGTAACAGCAATAACTTCACCAAGCGTCTGCAGATGGTTAAAAACCTGAAAGATGCCTTGGGGGACTCACTGAACTTTAAAACCTATGGCAGCTTCGGTGAGGCGCCAGTTTGGGGCCGCGACTACGACCACGCTCTATCCCAAACCAAAATGGGACTGAATTTTAACCGCCAGGACACCCACTACTGGTATTCCTCAGCACGCATGGCTCAACTGGCCGGCAACGGTATTTTACAGTTCACCAGTGACAAGTTGCATTTTGACGACTTGCTGCCTGCGGAGAGCGTCGTTTACTTCTCCGATGAACAGGACCTGCTGGCAAAAATTCGCGAATTTAATAATGACGATGCCAAGCGACGGGCCTGGGCCGCGCGCGCCAGGGAATTTTTCCACAATGAAATGAACTCGAAGCTCTACGCTCAGTACATTATTGAGGCCACAAGTCTACAGCCTTTTAGCCACGACTATGCTTGGGCTCAAGATATCAATCTGGATGGCACTCTCAAGTAGTGCTACGCCGGTTCTATTCGATCAGATGCAATAGATTATGAGTAATAACCCTATTCGAGTCGCACAGATACTCGCCGGAGCTGAACACGGCGGTGCGGAGAATTTTTTTGTGCGCCTCGTCAGTGGATTAAATCCCCGCAGTGAAATCACAGAAAAAGCGTTTATTCGCAACCACGATCACCGGGTACAGGCACTGCGTACCAACCATGTCCAAACAGAAGGTTTTAAATTCGGCGGCAAGTTGGATTTTCTCGGTCGGAAAAAATACCGTGATGCCCTTAACCAATGGCAACCAGATATCGTGATGACCTGGATGGGGCGCGCTACTTCGATCACCCCCAAGTCTGAAAAATACCTGTTGGTAAGTCGTCTCGGACACTATTACAACCTGAAATATTACCGCCACGCAGATTATTGGATCGGCATCAGTAAAGGTATTTGCCAACATTTAAGGGACGGAGGCATCCCCAGAGATAAAATTTTCCATATCCCCAATTTTGCCGATGAGACACCGGTTAATCCACTGCCTAGAAACAGTTTCAACACACCGGAAGACAGGCCCCTGATCCTGGCTGCAGGCCGTTTGCATATCAACAAAGGATTCGACACCCTCCTTCACTCACTGACCCAGGTTCCCAATGCCACTTTGTGGCTCGCCGGTAGCGGTCCCGAGGAGAGTAAATTGAAATCCCTATGTCATCGGCTCGGCCTGGAAGAAAGAGTCCGCTTCCTGGGTTGGCGCAACGATGTCACCACGTTAATGCGCACTGCGGATATGTTCGTATGCCCTTCTCGACACGAGGGCCTGGGCTCTATTGTGATGGAATCCTGGGCCCATCGCTGCCCTATAGTGGCGACGGACTCTCAGGGCCCTGGGGAAGTGATTACCAATGGTAAAACCGGCCTGATTACTCCTATCGATAATGCCGATGAGCTGGCAATAGCTATGAAGTCCGTTATCGAATCGCCGGAATTGCGCCAAAGCCTGATAGAAAATGCGGCCGAGGAGTACGCAACGACTTACGCGAAACAGGTAATTGTCGATTCCTACATCGATCTATATGAAAACCTGATGAAAAAAGGGCGCTAGCTGTATATAGCAGTCACCGATAGTTCGGTGACTGCTATATAAATTTTACCTTTCGTGACGAACTGCATTTACTGATAGGCCGGAGGCAAATCCCGCAAGAGGGCACTGACCCCATTGGCGATCAGTCGCTGGCGCTGCTCAATGCTGTCTGGGCGCGTTAATAGTTCGCTGGCTCTCCCGCCCCAAATCACCGCCCCACCCGGGCGCCCAATACCCACACTCATAATCACCAACGGCGCATCCGTCAAAGGCGGCAACTCCACTACGTCCTGAGGCGCATTGCTGTCAAACTGCTTATCCCAGCTGGGATCGCGGGTGTCACCGGAGAAAAACTCATCGACTACCGCAACCTGGTAATCCACCACCATATCCGCATCCTGGTCCTGGGAGACTTGGCGATATCCGCGCTGTTGTAATTCTGCGGCAACCGTATCACGCATTTCTTCATCCAACTCCACCAGCTGGGCAGAGGCATCCTCTGTGCCACTCAGCGGCGCTACACCCCATTTATATGTGGCAAAGGCAACCGGTGGCTCACCGGTAGCGGCTCTTTCAACCTGTACTTCCTGACAACCTGCCAATAGCAAGATTCCAAGTAAGCCTGTTAATAAATAGCGCATAAAAACTCCTACATTCCCGTACTTATTTTACCGGTTCGACCGTGCCGTAAAGTTCTATCTTAGGACTCCAGGTATACCACTTGGGTTCAGCTTTTGGGTAGAGAGGGAAATGGCTGCCTGACTCCACTTCAAATCCCATAAAAGGTGCCTCAGGCGTAGCAAATGCGATGCCCCCCTGCAGCAGCGCCTGGGCCGATTCCGTATTGATATTGAGTCCACTTTTCAGACCAAAATTCACATCTACACCACTGGCATTCCAGAATACCGTGTGCTCCCGTACCAGGGGCTGGTATTGGGGTTCGATATGAACATAGATATACACTCGATCAGCATACTCCCCCAAGGCAAAACCTGTAACCTCTCCGACTTTTACCTGGCGGTAATAAACCGGACTTCCCGCTACCAGTGATCCCCGCCTGGCAGCGTCGAGGATAATTCCCAACCCGGGGCGAGTAAAAGTTTCTGCCAAATCCTCTTCCGGTGCCTGCTCCAGAGCGTAAAACTTTGTTTGTGGGCCGCCAGAGCCCGGCTCAAGCGCCAGGTAGCGCCCGGTTATCAAGGTATCTAAGTGCGCAATCTTATTGAGGCCAATTTGTGGGGATACCACCCATATGCGGGTCCCCTCCCGAGCTAACTGCTCCCCCCGATGGTAGAGCTTGGCCCTGGCCCACACCTCACCCAGGGAGCGATCAAGTCTCAAACGGGTAATTTCTCCAACCTCCACCCCCCGATAGCGCAAAGGCGCCCCAACCCTCAGGCCCTCAGCACTGATAAGGCTGATTTGTATCTGTATTCCTCCCTCCATTGCCGATTCCCGACTGCTATAGAGGGGAAACTGGTCTCCATTTTTCGCCTGCCCTCCTTTTCCAATGTCTTCCCGGCGTATACCAAAGGCAACGCCACCGCGCAGAAGTGACATTAGCGAATCCGCTTCAACTTCCACCCCCTCAGTCAGGCTCGCAGTGGCGCGCAACCCGCTGACATTCCAAAATCGAACACCCTCCTGCACAAAGTGCGCGTAGCGGGGCTCTATCACCACATAAACTTCCACCCCCTCGCCATCCCTGCGCAATTCCATCCCCTGAACTTTTCCCACCTCTATACGGCGAAAGTAAACCGGTGCACCCCGCTGTAAAGATCCGGGATTACGCGAAGTAAGGCGTAAATGCAGTCCCGGCACACGGGGGTCCATCGGTGGCGCAGAGGTTCGGGCGGTAAAATTGCGTTGAGAGCGCTGCCCTTTGCGCAAGTCTACCTCTATGCGATTACCTTGAATTAAATCGTTGAGCCCGCCAGTAAAATCAAAGGTCGGAGGGGCCAGCCAGAAACGGGTATTTTCAGTGAGCAATTCGTCAGTTGTCGGGTCCATCAGCACCTTGACTTCCATACCATTTAAACGACGGTTTGCCTTAGTCGCGCTGACTTCCCCTACTTGGATACCCTGGTAGTAAACCTTCGTAGAGTCCGGAGTCACATTGACCCCTTGATCGAAATTTAATGTCACCGGAATCCCCGCATCTGCTGCAGCAAAATTTTTGTATAATTTAAATTCACTCCCATTTACCGCAAGCGGAGATTGACGTTGATTTTCCGGGGTATAAAAGCTGACGCCCCCGGCAAATAGCGCCGCGAGGGATTCCAGGTTCACACTAATTCCACTAATACCACCTTCAATCGAAATTCCGGAACTATTCCAAAACCGACTGCCCCGGTGAACCAGATAGGCGTATTCACGACGGATAAATAATTCGATACTGACTTCATTCCCATCGCGATCCAAACGGTAATCAGCTACCTGACCCACCCGTAATTGTCGGTAATATACCGGTGACCCTCGACTTAAAGAACCCAGGCGACGAGATTGTAAAACGACACGTAAACCATCCCCACGAATAAAGGCGGGAGGCTGATCCAAGGCGACAAAATTGCGCTTGCGTTTTCCGCTACCGGATTCAACCGCAATATAGTTTCCCGAAAGCAGCGTTTCCAAACCGCTAATACCGGTAATGGAAAGCTCAGGTTTTACGACCCAGAACTCCGTGCCCTCCACCAGTAAATACTCTGCGCTTCGATTCAAACTGACTTCGGCTAGTACGCCATCGGCACCATTGAGCTCCTTAGCATTGGGTACCAGGCGCACGTCCTGGACCATACCGATATCCACTCCGGAATACTTAACTACTGTTTTCCCTTTGACCAGGCCATCGCCAGAATGGAATAAAATGGTGGCCTTAACATCTCCCTCTGACAGATCCTGATAAAGCAACCAGAGTGCAATCAGCCCTGCAATCAAAGGCAAAATCCAAACCAGAGGTAATCCCCTGCTCTTGCGCACTACGCCCCGCTGGGCACCGCCGTCCAGGCGAGCCTCATCACTCATATCCTGCGGGGGCAGTTCCTCAGCCATTCTCCGCGGCACTCCTATGCGCCGTTTCCGGTGCTATTGCAGATTTATATAAATCGCCATCATAAGCATCCCAAATTAAGCGGGGATCGAAGGTTCGTGCAGCCAACATGGTTACTACAACTACCGAGGCAAATGCTGTCGCTCCTGCTCCAGCAGTGACCTGGGAGATAAATCCCATATCCACCAGTGACACCAAAATTGAAATCATAAATAGATCCAAAAGTGACCAGCGACCGATGCCAGAAACCACCCGGTATATTTTCATGGACTGAATAGGATCGAAGGGCAAGCGCAGTTGGATTTGAATCAGGAGTAATGCAAGTCCCAATAGTTTCATCACTGGTACTGCAATACTGGCAACGAAGACAATTAAAGCTATCCCCCACATTCCTGTGTTATAGAGTTGCATGACCCCGCTAATAATAGTGCTGGGATCGCCGGCACCTAGATAAACTACCGTCATTACTGGCAGAACATTGGCAGGCAAGAGCAATAAAGTACCGGTTATCATCAGTGCCCAGGTCAACATCAGGCTTCCCTCGATTCTGCTGTGCACCCTCGCACCACAGCGAGGACATCGGCAGCGGCCACCTCTCGGCAGAATAATCAATTGATGACAACACAAGCAGCTGGTTAAGCCTTTTTTTAACCCTTTATCTGGTACGCTATTCACAAGCTTGTCCTTTAAGCGCACGGCGCTGTGCCAAGCGGTGCCAGATTGCCGTTTGGTCAAAACTCAGGGAGGAGAGATTTGCCAGCAGCATCATTGCACCAAAACAATACAGACCTGGTTCTACCTCCATCCTGCCGAGATCCCGCAATTTAATCAGGGCCACTAAAATTCCAAGCATATAAACATCGAGCATGCCCCACTCTTTTAAGTGTTGGTAAAAACGCACGGCATTGGATACCGGTCGGTCGAGCCAGCCCCAAGCGCTACCCCAGCAAATAAAAAACAACAGGGCAAATTTCCCCACCGGGGCCAGGACGCTACAAAAAAGCACAAGTGCGGACAGCCAAATAAATCCCGCCTTGAAAAGAGAGTGAACGCCATTTAGCAAGGTACTTTCTGCACCAAACGAGAACAGGGAAAAATCGAGAAGCGGCAAGCTGACGGAGGGAATAAATAATAGGAGGCCGGTGAGGCTGAGAGCCAGGGTATAATAAATGCTGTGGTTACCGTTACGATGCAAAGTACAGCGACACCGAGGACAGATTAGCTTTTGCCCCGGAGGAGCCAGCCCGCCGGTTAATAGCAGATCACATTCGTGGCAAACCCTTTGCCAATCAATTAAAACCTCGTTGCGCCCGTCTTCCATGGACTGTCAGTCCTTGCCTTATTCTGCATAATATTTGCCGCATCCAAATGCTTATGAGGCGCGTCTATTGAAATATAGGCCCTCAACCTTATTCAATGGGCCCAAGTTATTGCCGAAAAATTACCGATAAACGCACATAGGCGTCGGTTTAACGAAGATATAGCAAAAAGCCAAAAGCCGTCTCGACGGTCGGTTTGACCCCGGGTAAACTCTCGCGACTGCTATTGGGGAGACTGGCAATATTAGTAATAACCGCAAGCTGGAGCCCTCTATATCCCCACTACATGGCGAAAGCTCCAAATAACTTGCAAAAGCTTGAAGACCGTACCCTCCACAGGAAGTCGAAACAGATGAAAAGAAGTAACCGCACAGAGCCGCAAGGCCACAAGTTGCGTCCGCTGAAAAAACTAATCGCCGCTACGCTGCTGGGCCTGGGGGCCATGCAGGCACAAGCCGACACCCTGTGGGATATCTACACGCAGGCCCTGGATAATGACCCCGAGCTGGCCGCAGATCGCGCCGCTTACCATGCGGGTATTGAGGCCAAGTACCAGTTTCGCGCATTTCTACTGCCCCAGGTAGAAGCTAGCTATATAGCCGAGAGGAGCCATCAATATAGCGCGACAAACAGCTTCCAACTTGTAGATGTCAGTGAAGAGGGCGAACCGGAAGATATCCAACTGATTAACTTCAGGCCCAGAAGCAGTAAATCTGTACAGGAAAGGACCTATGCCGCCACCCTAAATCAGGCTATTTTTGATGCTCCAGCCTGGTTTGATTTCCAACGCGGAAAGATGCTTACCGAGCAGGCGACGGCTGAGTTCAGTGCCAATCAGCAAGGGATGATGCTCCGTGTCGCCACAGCGTATTTTGACGTGTTGCGCGCATACGATGTTCTCGAAGCGGCTATTGCTGAAGAGCAGGCCCTAGCCAAGCAGTTAGAGCAGACACAACAGCGCTTTGAAGTCGGCCTCACTGCTATTACCGACGTCTACGACTCCCAAGCGGCCTATGACAGCTCTGTTGCCCGCCGCCTTACCGCCCAGGATGATTTGCTCAGCAACTTTGACGCCCTGTCTGTACTAACCGGCGGTTATCACGACGAGGTGGCACCTTTGGTTGCCAGCTTTAAGGTAACGCCCCCTGTTCCATCCGATCGCGCTGATTGGGTTGAGTTTGCTTTGGCCAATAATTTTGTTTTGAAAGCGGCACGCCTTGGAGCTGATGCAGCCCGTTACAATGCCCGTGCAGTGGCCAGTGAGCACCTTCCCACAGTCACCGGAACACTGGCTTATTCGAACTTCAGTTCTGATGGTAAGGAAAGAGTCCGAACCACCGATGTATCTGGGACCCAGTTCACCAGATTCCCGGAAGATACTGAATCATGGGAGTCATCAGCAGCGGTCACAGTATCCATGCCCCTCTTCACCGGAGGACTCCTCAGTGCCAACCGCCGTCAGGCCCGCAACCAGGCCTTCGAGGCCCAGGACCTGAGCATACTGACAGAGCGGGACACCATACAAACTACCCGCACTCTGCACCGCGCTGTGGTCACTGATGTATCCCGAGTCGCCGCCCGTGAGCAGGCCGTTGTCTCTGCCAAGAGCGCACTGGATGCCACTCAGGCTGGGTATGAGGTAGGTACTCGTAATATTGTGGATGTACTGCTTGCACAGCGGACCTTGTTCCAGTCGCAAACTGATTATGCCAATTCCCTCTATGACTACATCCTAAATTCATTGAGCTTGAAGCAAGCTGCAGGGCTACTATCTCCTAAAGATCTTCAGGATCTGGATATGATGCTGAACCCCGCACAAAATGTCTCTCGCGTTGAGGAAACTGGCGGCACCAGCCTCCCAGCCCCCTCCAAATAACTTCACAATGAAACTCACCAGAGAGCAGGATTTTTATCCTCTCTCTGGCCCTCACTTCGCGTTGCCAGCCTTTCCACTTCGTCCAGTAAACGCTGCAAAGCGCCACTGTTTTCTGAAGCCACCTTTTTAGCTCTTTGTCCGGCTGCCTTTCTCTGTCCCACATCCTCTAACCAGGCCTGAACCTGTGATGCCATCGACTCGTCATCTTCAACCACAGCCATAGCCCCAGCTTCCTGTAGCAAGCTGGATACGGTCGTGAAATTATGCAGGTGGGGGCCGGAGATAACCGGTACACCCCAGGCTGCCGGCTCAATCATATTGTGACCACCAACGGGAACCAGGCTGCCCCCTACAAAGGCGATATCACAGGCCCCATAGAAACGCAGCAACTCCCCCATGGTATCTCCCAAGAGGATTTCATCTGAAGTCTCAACAGCCCTACCTTCACTTCTGCGAACCAGGGAAAAGCCCCGCTCCCGGCACAGGCGAGCAACGCCATCAAAACGCTGCGGATGTCGGGGGACCAATACAAGTAGCAGGTCTTTGAATCCTTGCTTGAGGATAGAGAAAGCCTCCAGGACAATCTCATCCTCACCAACATGAGTGCTCGCCGCCAACCATATAGGCCTGGACGACTTGCCTCGCCACTGGTGCGCCAATGCCTGGGCTTCACTGGCCAACCCCAGGTCAATACTGAGATCGAACTTGATATTGCCGTTGGCCACAGCTCGCTCCGCAGGCAACCCCAGATCGATAAATCTCTGCATATCAGCAGGATACTGAGCCACAACGCGGTCCAGATTATCTAATATCGCACGGCTCAAAGCGGGAAAACGCCCATAGCCCCGCGCAGACTTCTCACTGAGTCGCGCATTGGCTAATAAAGTTGGAATCTTCCTGTTCGAACAGAGCTTGAGTAAATTAGGCCAAAGCTCAGTTTCTACAATCACCAGCACACTTGGGCTGAGCGCATTGAGAAATGGTACCAGGCATTCGGGCAGGTCATAGGGCAGGTAGTAGTGGAGCAGGCGGCCACCAAGGACAGGCTGCAGGGCTTCCCTCACTCGCTCAGACCCGGTTGGCGTCGTTGTGGTGACCAGCCATTGCCAATCTGTATGTCGCGCAGCCAACTTGGAAATAACCGGTACGGCGGCCAGGGTCTCCCCCACTGAAACAGAGTGAACCCAGATCAACGGTGCCCGGCTATGCCTTTTGGGTACCTGACCCAATCGCTCTCGCAAGCGCTGCCGATAAGCGGGCTGGCTGCGGCCCCTCCACCAGAGGCGCAACAGGACTACAGGCAGAAACAGGCGGAAAAGCCAGGAGTAAATTATTTGCATGGAACGGGCGTCACCAAAAGATCAATATTATCATCGGGGAAAGAACTATGATGACGGTTATCTCTTCCCGGGAAAACACCCTCGCCAGGACAGCTACAAACTGTTAGTGATCAACCACCCGGTAAAATTCCGAGCGCACCCCAAAAACACCACAGGCCATACCCGCAGAGCGACAGGCGCGTAGCCAGGGACCGGACCCCAAACGCTTGCCACCGACAATCAATCCCAGGATACAACCTATGCTGGAAATCAATAGTTGCCCAATAGCTGATACAAAAATGCTGATATGGCCGCGACCTTTGGCGAGTTTATGCTTTGCAAGGGTAATACCAGCGGAGAATTTTCTACGCGACAACCAACGCATATTGGCGCGACTCTCAGGTACGGCCTCGTAGACCCTAGCCTCCAGGCAATAGATAATTTCTCCGCCTTTTGCCTTAAATTCCGTGAAAAAAATCACATCAGTACCGGCACCAAGAGGATCTTGTTCGTTAAACCTCAATCCCAGTGAGTGAATATTGCTCATCGGTATTAATACATTACTGGTGGCACAGTAGTTGAGGGCTTCGCCAGTTTTTCGCTTCTGTCGATAAAAAATTTGCGAATAGTAAGCCGGAACTGAATCGGGCCAACGCCGAACAACACTTCCACAAACCACGCTATTGCCCCCCAGCTTTTGAGAGTAGGCATAGAGCTGGATTAACCAGTCAGGCTCTACCCACTCATCATCATCTATGAAAACCAGGTAGTCTGCTCTCATGCTGCCCAGTTCGTCGATGCAACGATTGCGTGCGCAAGGGATTCCCCGCTGCTCTTCAACAGCGCAATCAAGGGGGAAGGGAAAGGTTTCCGACAGTTCTTCTACAACTTTTCTACCCGCCTGAGTGCCCGAATCATTATCCACAACCAATGCAGCTACATTTAAATCTAAGGGCAATTGGAGTTTGGCCAGGCTCAGCAAGGAACTGCGAAGCCGCTCTGGTCGTTGATAAGTACAAATACAGATCACTAACAAGGGGTGCAATGTAAACTCCAGAATACGGCCAAGTACAAATCGGGTATAGGCATCTGAGTTGGGCTAAAAAACGATCAGCCTATACCCTTAAGAATCACCTGTCTATAATACCACTTTTGCCAAACGCATTATCAGGGCATCTATTTTATTTATGATACGCTTGTGCCCGACCTTGCCCTAACTAATAGATAACCCATAAGTCAAATTAATTAGAAGAAATCAATTCCTTAACCGCTGGTGTATCTCCCCATGAAAATCATGCAGCTTTTGCCCGCCCTAAACTCTGGGGGGGTTGAGAGGGGAACTGTTGATCTTGCCCGCTTTCTAGTGGCAGACGGTCATCAGTCAATCGTTGTCTCCAGTGGCGGGGCTATGGTCGAGCAGCTTAGAGCCGAGGGCTCAGCACATATTGAACTACCAATCCACAAAAAATCTCTCTTCAGTCTCTTACAGGTCAGACCACTTCGAGAGATTATCTCTCGTGAAAAGCCCGATATTGTTCACGTACGTTCCAGAGTCCCCGCTTGGTTAACCTATCTGGCCTGGCGAAATCTTGACCCTGTCAAGCGACCCCGCCTTGTCAGCACTGCCCACGGTCTTTACTCAATAAACCGCTACAGTGCGATTATGGCGAAGACCGAGCAGGTAATCGCCATATCGGAGTGTGTGAACAGCTACTTGCTGGAGAATTATGCGGATTATTTAAAGCGCCCTCCACAGATCGTCTACCGAGGTGTAGATACGAATGAATTCAACCCCGATGTCCAGCCACCTGAATCCTGGCACCAACAAATACACCAGGAGTTCCCCCAGCTTACAGGCAAGCGCTGGCTACTCCTGCCGGGCCGACTGACGCGATGGAAAGGTCAGGAAGACTTTATCGATCTCATCCATAAGCTAGTCAAAAGCCGCTCTGATATCCATGGCATTATTCTCGGCGGGGCAGAGAAGAACAAACAGCACTACGCAGATGAATTAGGGCAAAAGATTCGCTCACTAAAGCTTGAAAACCACCTGACATTAGTTGGTCATCGCAGTGATATACGGCACTGGTATAGTGCGTCCAGTTTAGTGTATAACCTATCTCGTCGACCCGAACCATTTGGCAGAACCGTTATAGAGTCCGCGGCAATTGGCACGCCTATCATTGGTTATAACATTGGGGGCCCGGCAGAATCACTGAACGCCTGTTTCCCTCAAGGGTTGGTTGACATCAATGATTCACAAGCTTTATTCACGCGTACTCAAGAGCTGCTCGACAGCCCTGAGCAGAAGCCTCATCTATCTACCGATTTCACCTTGGGAAGACAGGCCGAACACACCATTGAAATCTACAGAAGCCTACTTACAGAGCGTACCGGAGCGAGCCCGAGTGATTGATTTGAGCCAGAGCGAGCCGTTTGCCAGTGGTGGCAATCGCTTTTGCTACCGACACCCGGAACGACCAGAAATCTGTATCAAGGTGATGCGGCCCGGGCGAACAGCAGAGCTGTTGGGGCGGGCACCCTGGTACAAGACCTGGCGGGGAGAATCTTATTTTGACGATAACCTTCGCGAGCAGGAAGGCTATAGCCAAAGGGCTATAGACAGAAACCGAGACGGTCTTTGGCAACATTTGCCGCGATGGTACGGAATACAAGAAACCAACTTAGGTCCCGCAGCTGTCACCGACATGATCCTTGACAGTGATGGCAACCCAGCGGCCACTCTCCGCCAATACCTGAACAAATATGGTCTCAATGCCGAAGTACGCGCATCTTTACAGCGTTTTTCCGAGTGGCTTCTCGAATATGAAGTACTCACCAAGAACCTTATTGCTCATAATCTGGTATTGAGAAAAGAGCAGGGGAAGCTGCAAACTTACTTGATTGATGGGCTGGGCTGCGCTTCTTTCCTACCCCTGCCACAAATTTCCAGCTACTTTGCAAAACGCTATATCCGCCGCCGTATTGAGCGTATGTGGCTGAGAGTCGAGTGGGAAATCTCCGATAAAGAAACACCTTGGCGAAAATTTGAGGCCGAGGGGCTTAAACGCTAGCGACTGGGCAATCCCGATCGGCGCAGCAACGCCTGAGCACACAGCAGATACTGATCCAAGGGCTTGCGCTGACCTTTACCCCTCATCTCAAACTTTTCGCTGACTAACCCCTGGTCCAAAAGCCGCAAAACCGCTGAGCGCACCTTATTTGACTTGCTGCGGCTCGGAACCCGAATTACACCGACCTGGGCCCGACTTTGCAGGGACTCGAACAGCATAGAGATACTGTCCTCAGTGACCCAGATTCTCTCTGCTAGTGACAACTGTTCCTGAAGCCAACCCGCCGGGCAAGAGTGCCAATCAACCAGTTCAGCACCACTTCTCCCCAGTTGCGCCATTGCTCCTTTCGGGGTTCTGCGGCTATTAGAAATACACCAGTTCAAGGGTTGGGCCAATAAACTCTCAACCTGTTCCCGAATTGAAACCGAGTCCCAACTGTAATGCTTGCTGGGCCCTCCCAATAAAATTAGCCCTCTTCCAGGCTGCAACGCTTCACCCTGAAGCGGCTCAGTAAGGGCACCCTGACTCACAATAACATTGGGTAGGGGCGGGGGGCGGTCGTGTTCGGGAACAATGGCAAAATCAAACCAGCTATAGGGTAACAAGGGACGATTAATTGCTACCGCACGACCGCCAAATTGGCAGCGGGCAGATAGCATGGGAAGGCGACTGCGGCGACCCGTGCCAATCAGGAAGTCGGGAGCTGGCAGCCCTTTCAGCACCTTTCCCGGCTTTAGAGCAATGCGGCTGACGGTGTACTCTGGGGGGATATCAAAAGCCTGTACCTCCCCGGCATAGCTCCTCCGCAACCCTTCAATCAGAGCAGCGCTCTGCTTTTCATGAGCCCGATTGCCATCTAGAAAACGCCAAACAGTAAGTTGCAATATAGAACCCTAAACTACTAAAACATCGGTGATAACACTCAGTGTACCTAGCACAAGCCAGTGAGACCACTGTGACAAGGCTATGGGAGCCCTGAAACATCCAGTATACTGGCGGCTGTACCCATGCAGACTGCTCCAGAAGGTGTCCCCAGGTAAATACGCATCCCCAGGAGACAGGAGAACTGTTAAAGCGCTCAGCCAAAGCAGAAGTCCAATTTACAATGTGTGAAGACCCACAATTATCACCAAAAACCAAAGTTTGAGCGCTCATGGACAACAGACTTTTATATAGTACCCACCCATACAGCCTATTTCTGCGCTCCTAATACAACCTTTTCTACATGGCCGATAGTTGCACCTATGTCTGAACTTGGAAGTACTCTGAACAAACTCTCCCAGCCCGTTTACCGCCAGCAAAGTTCATTATGGATTTCAGGCCTGCTCAAATGGGCCTTTTTGGGATTATTTCTACTGGTGTGTGGCTTCTACGTTTTCCCCAAAGTTTCAGGGGTACAAACCAGCTTCTACCTGAGTTTATTGCCCGCAGCCCTTCTGCTATTGGCATGGCGAAGAAATTATAATTTTCTGATTTCCTGGCAATTCATAGCCTTTTGCAGCCTCCCTATCGTTCTGGCGCTATCAACACTGTGGGCCTCACCGGAGACCGCGGACGTTTATAGGCAGCCTGATTACTACTGGAAACTGGTGTTCTACCTAGCCCTATTTTACTGCGCTACTTTCTTCCTGCTGGAGCATTACGGTGACACCATCCTTCACCAGCTTTTACTCACACTTATTGTGATTGGACTGCTTTCCGGTATCGCCTCGCTAACTACCTATTTTTTCCATGGTGGCCTACAGAGCCTGCACCGTATCGGGGGTATCTCCTTAGAGGGCAATATAGATAAAACAGGAATGCTGTTCGGCTTCCACGCCCTATTCTGTTGCTATGGCCTCTACCAGAAGCCTCGCCTTTGGCGCTGGCTATCAGGAATTGGGTTACTCACTTCCTGTATTTATATTGTGCTTTCACAAACCAAAGTCCCGATTGTTATGGCAGGCTTTTCAATCTTCCTGATTGTATTCGGCAACCTTTCGCGACTGCTGAAAATATTAGTCGTTGTCGCCATAGTCTGTGTACTGCCACTAGCTTACTTTACCTTGTATGGTGACTTGCCCCTCCTGCATCGGGGTAGCGCCTATTCTGTTCGCCTGACACTCTGGCAGAAGACTTTTGAAGAGTTCCTGCAATCCCCGCTGATTGGCCAGGGGTTGGTTCACAAAAAATTTATTGAGTTAAACAGGATGGTTCCCCATCCTCATAACTTCTTACTGGATATCGCGCGTTTTAGTGGGCTACTGGGACTGGCGGCTTGTGCCTGGCAGGGGCTTGCAGCCCTGTGGACAGTGAGATCCAAGGAGAGACTTCTCAGTTGGATTCCCGGTTTGTATTTCACCTGGTTCCTGTTCGGCGTATTGGCAATGTTGACCTACGCCCAACAACCTTTGGCAAAGCCCAATTATATTTGGTTCTTTTACTGGATTCCGCTGGCTATCCTGTTAGCAAGAAGTAGTCTAGAAAACCAGAGTTCGACCCAACGTAAAACTTTCTTGGAAACTAATCCTGAAAACAGTAACCGCTGAGAGATAGAGTCACACTGATGAATGTAACCGTATTTGGCACCGGCTATGTGGGCCTGGTGCAAGCAGCAGTCTTGGCTGAAGCTGGTAATAAAGTAGTTTGTATCGATATAGACTCGGACAAGATCGATCGGCTCAAACAGGGCATTATCCCTATTTATGAGCCCGGTCTGGAACCTATGGTGAAAAATAGTATCACCAGAGGCAATTTATCCTTTTCAACCGATGCCGCTTTCGGCGTAGAGCACGGTGAACTGATTTTTATCGCCGTGGGCACTCCCCCGGATGAAGATGGCTCAGCGGATCTTCGCCATGTGTTGACTGTTGCAAGAACCATTGCCAAACACATGGAGTGCAAGAAATACATTATCAACAAGTCCACAGTACCCGTGGGTACTGCCGACAAAGTGCGGGCCGCTGTTGAGGAAGAGCTTGCCAAACGGAACAAATCCGCCCTGCCGTTCGATATTATTTCCAATCCTGAATTTCTCAAGGAAGGTTCGGCACTCAATGATTGTATGCGCCCGGATCGAATTATTATCGGCACCTCCGAAGCAGAATCAGAACAGAAACTTCGCCACCTCTACGCTCCATTCAACCGCAATCATGAAAAGATCCTGGTGATGGACGTTAAAAGTGCGGAGCTGACCAAGTATGCCGCCAACTGTATGTTGGCGACCAAAATCAGCTTTATGAACGAAATGGCAAACATTGCCGATAAAGTCGGCGCTGATATTGAAGCAGTTCGGGCTGGTATCGGCTCAGATCCGCGAGTTGGCTACCAGTTTATTTACGCCGGTATCGGTTATGGTGGTTCCTGCTTCCCCAAAGATGTAAAAGCCCTGATCTCCTCAGCCCAACAGCTGGGTATTGCGGCAGATATTCTTGCCGCCGTAGAATCTCGCAACGAGCGCCAAAAACACTATCTCGCCGAAAAAATCCTGCGGCATTTTAAAGGTGATATTCAGGGCAAAACTTTTGCGCTCTGGGGACTCTCTTTCAAACCCAATACAGATGATATGCGCGAAGCCCCCAGCCGAGTGCTGTTAGCTCGTCTGTGGGAGCAAGGTGCGAAAGTGCGGGCATTTGACCCAGAGGCTATGGAGGAGTGCCAGCGAATTTTTGGTGACCGCGAGGAGCTGATCCTGTGCGACTCCAAAACAGAAGCCTTACAGGGCGCCGATGCCTTGATTGTCGCCACCGAATGGCAACAATTTAAATCTCTCGATGTAGATGAAGTTAGCGCTTGTCTCAGTGCGCCGGTAGTCTTTGACGGACGCAACCAGTACGAACCTGAGGAAATGCGTGAGGCAGGCTTTGACTATTACTGCGTAGGACGCCCGGACACCACCAGCTCTTACTAAGCTAGCCAGTCATAAAATAAAAACCCGGCAGATGCCGGGTTTTTATTTCTTGGTCATGCTATTCGCATTTTCACTTCCGCCTGGCCCGCCACATCACTGAGCCAACCCCGATGCGCGGCACTGCGCCCCTGTACCACATCAAAATAAAGGTTCTGCAAACGCCGGGTGATAGGGCCGCGACGACCGCTGCCGATTGAGCGCCCGTCCAATTCGCTGATCGGCAATACTTCCGCTGCTGTGCCTGTAAAAAACGCTTCGTCAGCGATATAGACCTCATCTCGGGTTATACGCTTCTCTACAACCCTATAGCCGCACTCCCGTGCCAGCTCAATAACCGTATCGCGGGTAATACCATCCAGACACGAGGTAAGCTCAGGGGTATATATAATCCCGTCGCTGACGATAAAGACATTTTCCCCGCTACCCTCAGCAACATATCCCTCCGGGTCCAGCAGCAGCGCTTCTTCGCAACCATTGCGCACCGCCTCCTGTAACGCCAACATCGAGTTTATATAGTTACCGTTGGCTTTAGCCTTACACATGCTGATATTCACATGGTGCCGGGTATAAGAGGAGGTATTTACCTTAATTCCCTTTTCCAGAGCCTCGGGGCTCATATAGCTGGGCCATTCCCAGGAAGCGACAATCACATGAGTTGACAGGTTTTCTGCACGCAATCCCATCCCCTCTGACCCGTAGAATACCATGGGACGCAGATAGGCTTGCTGCAAGTTATTCTCCCGCACCACCAAACGCTGAGCCTCATTCAGTTCGTCAGCGGTATACGGCATGGGAATATTCATTATTTTCGCGGAGCGAAACAGCCGGCGGGTGTGTTCCTGTAAACGAAAGATACTGGTACTGCCGTCAGTTTCATAAGCGCGCACACCTTCAAACACCCCCATTCCATAGTGGAGGGTATGAGTGAGTACATGCACTCTGGCGTCGCGCCAGGGAACTAATTCACCATCAAACCAGATAACGCCGTCGCGGTCGGCAAAAGACATGGGTAACTCCTACAAATCCTGAAAAACAGTTTAATCGGGCAACAGGTAGAAAACCGGTTTTAACCGAGTAATTGCTGCCAGTTTGTTTGAACGGTCTTTCTTTCCGCTGTGAAGTGGTCATCGCTCACAATCCCTGGCAGTTGTTGTAGTGCCAGGCGATGACCTTCAGATCGGTAGGCTTTGTAGGCGTCGATCAGATGTCCGGCTTGTTGGGCCGGCATCAGGCCCGCGTCAATTAGACTTTCGAGCATGCGGATATTATCGGTATACCACACGATCGAGGGCGAAGTTTTTGCCCAGGCCAGAGCAGCATATTGAACCATAAATTCAATATCGACAATACCGCCCTCGCCATGCTTAAGATCAAACTTTTTATCGTTGCTCTTATCGAGGTGCGCACGCATTTTATTGCGCATTTCCACCACCTCATCACGCAATTTATCGCTCTTTCGCGACTGGCAAAGCAATTTCGTGCGCAACTGCTGAAACGAATCGCAGAGGCGGGGACTGCCGGCGACAGGGCGAGCTCGCACCAGCGCCTGATGCTCCCAGGTCCAAGCACTTTCCCGCTGGTACTTTTCGAAGGCAGCGAGTGAAGTCACCAAGAGTCCAGAGTTACCAGAGGGGCGCAATCTTGTATCCACCTCATATAGAGGTCCGCTCAGTGTACGGGTTTGCAATATGTGGATAAGTCTCTGAGCCAATCGGGTAAAAAAGCTCAGGTTATCAATACTGGTCTTGCCGTCGGTAACCTGCATCCCATCCGCATCGTGGACAAAAACAATATCCAAATCAGAACCGTGGGCCAACTCCAATCCCCCCAGCTTTCCATAGGCGATAATGGCAAAGCGCATATCCTCCATTGAGGCTCCCGCCGGCATACCGTATTTATCCACCATTTGCGCCCAGGCAAGTTGCAGCGACTGCTGTAATATCACCTCTGCCAGCCAAGTGAGGGAATCACTGACCTTCATCAGTGGCAAAGCACCGCTGACCTCTTGTGCTGCAATACGCAGACTTTGACTCTGCTTGAAATATCGCAGCGCCTCCATTTGTAATTCCAGGTCCTCTGGGTCAATCCGCAACAACTCGAGACGCAATTCATTAGCAATATCTGCAGCATTAGAAGGAGCCAGTAACCTGCGGGAATCCAGTAATTCATCCAGTAAAATAGGATGGCGGGCCAGTTGCTCAGCAATCCAGGGACTGGCACTACACAGGCGTACCAGCTGGTTGAGCACTGGGGGATTTTCGTTAATCAGAACGAGATAGGCACTGCGACGGAGTATTGAGCGCACTAGAGGTAAAACTCGGGTGAGAACTAAAAGGGGATCTTCCTGAAGCCCCGCTGCAGCCAGTAACGTGGGCATAAACTGATCGAGGCGCGCGCGCGAAGAGGCGGGCAGTGCAGCAACCATAGCCGACTGGCCCAGCTCTTTTAAGTGCTCAAGCGACTGTTGGGGCGGGAGAAATCCGGCACTTTCCAAAGTCTGCAAGTTTTCTTCATCCGCTGTTTTATCACCGCAGCTAGCCCACAGCCCCTGCCACTCCTCAGCCACACTGGGGGCAGCCATCTCCTCTGGCGGTGCGATCACCGTATCGAACTCCCGTTCCACAAGTGAGCGCACGGCTGTTAGTTCACCCTCCAGCTGCATCCAATTGCTGCGACCCAAGGCAAATGCCAACTTCTCTCTTTCCCCCTCCTCGGCTGGGAGTGCCTGGGTCTGTTGATCTCGATAGGCCTGGAGAGCGTGCTCAACCCTCCGCAATAACAGATAACTATTTGTCAGTTCGGTGGCTACACCCGGCTCAACATGACCATCACTTTCCAAAAGGGGCAACAGCTTGAGTAGACTGCGCTCGCGCAATGCGGGCTCCCTTCCACCACGAATTAACTGGAAAGCCTGAGCGATAAATTCCAGCTCGCGAATGCCACCCCGTCCCAGTTTGATATTGTCCGTCAAGCCACGCGCACGCACCTGACGCTGTATCAGTACTTTCATTTCACGCAAAGCATCGATAGCACTGAAGTCGATATAGCGACGATAGGTAAATGGACGCAACAGCTCCATCAACTCCTCAGCAAACACCTTACTCCCGGCAACAGGGCGGGCTTTCACCATGGCGTAGCGCTCCCATTCACGCCCTTGGGTCTGGTAATAATCTTCCAGTGCGGCGAAATGGCTCACCAGGGGCCCACTGTCACCATAAGGGCGCAGTCGCATATCCACGCGGAAAACAAAGCCGTCAGAATTAATAGTGTCCAGGGATTTAATCAAGCGCTGCCCTAGCTTCTGGAAAAACTGCTGATTCTCTACACACTTTTCACCGTCGGTATAGCCGGGCTCCGGGTAGGCAAAAATCAGGTCAATATCCGATGACAGATTGAGTTCACGGGCACCCAATTTACCCATCCCCAGAACCACCATCGACTGAATAACTCCCTCCCTGCTGCGGGGTTCGCCATAGCGTTCAACCAGCTTGGTATGGTGCCACTGCATCGCGGTGCGAATAGATAACTCAGCCAATTCGCTCAGCCGCAGGCATACCTGGGGAATATCCCACTGCTCTGCAAAGTCGCGAAATATGACCTCAGCCGTTACCCGATTGCGCAGTAAGCGCAATTGAAGATCTAAATCCTCATTACTTTTGATATCGGGCAAAGAGAGCCCGAGGTCTTGATTGTGCAACAGGTCACGCAAAAGCTCAGGGCGACGGCAGCACTGCTGATAAAAGAACTCTGAACCAATCAGGCTTCGAGCCACTCCGTGAGCGAGCAGTGAGTCTGCCAGTAAACTCTCCACCTCAACAACAAGAGCGACCTCCGCCTGTTCACACCAATCATTCCACAGTGACTGGAGCTGGGTGCGAATGGGTGCTGGGCACTGGACACTGTCGAACATGAAGGTCAATCCTTGGAGCTGATATCAGTGGGCAATTCTGTTTAGCTGCCGGTATTCCGGCAGCTAGCGATGAAAGCGAATGATTATATGTGGGAGAGCAAACCAATTTCTTGAGCTGTTACATCAGCTCCACCACTTTCAGGCAGTCGAATCAGAGAAACCATTAAAACTAGAAGGCGATATCTGGCGGCGGAGCCACCCGTAGCACCTCGGCCACGGTTGTCAGGCCTGCCGCCACTTTTTTCGCACCGGAGAGCCTCAAGCTATTCATGCCCTCGCGCATCGCCTGGCGCCGCAGCTGCTGTAAATCACAGTCGGGAGTGATAATAGCCTGCACCGACTCGCTAAACTGCAGGATTTCATATATCCCCTGACGGCCGCGATAACCCGTATTGCGGCATTCCAGGCAACCTTCCGGCCGGTAAATTTTCTCCGGCAGCGGCGCTCTCCAGGGCCGCACTAAGGATTGCCAGTCCGCCTCTTCAATTTTGTCCTCCTGCTTGCAGCTGGGACAAAGGGTGCGCACCAGTCGCTGGGCCATCACCCCAAGAATGGTGGATTTCAACAAATAGTGGGGCAAGCCCAGATCCAACAGGCGGGTAACCGCTGTAGGGGCGTCATTCGTATGCAGGGTAGAGATAACCAGATGGCCTGTCAGTGCCGCTTGAACGGCCATCTGCGCAGTCTCCAGGTCGCGAATCTCACCAACCATAATGATGTCAGGATCCTGGCGCATCAGTGTCCTGATTCCCGCAGCAAAATCAAAGCCGATTGCATGGTGGACCTGGGTTTGGTTAAAGCTCTCCTCCACCATTTCGATGGGGTCTTCAACCGTGGATACATTCACCGCGCTCGTAGCCAGCTGCTTGAGGCCTGTGTACAGAGTCGTAGTCTTGCCTGAGCCGGTAGGACCGGTGACCAAAACAATACCATTGGGGCGTGACATCATCGCTCGCCAGCGCGCCAGGTCGTCACCGCCAAGCCCTAAATCTGAATAAGAGCGCGCCAGTACCTCTGGATCAAAAATCCGCATCACCAGCTTCTCGCCAAAAGCGGTGGGCAGAGTGGAAAGACGCAACTCTACCTCGCTGCCATCGGGCCTTTTAGTCTTTATCCGGCCATCCTGGGGTTTACGCTTCTCTGCCACATTCATGCGGCCGAGAATTTTCAGGCGGCTGGTAACCGCAGCATTCACCTGGTCTGGCAGCTCGTGAATCGGGTGTAATACGCCATCGATACGAAAGCGAATACGCCCCACTTCCCGGCGCGGCTCGATATGGATATCACTGGCGCGCTGATCAAAGGCGTGCTGCAACAGCCAATCGACAATATTGACGATGTGCTGATCATTGGCTTCCGGGTCCTTTAAAGCGCCCAGTTCCAGTAACTGTTCAAAGTTATTTGCCGCTGAAGTCCCCTGGAGACCACTGGCACCGGAAATTGAGTTGGAGAGCGCGTAAAATTCGACGCAGTGGCGCTTGATATCGGCCGGATCGGCCACCACACGGCGTACTCTACGTCCACTGGTATGCTCCAGCTGCTCCTCCCAGCCATGGGTATACGGCTGGGCGGTTGCCACCAACAGCTCTTCGGGACCCGCCTCGACACAAAGGATCTGGTGGCGCTTGGCAAACTGGAAGCTCATTACTTCGGTGACTGCGCTCACATTCACCTTCAGCGGATCGATATGGTACAAGGGATGGGAGGAGCTCTCCGCCAGCCAGGCATTGAGGGTTTCACTACTCAACAGGCTACCTGGTTGCCTGCGGTTAGCCAGGTCACAACTGGCGATATAGCTGAGCGGGTGCATCTGGGCCTGTTCTGCGGTGCGCGGTGTACCGACGATCCGGTTGGCATCCTCCCGACTGACAAAGCCTTGCCCCACCAGATCTTCCAGTAAACCGCGCAGTTCCAGCAAGCGGTCTGCAACTCTGCTTTCTGCCATTGGCAACCCCTTTATTCTCATATGGCGACGTTGCATTGTAGCCCTATCATCAAGCTGTGAAAGTGCGCTGTTAACGCACTGTTACGAAGTTGCCCCGATTGGGGTACCATGCCGCCGTTTTCGCATTCTGAGCAATGGAGCTAACCATGGCCCTGTCGAATATTGCCAACTTATTTGGCCGCTCTCCGATTAAGCCAATCGAGAAGCATATGGCTACGGCCCACGAGGCATCGGCTGATCTGATCCCCTTCTTTGAAGCACTGATTCAAGGTGATCTCAAGGAAGCAGAGCAGATCCAATTGCGTATCTCTGCATCGGAGAACCGCGCTGACGATATCAAGAGAGACCTGCGCCTGCATATGCCGGACAGCCTGTTCATGCCCGTTTCCAGGACCGACTTGCTGGAATTGCTGCACGCACAGGATGAAGTAGCCAACACCGCCCAGGATATCGCAGGCCTGGCTGTGGGCAGAAAGATGCAGATTCCAGCACCTCTTCAGTCATTGATGACGACCTTTGTGGAGAGCGCTGTCGCCACCTCTGCACAGGCACTGCGCGCTATCAACGAGCTCGACGAGTTGCTGGAAAGCGGCTTTGCGGGACGTGAGGTAGACATCGCCAAGCGCATGACCGAGGAGCTGGATGAACTGGAGCGCAAGTC
The DNA here is from genome assembly GCF_003076275.1 of Microbulbifer sp. A4B17. Classification (NCBI taxonomy): domain Bacteria; kingdom Pseudomonadati; phylum Pseudomonadota; class Gammaproteobacteria; order Cellvibrionales; family Microbulbiferaceae; genus Microbulbifer; species Microbulbifer sp. A4B17. Next base: position 4,588,076 of record NZ_CP029064.1, read on the forward strand.
AGACAAGCTTGAAGTTGAAATCCGTGCGGCGCTGTTTGCTATTGAGAAAAACTTACCTCCGGTGGACGTTATGTTTCTCTACCGGGTTATTGAATGGATCGGTGAACTCGCCGATCGCGCCCACAGCGTGGGTAACCGATTGCAGTTGTTGTTAGCACGTTAGGGGGTTTGGCGTGGAAATTATTAGTCAATATGGCCATATTTTATTGATTTTGGCCTGTGTGGCAGGCTTCTTTATGGCCTGGGGCGTCGGTGCCAACGACGTAGCCAACGCCATGGGTACCTCCGTAGGTTCCCGTGCACTGACTATCAAACAGGCGATTATTATCGCCATGATTTTTGAATTTGCCGGTGCCTACCTGGCTGGTGGGGAAGTTACCGCAACCATCCGCAAAGGCATTATCGATTCTGAAGTCTTCGCCGCCCAACCACAGTTGCTGGTATACGGTATGCTTTCGGCACTGCTGGCAGCGGGCACATGGCTGCTGGTGGCCAGTATCCTCGGCTGGCCGGTATCCACCACTCACTCTATCGTCGGCGCAATTGTCGGTTTCTCTGCGGTGGGTATCTCTGCAGATGCAGTGGCCTGGGGCAAAGTAGGCAGTATCGTCGCAAGCTGGGTGGTCTCCCCGGTGCTCGCGGGCACCATTTCCTTCCTGTTATTCCGCAGTGTTCAGCGCCTGATCCTGGACACGGAAGACCCCTTCAACAACGCCAAGCGCTACATCCCCTTCTACATGTTTGCAGTGGGCTGGATGATTGCCATGGTAACCCTCACCAAGGGCCTCAAGCACGTTCTTAAAGACGCCAACATTCAGCTCAGCTTTATCCAGGATGCCGGTATCGCCGCTCTGGTAGGCCTTGCTGTCGCCGGTATCGGTGTCGCCATGCTCAAACGTGTTCAGCGCGACCCGGAAGCTGAGGCAGAAAACCGTTTCGCTAATGTCGAGCGCGTATTTGCCATCCTGATGATCTTTACCGCCTGTGCTATGGCCTTTGCCCACGGCTCCAACGATGTCGCCAATGCCGTTGGCCCTCTGGCGGCCGTCGTCAATACCATCCAGAGCGGTGCCATCACGGTCAAGTCCACTATGCCCTCCTGGATATTGCTGCTCGGTGGTATCGGTATCGTGGTAGGCCTGGCGACTTACGGCTTTAAGGTAATGGCCACAATCGGTAAGAAAATCACCGAGCTGACGCCAAGCCGCGGCTTCGCTGCCGAGCTGGGTGCCGCATCCACCGTGGTATTAGCCTCAGGTACCGGCCTGCCGATCTCCACCACCCACACCCTGGTGGGTGCGGTATTGGGAGTTGGCCTGGCGCGAGGTATTGGCGCCTTGAACCTGCGTATGATCACCACTATCGCCGCCTCCTGGGTAGTCACCCTGCCAGCGGGTGCAGGTATTGCGATCCTGTTCTTCTACTTCTTCAAAGGCCTGTTCGGCTAAAGCTGTAGAGTCATCGAGCAATCAAAAAGGGGCCCCAGGCCCCTTTTTTTATGTCTCTCACTCACCCCATTCTCAACTAAGCTGTGCCAGTAGCAAAACAGATATCTGGCACTTAAGGATTGCGCCTCAACTTCAATTCACTCGTGTAAATTACATGACTGTTAGCAACTGGACAGTGGGAACCTACCTGGCACAAAGATTAAAAGACGCAGGCATAGAGCACTACTTCGCCTTGCCTGGCGATTACAATCTGGTGTTACTGGATCAATTACTACTCCACCCAGATCTTAAAATGATCAGCTGCTGTAACGAGCTAAATGCAGGCTATGCCGCCGACGGCTATGCCCGCGCAACCGGTGGACCCTCAGCGGCAGTAGTCACCTTCTCCGTCGGCGGCCTCAGCATGATTAATGCAGTAGCCGGTGCTTTTGCCGAAGACCTCCCTTTAATTGCAATCTCTGGCGGACCAAATACGAACTCTGAGGCTGAGTGGGAGTATTTGCATCACACTTTAGGTAAGGTCGATTACAGCTACCAGAGCGAAATCTATTCGCGGGTAACAGCCGAAACCGTGGTTATCCACCATCCATCCCTCGCTCCTGCAGCGATAGACAGGGCAATTGATACCGCCATGCTGCGGCGTAAACCGGTCTACATTGAAATTGCAGCCAATATTGCTAACGCACCTACATCGGCCCCTATCCCCCGTGGATTTGCACGAAGCGCCACTAGCGACCCGGATTCCCTCTCTGCTGCGGTAGAGCATATTGCCGCATTCCTCAATGCTGCCGAACGGCCGGTTCTGATTGCGGGAGGAAGGGTACGCGCTGCCTGTGCGGAAGAATCCCTGCGCGAACTCGCCGCCAGCAGCCGTTACGGTGTGGCCTGTATGGCGGATGCCAAAGGGCTGCTGTCAGAGACCCACGATAACTTTATGGGTATGTACTGGGGACCGGTCAGTACACCGGGCTGCAGCGAGATAGTTGATACCGCCGACGCTTTGCTCTTCGCCGGCCCACTCTTTACTGACTACACCACAACCGGGCACCAGCTTTGCTTCGATCAAAGCAGGACCGTTATCGCACTGCCAACTTCTGTACAGCTGGGTGAGACCTGTTATAGCAATGTCCACATGAATGATTTGTTGGAAGCGCTGGTAGATAAACTCACTCCCAACACCGGTGCAGTACAAGCCTATCGCAGGGTCAGCAGTCCAAAACATATCCCCCAACCGGGCAAGCGAAGCGACAATTTGACAGTCCGTCAGCTGTTTGCGCGAATTCAAAAAATGCTTAAAAGCGATACCGCTCTGCTGGTGGAAACCGGGGACTCCTGGTTTAACGGTATGGAGCTGTCGCTACCAGATGGAGCCCGCTTTGAAATACAGATGCAATATGGAAGTATCGGCTGGTCTGTAGGGGCAACTCTAGGTTATGCCCTGGGTATGGGTGAGGGGCGGATGATTGCCTGTATCGGCGACGGCTCCTTCCAGCTGACCGCCCAGGAAATCTCCACCATGATCCGTTACAACGTTAATCCAATTATTTTTCTGGTGAATAACGGTGGCTACACCATTGAAGTGGAGATCCACGACGGCCCTTACAACAACATTAAAAACTGGGAATACGCGCAATTAATCGAAGTTTTCAGTGCAGGAGAAGGCAAAGCCTGGGGTTGTAAAGTCACCACTGAGGGAGAGCTGGACAAAGCAATCAAAGATGCCCTAAAACATGATGGGCTTTGTCTGATAGAGGCAATTATCGATCGCAATGATTGTAATGTGAATTTGCTCAGATGGGGAAACCAGGTAGCTCGGAACAATAGTCGCCCAAGCCGCAGTGTTTAATTATTCCCTCACCTTGCTTGGAGGGCCAGGCTAACCCACAAAAGAGATTTGGAATTCCAAATCCATATCTATTTATTACAAGCAACAGTAATATTCAGTGTCATTACTTGGGCCTGCCCCACCAATTTACTGTTGCCTGCGAATTTTTCCAGATGCCATTACTGTTGTTTGTCACACTGCTGTGGGCCTTTTCTTTCAGCCTGATAGGCGTTTACCTGGCCGGACAGGTGGATAGTTATTTTTCAGCAATGACACGGGTTCTCCTTGCCGCGGCGATATTCCTTCCCTTGCTGAAGTGGAAAGGCTGCGCTCCTCGCACTGCCATCTATTTAATTATGATTGGCGCTGTACAACTTGGGTTGATGTATCTATTTTACTACCAGTCTTTTTTACTCCTCAGTGTTCCCGAGGTGCTGTTATTTACCATTTTCACCCCCCTGTATATCACCGCCCTCGATGATCTCATAAGCAGGCGACTCTCCATTTGGAATCTAAGCATCGCCGCTATCGCAGTGCTGGGAGCAGCTACTATTCGTTGGGGCTCACCCAGTAGTGACTTCTGGCTTGGGTTTGCAGTCGTTCAGGGTGCCAATCTATGCTTTGCTGTGGGGCAAGTGGCTTATAAGCGCCTGATGTCCTCCCAACAGGCTCTTTATCCGAGACAAACCTTCGCCTGGTTTTTTATCGGTGCCAGCTTGGTCACTATTATTGCCTGGCTCCTGCTTGGGAAACCCCAGTACCCACAAACTATGCAACAGTGGGGTGTTTTACTCTGGTTGGGGCTGGCGGCATCGGGAATGGGTTATTTTTTATGGAATAAGGGCGCCACACAGGTTTCAACCGGCACCCTGGCCGCTATGAACAATGCACTGATTCCCGTTGGCCTGTTGGTAAATCTGTTAATCTGGAATCGGGATGCCGATCTATCCCGCATCGCTCTGGGGGGAGGTTTGATCGGGGCCGCTGTTATCCTGAATGAATGGCGCCACAAAAATAGGGAAAGTCACCATGGCGAATATCGTAGTACCTGACCTGAAGACCCAATTCCATCAATTGATTGCCTGTCCCAGTGTCAGTGCGACAGACCCCTCCCTGGACATGGGAAATCGACCGGTGGTTGAACTGCTGGGTGGTTGGTTGGAGAGCCTTGGCTTCAATGTTGAGGTAATGCCTTTAAAGGGCTCACCCAATAAAGCCAATATGATTGCTACCCTCGGTGGCAAGGGTGACGGCGATGGCGGACTCGTCCTATCGGGGCATACCGACACAGTGCCCTTTGACGCAGAACGGTGGCAATCAGATCCCTTTAAGGTTTTAGAGCGTGATAACCGCTTTTATGGCCTCGGCACTAGTGACATGAAAGGCTTTTTCCCTTTGGTCATAGAGGCTGCAAAATCTTTTCTCGATAAACCATTACAAAAACCACTCATCGTTCTGGCTACAGCCGATGAAGAAACAAGTATGAGCGGCGCCCGTGCCCTGGTTGAGGCCGGCAAGCCTCGGGCGCGTTACGCTGTAATTGGTGAACCTACCGGACTCCGCCCGATACGTATGCACAAAGGCGTTATGATGGAGGCGGTGCGTATTACCGGGCAATCCGGCCACTCATCAGATCCCAGCCTGGGAGCCAATGCTATCGAAGCCATGCACAAAGTCATCGGCGAATTATTAGTCTTGCGTAAAGAGTGGCAGCAAAAATACAACAATCCCGGATTTGCTGTTCCTGTGCCCACAATGAACTTAGGCTGTATCCATGGGGGTGACAATCCCAATCGAATTTGCGGTCACACTGAACTCCAGTTTGATATACGTCCGCTGCCTGGGATGCAGCTTACAGATCTACGGGAAGAGCTAAACAAACGTATCCTTACCATTCCGCAGGACAATAAAATACAAGTGGAAGTGACTTCTTTATTTCCCGGTACCGAACCCTTTGAACAAGACGCCCACTCAGAATTGGTAAAGGCCGCAGAAAAGCTCTGCGGCCACCAGGCTGAAAGTGTTGCCTTTGGCACCGAGGCGCCCTACTTGAAGAGTTTGAACATTGACACTATCGTGCTGGGCCCCGGCGATATTGATCAAGCCCATCAGCCGGATGAATTTCTTGCCCTGGACCGCATCAATCCTATGGTCAACATTCTGCGCGATTTGATTGGCCGCTTCTGCCTGTAAAAGGCGTGCACCTGCCTCCGGGGCTTTAACATCAAAAGACTTGCACACGGTAGATAATTAGTGAGCGACGATAACGCCTCCCTGAGCTGGTTCCGCCACGCGGCACCCTACATTAACGATCTGCGTGGTCGTACCCTGGTCGTTGGTATTCCCGGCGATGCTTTGGAACACCCTAACTTCCGCAACTTGGTCCACGATATGGCCCTGCTCGCCAGCCTTGGTGTTCGACTGGTTGTTGTGCACGGTGCGCGGGAGCAAATCAACCGGGCCCTAGATGAGCGCGGCATTGAAAATCGATTTCACGAAAGCCAGCGCATCACCAACCGGGAAACACTGGAAATTGTTAAATCCGTAGTTGGCAAATTGCGCTTCGATATTGAAGCCGCTTTTTCCCAAGGGCTACCAGACTCCCCCATGGCTCGATCTGCGCTCAAGGTTGTCTCAGGCAATTTTGTTACTGCACGCCCCAGTGGAGTGCTCGATGGAGTAGACCTGGGCTGGACCGGCACCGTAAGGCGCATGGACGTCAGTACTCTGGAACAAACCCTTGATCAGGGCTCCCTGGTACTCCTGTCCCCTCTTGGCACATCCCTGACCGGTGAGCTTTTCAATATCAATTACCTGGACCTTGCCGCCGAAGCTTCAAGGGTGTTGCGTGCCGAAAAGCTGGTGCTATTCCGCGAACCAGAGCAGCTCCAAGTGGACGGAAATACCGTGCATGAGCTGAGCATACTGCAAGCCGAGCAGGTTTCATCCAGAGTGCAGAGCGCGGCCTTGCGCTGTGCCATTCGAGCCTGTAACGCAGGGGTTGCCCGTACCCACCTGCTCAGCTTTCGCAAGAACGGTGCCTTAATTCAGGAGCTATTTCGCCGCGAAGGGGCCGGCACCATGATCTACCGGGACAGCTACGAAGTAGTACGCAGAGCGCGAATTACCGATGTGGGCGGTATTCTCGGCCTGATCCGCCCATTAGAAAAAGATGGCGTGCTAGTGCGTCGTTCCCGCGAAAAACTCGAAGCAGAGATAGAACATTTCACATTGGTAGAGGTGGACGGCACTCCAGTTGCCTGTGCGGCCCTCTACCCGATTAGGGATGATCAGGGCACAACCGCAGCAGCCGAAGTAGCATGCCTTGCCAGCCACCCGGAGTTTCGCGGCGGCGGGCGTGGTGCCAAGCTGATGCGTCACCTGGAGCGACAGGCCCAAGCGGTTAATGTCGACGAACTCTACGTTCTGACCACCCAGACAGAGCACTGGTTTATCGAGCAGGGCTTTGAGCAGGTAGGTATCAGTGAGCTGCCGGCTTCGCGAAAGTCCCTGTACAACATCCAGCGTAACTCGAGAATCCTGCGCAAGCATCTGGAGAAAAGCTAACCCACTTAGTCACATAAATTTGAGATATTTATCCTTAATAAGCCTTTGAGGGTTAGACTGGGCGCAAAAGCATCCCAGTAAAGTCCATTTTTTGCTAAGCTGGCGCATTCATTGTTGCCAGCTGGAACCCGTGACTATGCCTCGATATCGCTCCCGCACTTCTACCGCCGGTCGCAATATGGCCGGAGCCCGCGCCTTGTGGCGTGCTACCGGTATGACGGATGAGGACTTCCACAAGCCGATCATTGCCATTGCCAACTCTTTTACCCAGTTTGTTCCCGGCCATGTGCACCTGAAAGATATGGGGCAGCTTGTCGCAAGGGAGATTGAGCGCGCCGGCGGAGTGGCCAAAGAGTTCAATACAATTGCAGTGGACGACGGTATCGCGATGGGGCATGACGGCATGCTCTACAGCTTACCCAGCCGCGAAATCATTGCTGACTCAGTCGAATACATGGTCAATGCGCACTGCGCCGACGCCTTGGTATGCATATCCAACTGCGACAAGATCACTCCAGGGATGATGATGGCCGCCATGCGCCTGAATATCCCGGTGATATTCGTATCTGGCGGCCCCATGGAGGCTGGTAAAACCAAACTGGCAGACCACAAGCTCGACCTGGTGGACGCTATGGTGATCGCCGCTACAGATACAGCCTCTGACGAAGAGGTTGCAGAGTATGAGCGCTCTGCTTGCCCGACCTGTGGCTCCTGCTCAGGAATGTTCACAGCAAACTCCATGAACTGCCTCACAGAGGCCCTGGGGCTTTCACTGCCTGGCAATGGCACCATGCTCGCGACTCACGCCGATCGCAAAGAGTTATTCCTGCGCGCTGGCCGCGAGATCGTAACCCTGACCAAGCGCTATTACGAACAGGATGATGAGAGCGCCCTGCCGCGCAATATCGCCAATCGCACAGCCTTCCGAAATGCCATGGCACTCGATATCGCCATGGGAGGCTCCACCAATACTATCCTGCACCTGCTGGCAACCGCCCAGGAAGGTGAAATTGATTTCACCCTTGAAGATATCGATCGCCTCTCCCGTGAGGTTCCACAGTTGTGCAAAGTAGCCCCCAATACCGAGAAATACCATATTGAGGATGTGCACCGAGCCGGTGGTGTAATGGCTATCCTCGGGGAGCTGGAAGCAGCTGGGCTTATCGACTCCTCACTACCTACCGCTTACGGTGGCTCGCTGGCCGATGCCCTGACTCGCTGGGATATTTGCCGCACCAACGACAGATCTGTACTTGAATTCTACCGTGCAGGGCCCGCAGGTATCCCCACTCAAACGGCTTTCAGCCAGGACTGCCGCTGGTCCACTTTAGATGCAGATCGCCAGCACGGCTGCATTCGCTCTGCGGAGCACGCCTACTCCTCTGAGGGAGGGCTCGCTGTTCTGTTCGGCAATCTGGCTCCCAATGGCTGTGTGGTAAAAACTTCCGGCGTAGATGAGTCACTGTGGAAATTTGAAGGCCCGGCCCACGTAGTAGAGAGCCAGGAAGAGGCAGTTTCCAATATCCTCGAAGGTAAGGTCAGTAAAGGGGAGGCTGTTATCGTTCGTTATGAGGGCCCCAAAGGTGGGCCGGGAATGCAGGAAATGCTCTACCCCACTAGTTACCTAAAGTCTAAAGGGCTCGGTGAACACTGTGCATTGATTACCGATGGCCGTTTCTCAGGCGGTACCTCAGGCCTCTCTATCGGACATGTATCACCGGAAGCGGCATCTGGAGGTAATATCGCTCTGGTTCGCAATGGAGACCTTATACGCATTGATATTCCAGCAAGGAAAATTGAAATCGTTATTGAGGAAAGTGAGCTCGACAAGCGACGCCGGGAAATGGAAGCAAAACCCAATGGCTGGAAGCCTATTGAGAAGCGCCCCCGCAAGGTCAGCAGGGCACTAAAAGCCTATGCCATGCTCGCCACCAGCGCTGACCGGGGAGCAGTGAGAGAAATTGACTGATTAAAGCTGCTCTAAAAAACGGCCCTTAAGGGCCGTTTTTTTATTCTGCCATTTTGTAACTAATCCGATTTCGGACACCATAACGCTCAACGGGTTGACCATCTTCCATTTGAGGCCGGTATTTGAAACGCTCTGCCGCCGCTATAGCGGAGCTATTAAACACATTGGTCGGCCTACCTTCTGAATCAAAACCGCCAACCACTCGAGCATCACGCACCGCTCCGGTTTTTGTCACGGTAAATTCCACAATTACATACCCCTCAAGCCCCCTGCGCAACGCTGTATTAGGATATCGCGGCACAGGCTTGTACACAGGTAAAGGGTCTCTCGATACCTTCACTTCAGTCACAGTGGCAGGTGTGGGAGAGCCAATCTCAACATTCATAGTTATTGGTGAAACCTTAGTCTGCTCAACCTTCATTGGGGGCTGTTTAGGCACAGTTTGTGGCGGCGCAGGTGCGACAGGGGCTTGAGTAACAACCACCTTTTTTGGCATATGCACCGGTTTTATCGGCGGCAATAAGTCGACCGTAGGCTCCTCAATATCAGTTGCAACAAGCTGACTCATCAAAAATAGCAGCCCAACTGTTGTCACAGCTGCGTAACCCAGGCCTTTTGCATAACTCGCAAGTAATTGAGGGGGAAAAAATACGGGGTTGGAAATCGACTGACAAGCTCTATCCATAACACCTCTCCTATTATTGTTAGGGTGTAATAAGCGGCATCTTTGTGCCGTAAATGGAAAAGCTGATCAGCTGACTTTAATCATTAGCCAATTCACAGAAAAATGCAAATAGTCTGTTAATACAGGTTATCTCAAATTTTTGTAGCGCCACGAGAAGAGAAATAAGCATAAAAAAAGCCGCGCATTACTGCGCGGCTTTCAGGGAGCTTAAAAATTAACTGGAATTAAATTGCCAGCTGCTCTTCACGCTCCTTTTCACCTTCAACAAAGCTGATCCACTGCCTGGCGAACTTTTCAGAACGCTCATCCTTCAGTGCAAGCTTCAGGCTCTTCAGTGCTGACTCATAGCGTTTCAGGTTGGCATTAGCCATACCCATTACGATATGTAGCTGATCGACACGCTTGATACCGCCTTTTGACAAAGCTTTCTTACCCATAGATAGGGCTTTCTCGTTCTGGTCCAGGTCCAGGTAAATACCCGCCAGGCGGGAGTAGATCTCACCTTTATCAGAAAGCTTGGCTGCCGCCTCCAGCTGAGGAATAGCTTTCTGCAACTCCTGAGCCATCTGATAGGCCTGGGCCAGGGTTTCAAGGTTTTTCGCTGTACGCGGGATTTTTTTATCTTGAATACCCTTAGCTATAACCTTGGCTCCCTTATAAGGCATTTCGTGCCCCATAAAGAGATAACCCATATTCAGCAAGTCTTTTTCTTTCTCCAAAGCACCAGCAAGGTAAGCTGCTTCCATCATGTGCAGCTGGTCACTATCGCGCTTTAGCTCGCCATACATCGCCGCCAGGGTAGTGTAGTAAACGGGCTTCGGATAGTGCTTAACCAGATTTTCAAGGACACCTGTTACTTTGGGATAGTCATTACGTTCAAAATAAATGAACTGTTGAAGACCATACCAACCTTCCTTCGGCACCTTGCCCTCTTTTTCGTACATGGATACCGCAACATTGATATCCGCGAGAGCATTTTTCTGATTACCTACCTGGTTATAAGCCTGGGCACGCATCGCATAGGAGTCAGCAGTAATACGGTCAGATACCTTAAACCATTGGTTCAGATAGTTAATCGCCTGCTTATAATCCTCTGTTACAAAGTAGAGCTGTGCAAGAGTAAACAGAGTTCCCACTTCCAAAGCTACTGGGAGGTTCTTTTCCCCCTGATTCAGCACCTTTTTAAAGAAGGGAATCGCCTCTTTGTAGCGCTCGGTACTGTAGTAAACAACACCGAAGAAGTTGTACATCTGGGCAATTTCATAGCCGTTGTATCGCTTCTTACTTGCGTCCATTTCTTGTAGTGCAGCAAGTGCGCCCGCCCAATCCTCTGCATCAGCAGCTTCCTGGGCTTTTTCCAGCTTCTTGTATGCTGCTTCGCGCATAGCTGGAACTTTTCGAGTCTTTTGCTTGCTGGGCTTTGCTTGCTCCTGCGCTTGTGCAGATGCGAAAGGTGCAGAAACACCCACTGCCTCAAGAACATTAACACTGACTACCGGTGCCAGGACCAAGGGCAGCGCTACAGAGGTGCGCAGAGCGAACTTGGACAAACCCCTAGTGATGGTCGTCAACTTCATAGTGCTTCCCCCTTTAGTCCTTAGCCATGTTAAAGCTGATCTTAGTCCTAACATTAGGAACTTCGGTCGGCTTGCCATCGACTACCCGCGGCTTGTACTTGTACTTCAATGCGGACTTCAAGGCAGACCGATTGAAAACCGTTGTGGGTTTACCTTCCAAGGTGAAGGCCTCAATCACAATCGGATCACGTACAGAGCCATTAGTGGTCACTGTATATTCAACAATTACGTAGCCTTCCATACCCCGCTGTAGAGCGCGGCGAGGGTATTGTGGCTGTACTTTAACGATCGGCAGGTAGTCACCTTCGCCAAAGCTGAATCCAGACAACTTAACACCACCACCTGCTTTTGGAGCAGCGATATTGATGTTGCCAGAAATATCCGGTTCCTCGAAATCAGGTTCCGGCATATCCGGTGGCGGAGCCTCTGGCTCGTCTGGTTTTACCGGCTTGGCGGTGTCGAACTGTGTTTCAATCTTCGTTTCAGGCATCACCACATCGGCAACCTTGAACTGCTCCTTTTCCTCTGGAGCACTCATGTTTGCCGCAATCAGCTGATGCATGGTGAAGATGAGGCCAAAGGTTGTGGCTACCGCCAACGCACTTGCCCCAAGAAGTCTTACCGGATTCATAGCTGTTAACTCTTCTCTGTAGCGACCGAAACTTTCTTGATACCAATTTTCCTGGCTGCTTCTGCAATCAGGGCAATCTTCTCAATACTCGCTCCCTTATCGGGCTGAATTACCAACCACCCTTTCGGGTTTTCCGAGTAGAGACGCTCCAGGACAATTCGTACCTGACGCTCATCAACCTTCTCTTTGGCAATCCAGACCTCGTCACTGTCGTTGATCGCTACCAGGATAGAGGCGGCCTTGAGTTCAGCGGTCGTCGCTTCCGGCTTCTCAACATCAGCACCTGGCTCCTTGATAAAGGTTGCGGTGACGATAAAGAAGATCAGCATGATAAACACCACGTCCAGCATGGGCGTGAGGTCAATTGCGCCGGCTTCTTCTTCTGCCGTATTTTGTCTTTTGCTCATAGCAACTCTCTTAGCGAACTTTTCCAGCGGGAGCTCGGGGAGCCCCCGGCGAAAATATCTGGCTTGGCTAAACCTTCACAGCAAATAAGCTGGCCTATTCGCTCGTGTATGCTTAGTGATCCATCGTCAGATGATCTTCCAGCAGCTGGGTTTCACGCTCAGCTTTACGGGCGAGGTAGGTGTTGGCAAATACGCCTGACAAGGCCGCAACCATACCCGCCATTGTCGGGATAGTTGCCATGGATACACCACTGGCCATCTGCTTGGCGTCGCCACCACCTGTAATCGCGAGAACATCAAACACGTTGATCATGCCCCAAACGGTACCCAGCAGCCCAAACAAAGGAGCCAGGGCGACACAGGCTTGGATCATGTCCATATTGTCCTGAATTTTCTCGGATACCCGGGAAATCATTGCATAACGGATCTGGTGCGAAGCCCAGGATTTGCGCTCACCGCGCCCCTCCCATTGGTCTACCGCACCCTGAACGTCACTTTTCAACCCTTTGTTAAAGTAGAAAACACGTTCAAAAATCAGCGTCCACATAAAGAAGGTCAGGCCGGCGATCAGGAACAGTACTGGCCCGCCCGACGCCATAAAGGCGTTGACGGCGGCCCATGCGTCGATTAATGCGTGCATGTTGCCGCCTCCTCTTATTTGCGCTCGGCGTTTTCAGCCACGATACCAGCACTCTGCTCTTCAAGAATATGCAGAACACGCTTGGCACGGGCATTTACGATGGTGTGCATCAGTACAGTCGGGATAGCAACACACAGACCGAGAACGGTGGTGATCAGGGCTGAGGAAATACCGCCGGCCATTGCCTTAGGATCGCCCGCACCAAAGATAGTGATCGCCTGGAAGGTTACGATCATACCGGTAACGGTACCCAGCAGACCCAACAGCGGAGCAACCATCGCGATGATCTTCAGCAGGTTGAGGCCGGACTCGATTGCCGGACGCTCTTTCAGTACCGCTTCTTCCATCTTCAGTTCGAGAGTTTCGCCGTCTACACCTTTATTCTCTTCCGCAACAGCCAGTACACGGCCCAGCGGGTTATTGGTGTTCGGGGTAGAAGAACGCAGCTGAGCATTCACTTTGGCACCAACACCGGTCAGAACGATCAGGCGGAAGATAGCCAACAGCATCGCAAATACACCAACAGCAGTGATGATGTAACCCACGATGTCACCCTGGTGCCAACGCTCTACGATGTCCGGGCTGTTGATCATGGCTTTCAGGTAGGAGCCACCGGTAGGACCAGTCGGGTCTACACCAAAGGCACTGAAACCACTGGTAGAAGATTGCAGAGCTTCAGCCATGCCTTGGAATTTGGCATCCGGCTGACGGATCAGCTCAGCCATTTTGTAGGCATTGTTCATTTCCAGGTATTTACCGTTGGAAACCAGGTTGAAGTTACCGACACGGACAACTTCCTGCTCAGCCTGCTCACCATTGGGCTTGATCACAGTCGCGTTAAACTTAACGATCTTGCCGGATTCAACGGTCTCGCGCTGGATCTCATACCACAGACGCTCGATCTCTTCGATCGTCGGCAGCTGAGTAGCACTGTTCATCTTGGCCAGAAGACCGTCGATGAACTCTGTACGACCAGGGTATTGGGCGGAAACCAGAGAGGAGCCGATGTTGGCACGCAGGTCAGCCGCAGTAGAGGACATATGGCCGAACAGCTCTTTCAGGGAGCCCAGGCGCTGGTCCAGTTGCTGACGCTTCTGATCAACAGCGACTTCCTGCTCCTGGTATTTCTTTTCCAGATCAGCAGAGCGCTTTTCTTCAGCAGTACGGGTATTTTTAGCCTGGTTCAGCAGAGTATTCTGGTTGGCCTTCTGACGGCGGAACTCAGCTTCACGCTGCTTGTGCTCTTTAGACTCGGCAACTTTAGATTGCTGAACCATTTTCAGCAGATCATCCAGAGAAGTCGCTTTCTCCTGTGCAACAGCAGAGAAGCTGATCAGGCCAGCTGCTGCTGCTACTAAAACGCGTTTGGCGAAAGAGGTTTTCATTGCGCTGCCTCCGGAGCCGGGATCGGCATGGTCATGATGTCGATAGTGGCCTGCTTCTTGGCAATTTTCAGACCGTTCATGAGAGCGCGGCGGTATTCACCAGCATCGATCTCAACCCACGCATTTTGCGCTTTGTCATAAGCGAGGGAAATTTCTGCATCAGTAGTCTGAGCCAGCAGGGCGATACGGCCGATTTGCAGAACGCTCACCTCGCGCTCCTGACCGGCAACGGTCAGAGTATCGCGGTAAGAGTCGATCTTACGGGCGTATTCCGCTTCGAAGTTGTACAGTTCCAGTACCTGGCGGAATTTTTCCGCAACACTGATATCGGAACGGTCCATGGTGCTCTTAACACCGTTGAGGTTCGCCATACGCTCTTCGAGCTTGAACGGTGCGTCCAGCTCAATGAACTGTTCCAGGCCGTCCAGCATACGCAGGATGAGCGGCTGAATCTGACGTTCAATCACAGTAACGTTGGCAATAGACTCGTCCAGCTCATTGATAACTTCGAGCTGGTTGGCCAGCTGCTTTTCCAGCTGACGGTTGTATACGCGCAGACCATCAATTTCTTTATTGACCACCTTGAAGTCCTGCAGCAGGCTGCTGGTTTCGTCGGCAATCTTATCGATGCGCTTTTGCGATGCCTGGGCCGCAGTGGTTTTCTGCTGGCCGACGGCGAGTACGTTATCGAGAGTATCCGCAGTGGCTACGCTGCCGTAGAGCGCGCCGGCAGACAGCGCAGTGGTCAGCGCCACAGCCATGAATCGCTTGGTTTTCATTAGACCCCCCAGTGGGTTCAATATTTCACAACATGGTCGCGATGAGTTAGCTGCCACAACGCGGTGTCCTTTTGTTTTAAAAACATTGGTTAGAAGACAGCTAAGAGCCGCACATTGTAAACAGCCGATTTGATTATTCAAATGCCGATTGCCAGCATCGGCCCGCTTGAGTAGCAAGGTAACACTTGGGTAACATTACCGAGTCACTTGCACACATTCACGGCGACGTTCACTATGTGAACTGTCGGAGAATTTAACAGATCGATCAACTTTTGATCAAATTGTTTTTATTTAAATCTGTCATATTGGACTAATGAGTAGTTGTACTCATTCTTGTCAGAGGCCGGGTAACACTCGCGCAGAGATTCGACCCATGAGTCATCTATATCGGGAAAAAAAGCATCCCCGTCGACTTTTGCGTCTACTTCAGTGATATACAAACGGGACGCAAGCGGCAGTGCCTGGCGGTAGATTTGTGCTCCACCGATTATCATCACCTCACTGGCACCACTGTCACAAGCGCAGTTTTGAGCCAAACTCAGGGCTTTTTCCAGAGACTGGACCACCTCAACCCCTTCCGCAACCCAATCTGTATTACGCGTAATGACAATATTTACCCGCCCAGGCAGCGGACGACCAATAGACTCAAAGGTCTTTCTTCCCATTACTACAGGCTTTCCCATGGTTGTCCGCTTAAAAAACTGCAGATCACCCGAGATACGCCAGGGAAGCTCGTTGTCCTTGCCGATAGCACCATTGCGGGCAACTGCCGCAATCAACGCAATAGAAACCGTCATTGCCGCCCCTTAAATCGCTACTGGTGCCGGAATATGTGGGTGGGCTTCATAGCCTTTCAGCTCAAAGTCCTCGAAGCGGAAGGAAAAGAGGTCTTCCACTTCTGGATTCAGGTGCATCTGTGGCAGAGGCAGAGGATCACGCTGCAATTGCAACTCGACCTGCTCCATGTGGTTGGAGTAGAGGTGAGCATCGCCAAAGGTGTGGATAAAATCACCGGGCTGCAGACCGCATACCTGTGCCAGCATAAGAGTCAGCAGGCTATATGAAGCAATGTTGAAAGGTACACCCAAGAAAATATCTGCGCTTCGCTGGTACAGTTGGCAAGACAACTTGCCGTCAGCCACATAGAACTGAAACAGGGCGTGGCAGGGAGCCAGGGCCATTCGCCCTTCCCGGGCATTGTCGGCGGGAGAAATGCCTTCATCCGGCAAATCAGCAGGGTTCCAGGCGCTAACCATCAGGCGCCGGGAGTCTGGGCGGGTTTTTAGCTGGTGCACCAACTGCTCGATCTGGTCAATCTGGCGACCATCCGATGTGGGCCAGGAGCGCCACTGATGACCATAGACCGGGCCCAGATCACCATCCTCTGTTGCCCACTCATCCCATATCCGCACCTTATTGTCCTGGAGGTAACGGATATTGGTGTCTCCCTGCAAAAACCACAGGAGTTCGTGAATAATCGAGCGCAAATGGCACTTTTTCGTCGTGATCAGGGGGAATCCTTCCGCCAGATCAAAGCGCATTTGATAGCCAAACACGCTTAGGGTGCCAGTGCCGGTACGGTCACCCTTAACAGTGCCGTTATCGCGCACGTGGCGCATTAGATCGAGATACTGCTTCATCTACTGCTATGCTCCGCCTTTAACTCGGGAAGACCCTGCTTTCTTGCCTTTATTTTGCTCACTACGGCCCTCAGGAAGGGGCTGGGTTTTGTAACTCCAAACCAACAATGCAATGCCGGCAATAATCATCGGCAAGCTCAACAGCTGCCCACGAGTCATCCAACCAAACAAGTCAAAACCAATATGCCCGTCGGGCTCCCGGACAAATTCCACCAGGAAGCGGAATACACCGTAGAGCATCACAAACATGCCGCCTACAGCGAGGCGTGGACGCGGTTTGCTGGAAAACCACCACAGCAATGCGAAGAGTACCAATCCCTCCAGGAAGGCCTGGTACAACTGGGATGGGTGCCGGACCAGAAGGTCCGGGTCCTTTGGAAAGACCATGCCCCAAGGGCCTTCAGTTTCACGCCCCCAAAGCTCCTGACCAATAAAATTACCGATCCGCCCGAGCCCGAGCCCGATGGGCACCAGAGGAGCAACGAAATCAATCAGAGCTGGAAAGGTTGTGCCAATTTTGCGCGCGTAGAGTGCGGTGGCCAACATCACCCCTATCAGCCCACCGTGGAAGCTCATTCCCCCTTCCCACAACCGGATCAGAGATATCGGGTCTTCAAGTAACTGGGAGAAATTGTAAAAGAACATATACCCCAAACGACCACCGATAACGACACCAATGGCACAGTAAAGGATCAAGTCTTCAACTTCAGATTTGATAACCGGTGACCAGGGTTTGGCACTTCGACGTAATGCCAACCACCAGGCCGCAACAAAGCCGGCCAAGTACATCAGCCCATACCAGTGCACTTTTAAAGGGCCAATTGCAAAGGCCACCGGGTCAATTTCGGGATAGGTCAGCATGGGGGAATCGCGCTTGCTAATAAAGAGCGTATTATGGTCGTAAAGCCCCCCGCAGTGAAAGGGTGGTTTATCCCTAGATCCGGGAAGGTCCCCATGTGTCTGTTGCTATTCGCCTACCAATGCCATCCGAACTACCCACTACTATTGATCGCCAATAGGGATGAGTTCTATCAACGACCAACTGCCGCAGCAGCACGCTGGCCAGGCACTGAGCTGATTGCAGGCAAAGACCTCGAAGCGCTAGGGACCTGGGCAGGCATATCACCAGGCCGCATCGCTGCGGTAACCAATATTCGAGAGCCTGGTAAGCCAGAGCCTGAAGAGGCGTTGTCTCGCGGGGAAATACCGCAGAAGTTTCTCTGTGGACAAGATAGCCCCGAAGAATTTAACCAAAGCTTACAACTACAGCGCTATCGCGGCTTTAACGCCCTGTTATTCGATATTCAGAATAAAAATGACCTGCTCTGTGCAGGCAACCGACATAAACCCTTTATTTTTAGACGGGGGATTCACGGTATCTCCAACGGAGCACCGGACGAACCCTGGCCAAAAGTTGAAAGGGGCAAGGCGGGACTGGCCGGGATAGTACCTGGGGCTAAGCAATTGGTCACTTTTGAGAACTTTGTCGAACCTGCCCTGGAAATGCTCAAAGATCGAACCCCAGCGCCAGATCAACAGCTCCCGCATACGGGATTACCGCTGGAAATTGAGCGGGCGCTCTCACCTGTTTTCATTCAGATTGATGCGGATAGCTCAGCGGCAGCCCCAATGCTGCGCAATGGTGGCTACGGCACCCGAGCCAGCACAGTGATCACTATCGACGAAAGAGGAGCTAGCCAACTTTGGGAGCAGTCTTTTATCAACGGCAACCCAACTGGCCCCCTGCGCCACTTTACTACCCCACCACTAATTTGAGTCCAATAAAGAGAACTGGCAGACAAATTGAGCATAACTTTTTGTACAAGCGCCTTCCTCTAAATCAAATAAACACCACTAAGAGCGCCTCTTTCTAGCTTACAGAGAGAAAATTTGACGCAAAACTCATCATTCACAAATCCCTACTCTAAAAAGAAAGAAGCGCCAAGCAAATTTTGCATTTATTGCCATACTTACTTTCACAGACTGAAATAGGTTGAGTTTCGCGCAAGCGAGGTTCCACCTGAGGTCTAAATAAAAGGAAGTCGCGCGGGACGCATGACACGTGCGAGTCACCGATAATATCGCAGAGTATCTGGATGGGCTCGCCACAGGTTGGGAAGGTATGAACGATCTGGCGCCCGGCATTTTCCAAAATATCGCACCGGGCCCCTGCAGAATCGCTGAGGTACCATGTCGTATTTCAACCCCGAGCATCGCAGACGCAAATCTATACTTCCACTACTGACACTGGGTAGTCTCTGTGTCTTCATTCTTTATTATGCTTTCGCCGCAAACCAGAGGACCGTACCCGTTTTACCGGAGAATGCTGTTCGCCCTCACTTAGTGCACTGGCTTGAAGAAAACCCCGATGCCTGGCCAGCCCAAGACCCAATCTTCAACCCCGCCGCTGTGCGAAAAATTTACCAACGCACAGATTACCGTTTACTTTGGTTCGATAACTACAGCCTAAGTGATAGCGCCAATGACCTGCTGAAACAACTCACTGCAGCCAGCTCCGGTAATCCGAGCAGCATGGTCGACTACCGCTACCACCTGGGATACTTTGATCGCACCCTGCGCGACACACCACAACGCCTGCAGATGGCTGCGGTATTGGATATCTTACTGACCGATGCCTTTGTGTCCTACGCGCAGGACACACAGTTGGACAGGCTCAAACCCAAAACCCGTCCACGCCGTGGCATCACACCGGTCCTGCGGGATAACGAAGGATTCCGCCTGGTTGCGACCAGTACAGGTGAACAACAGGCTTCAAATGAGCCCAGTGGCCGCAAGTACTTTCGCGGATACGATCGCGCCGCCAATCTCGGCAGCAATGTGCGCAGCCGCTATTACTCGCGGGAATACAATACGGATACTTCCGGTAATTACTCTGGACGTAACTACTCCGGCACCACTCGCAACTATGAGCGCAGTCGATACCGTTCATACCGCGACAACAATAGTGGCTCCAATAGCAGCAGCCGGGTTTATTACAACCAGGGGAGGTCAAATTCCACCTCCGCACCTATAAGGTCTGAAAACAGCGAAGGCCCCTACTACGAAGAAAACAAGCCTTACGGCAACGATGTGCGGGCGCTGCGCGGAGAACTGCAACGACTGCGCAAAATTTCCTCCAGCGGTCGCTGGCGCCCAATTCCCCCTGGGCCTGCCATGACCATGGGCGCGCGCCATCCACATGTGAGCCACCTTCGCAACCTTCTCGCCCTGTACGGTGACTACCAGTCTTACTACAGCTACGGCGGAACTGATCGCAACCGCTTCGACCGGGGCCTGCATCAGGCGGTAATGCGCTTCCAAAAACGCCACGGCCTGAGACCCGACGGTATTGTTGGCCGCTCAACCCGCAAGCGCCTCAACCTGTCCCCCGCTGCGCGCGCCCGAATTGTTGAAATGAATATCAAGCGCCGCGAAGAATTACCTGAACAACTGGGAAGTCGCTTTATCCAGGTCAACATTCCCGCATATCGCCTCAAGTATGTGGAAAACGACCAGGTCAAACTGGCAATGAATGTAGTCGTCGGCAAGAAAAAACATGCAACGCCTGAAATAACCACTCGTGTCAGCAAAGTAGTCTTCAACCCCACCTGGACAGTACCGCGCAGTATCCTGGTAAATGAGATACTTCCCAAAGCACGTAAAAACCCTGCGGGCATGGAAAAAATGGGGTATCGGGTAATTAGCGGCAGAGGTGAAAAGCTACCCCTGACCCCGCAGAACCTTTCTGCTGCAGGTGCAGGTTCCTACCTGATGCGCCAGATGGGCGGAGAGGAAAATATATTGGGGCGAATAAAATTTGAAATCCCCAATATTCACGATGTATACCTGCACGATACCCGAGCACGTAAACTTTTCTCACTGACCACCCGCGGCTATAGCCACGGGTGTATCCGCCTGGAAAAACCACGCCACTTGGCTGAGGCTCTCCTTCGCCCCCAGGGAGATTGGGATCAGTGGCGCATCGACCAGTTAACCACAGGTGAAGAAACCACTGAGGTGGATATGTCGCAGTTGGTGAAGGTTTATATCACTTACTGGACAGCCTGGGTCGATGGCCAGGGCAACCTGAACTTCCGTCCGGATATTTATGGCAAAGATGGACTTGCCGATAATCAATTTTAAAAGAAACCGGGACGACGATTCGTCGTCCCGGTTATAACTAGAGGTAATTTTTACCGAGTTATTCCATTAAATACCCTATCTACAGCAAAGCCATTCCTGAAAATTATTTAGAGACCATCAGTCACAAGTTACCAATGTGAGCACAGTGATTAATCTCACTGATTTTTTACTGCTTGCAGGGGTGACTTATGGGTGCTGCCAACAAACCGCTTTCAGTTTTTTTGCCACGCTGTAAACAAAACTTCCTCAGGGCGAGTACCGCAGCGATTGCTATAGCAATATCACTGGGTATTCACTCACCTCAAACTCTTTCCGAATTAAAAGACACTGCCGAGTCAGATCCAATCGGCAACATTGATCCATTTGTGCCTCAGGGGAGACAGTTTTCCCTACTCAGTGAACAGTTAGCGCGCTACACAACACTCGCACAGGGTAATCACTGGAAGCCCCTCAGCTCGGGACAGCCTATCGCACCGGGCAGCCGCAGTCCCCGTGTAGCGCAACTGAGAAGTTTGCTGATGCTCTATGGGGATTACCATCCAAAAGAATACGATACAGACAATGCTAATGCTGAGGTCTATGACAAGACATTGCAGCGGGCAGTTAAACAATTTCAAAAACGCCATGGTTTAAAGCAAACTGCATTGGTTGATGAGGGGACCCGACGCCGACTCAATACCCCACCAGAAAAGGTCGCCAAAATTCTGGCGGCCAATATTGAACGCTGGAAAAAGCTGCCGAAGGATTTAGGGCCTCGCTATATCATCGTCAATGTTCCAGAATTTAATCTGCGTCTTATTGAGGATGATAAAGAACAGTTCCGCATGCGTGTGGTTGTTGGGAAGCCAAAACATAAAACGCCGCAAATCGCCACCCGCATGACCCGCCTCGAATTTAATCCTGTATGGCGTGTCCCGCCCAGTATTGCGCTGCGCGAGTTATTACCCAAGGGCAGCTCCGCACTCAGGGCTAAAGGCTACCGCCTGATGAATCATCGAGGCAGGTCAGTGCCCTTCACCCGTGGAAATGTGGCCGCGGTGCGCCGAGGGCAGGTTTCTCTGCAACAAAAAGGCGGACCGGGTAATGCTCTGGGCAGGGTGAAATTTGTTATCCCCAACCGGCAGGCCATCTTTCTCCACGACACTAACAGCAAACATTTATTTAAAAAATCCCAACGAGCTTTTAGTCACGGCTGTATTCGCGTAGAAAAACCAATGGAGTTTGCCCGCATGATGCTTGCTCAGCAAAACAGCTGGAGTGATGCCCGTATTAATCGCGCATTGGGAAGTGGCCGCACCCACGGTGTCGCCCTGAAAAACCCACTACCGGTTTATATCGCTTATTGGACTGCCTGGGTCGATGAAAATGGACAGTTACAGTTTCGACCGGACATCTACAACCGGGATCAGTAACAGGAGGCACGGGCGTGAAGAAAATAGTGATGATTGATGTAACCACTATTGAGAAGTCACCATGGCATATGGTCCGCTACAACTCGGCATAGCCGCACTGATCAGCCTCGTGATTGCCTCGGCCAGCCCACTGAATGCATCGTTCACTGGGCAACCTGCCAGCGCTATTGAGCCTGTCAGTGACGGTAAGCATCTGCGCGATACAGCCCAGGCCTACCGAGCACTGGCGAAAAACTGGCGACCAATTTCTCAAGGTGAAACTTTATATCCGGGAGATAGAAGCAGGCGCGTACTGCAATTGCGCAATTTGCTGGAAATGTACGGGGATTACCGCGGTCAACCCGGACCACTTTCCGCTCCACAAAAAGATCCCCGAAGATTTGACAGCGCACTGCAAGCAGCATTGGAACGTTTCCAAAAACGCCATGGGTTAAACATGACTGGTATTGCGGATGAAGAGACACTCGCAGCCCTAGCCGTATCACCTATCCAACGAGCCCAGCAAATGGAATTGAACGCATCCCGGTGGGAGCAACTCAATCTCCCTGATGATGGCCGATACGTGATCGTCAATGTTCCCGACTACCGCTTACAGTTAGTGGAAGATGGTTCCGTCGCTCTCAATATGAAAACGGTAGTTGGGAAGAGCAGTACTCGCACTCCCAATATGCACACCCGCATAACCAATATAGTTTTCAGCCCAACCTGGACTGTACCCCGAAGTATTCTGGTTACCGAATTGTTACCCAAGGCTCGACACAACCCAACGGCAATGCATAAACGGGGTTATCGAGTAGTGCAATATCGCAGTGGTAAATCCTCTCCCATTACGGAGGAAAGTATTGCCAAAGCAGCCGGAGGAAAGGCCACCTTGAGGCAAATGAGTGGCCCTGAAAACACCCTGGGTAAAGTGAAATTTGTTATCCCCAACAAACAATCTATTTTTCTTCATGACACCCAGGCTCAAAGCCTGTTTAAACTTCAACAACGGGCATTAAGTCACGGTTGTGTAAGGTTACAAGCCCCAGAAGAGCTGGCCTACTTCCTTCTCCGTTCACAGGGTTGGGACAGAGTCCGTGTAGCAGAGGCAGCCAGCGGGCACGACGCTCTCACGGTGCGGGTAAAGGGAGCCCCCCGTATTTACATCGTCTATATGACTGCCTGGATAGATAAATATGGGCGCCCTCAATTCCGCCCTGATATTTACCATAAAGATAAAGAGCTGCCCTATCCAAATTGAGGAGTCTCTGAATAATTGACTCCGGACGGATCACTCGCTGATATTTCTTACGAGCCGCACATAGTTATCAACTCGAATCGCATCCTCAGGTGTTCCGCCTGGTGGAGGCCCCATAGGTCTAGGCATATTTCCATCAGCTATGGAGCCGTTCTCCAGCATTGGGGGGCGCCGTTGAGGGCGGTCACCATCAGATTGCGGTCCAGCCAAGCCTTTAATGTGATAGCCCCCATCTTTATAAATAGCGACTTCATTCAGTTGTCCGGATTTGGGATCACTTCGTTGCGCACCGGCTCCGTGCAGGTCTACCCAATTCTCTGCCTCATACCCCATAGCTCGACCAAAACTAATGTAGTTTGCAGAGGCTCCCGCTTTTCTACTACTCACATGGGTGGTGCTGGTCCAAAACCAGGGAAAATCTTTTTCCTTACCTTCATTCTTGATAATGCTAATTTCGAAAGTAGAATCAATAGCCGCAGAAGTCGTTTTATTCGGTGAACGCTGATAATCAACGATACTCTGTAGCTCTTTGGCATTAGGCAGTCGCCAGTCGCTGTAACCTAAGAAATTTTGAGCATTTTTCTCCTCTGCCCAGGCTAAGGCCTCTTGCCAGTTCATTCCCTTCTTGCTATCGAATTTCATCCACATTAAACCCGTTGCCAGATCGGAAACGGTGCCATCTTTGTTATCGACAAACTTATTCTTGCCATAGTCCTGATTGCCGCGCACAAAGTAAGCAAAATTTTTCGGGCCACCACCACCAGGAATTGCATAAGCTTTGATTCTGCCATCTGCTAAATTCAGGCCAAATACTGCGGGTGATCCTCTAAATACATCACCCGTGTAAATATTGCTGGACCAGAATTGGGAATCGATAGTGCGTTCGCCTCTCTCTTCGTCACCATAGGTAAATGCAAAATACCGGGTATCAATAAAGGGCTTGGCATTAGTCTCACTTGGACCGGCGGGGTCAATACCGCTGAAGTTCATCAGGGAATAGAGTTGCTTAATCGTCGGAAGACGCCAATCAGAATAACCACCAAAACGGGCTTGATTCAGTTTTTCAACATACCCTTCAACATCCCGGAAAGCGATCTTATCATCAGAGGTAACTTCACCATCCCTGTTTAAGTCCGGGCTTTGGGTCCACACCAAACCGGTAACATTATCGACCACCGTAAGACCATCTTTAGCCAGGGAATAATTCATTTCATTGAAAGAGTACTGGGCATCCTGGCCGAAAAAATCATCACCTGGCTTTGGCTTGGAAATTACATCCTTATCATCAAAAAATTGGACCTGTGCCGTATCTACTATCGGGTAGTTAATACTGGTCGGGTCTGTTTTTTTTCCAGATTGCTTTTCAGCGAGTGCTGCTACCGTCAGGCTAAAGGAAGCCGAGATCAATGCGACTAAAGAAATACAGGGCAGCCGAGACCGGGCCCCAGATATGCTAGCCATAATGTTTTACCGCAAGTAGATAAGTAAAAAAAACAAGCTAGCATTAATTGATTTTGATCTCAGGCAACTTCACATTTGTAAACACAATTTACCAAGATGCAGAATCCATCGCGGTGGCCAGGTGTACAACGTGATCATTATTTTTCGTTATGGTGATACAGCCGGCTTTGGAAACCCTTGGAGACCTGACCAGGATATGTAGCCAACCTAAACAGTTGTATGCCCGTAGAAACACTGCTCTGGCAGCGGTTATATTATTTGTATATACATGTACATACAAACACTTATCTTTAGAGGTATCTGGGTTGTCTTCTTATAGATAGATAAACCAGCCACTAATCAAAGAAGGCTATAGAGCTCAAAACCGAGTAGGTGATCGGATACTTCCCAAGTACACTGACCAAACCGCCCTATGAAACCTATAAGTCGCAGAAAAATAATTTTTTAGTGATTAGCGTGCAATGACAACGCTGTCTCCACCTTATTCAGCGCTATTGACTGATTAGCAATAAAAATTCCGGTTTCAGCTAGCGGAAAAGAAAAAATATACCACCCAGGCAATCTAATTATTTCCGAATTAGCAGCTTCAGGTTTGTAACAACTGGTTATTTTTTGTACATTTTCCGCCGTACCCGGATGCGCCACCCACGGCACACCGAAGAGAGATTTAACGACGAGGCGGAATTATGAAGAATCCATCCAGACGTCGATTCCTGGCAGTGACCTGCGCAACTGCGGCGGCCGTCAGCGCCGGACCGACTTTCGCAAAAGTAGGTAGCTCCCGCACCCTGAAAATGCGCAACCTGCACACCGGGGAGAAGCTGGACGCCGCCTACTGGACTAACGGAGATTACAGCAGCGGAGGCCTGAAGCAGTTCAACAAATTGCTTCGTGACCACCGCGCCAACGAAGTGACCCGAATGGACCCCAAGCTTCTAGATATCGTCTACAAGCTGAAGGAGAAGTTCAATTACAACGGCACCATTGAGATTATCTCTGGATACCGTTCACCTAAAACCAATGCCAAGCTGCGTGCAGCTGGCCGAGGCGTAGCGAAACGCAGTTACCATACACGTGGTATGGCCTTGGATATCCGTATGCCGGGAGTGTCCCTGTCGAAGCTGCGCCAGGCCGCTCTCGACCTGAAAGCGGGCGGTGTCGGATACTATCCGAAGAGTAACTTTGTACACGTGGATACTGGCCCCGTGCGCCGCTGGTAATCCCTACCCGATAGACACAAAAAACCCGGCAGTCGCCGGGTTTTTTGTTATGCCTGTGAGAGCAAGGTTTATTGGCCATCAACCGGCAAGCTAACCGGCATCACATCCTGTTCAGATACGGGCACCTGGGTGGTCCCCGCCATCAATCCGGCGATACGCTCCAGGAGTTTACGCGCCTGGGCCAACTGGGCCAGCTCCGCCAACTCAATCGGGTCCTCCATTTGCAACAACAAGCTCTCAAAATCAACAAATGCCTGCTCTAAAGCCGCTACCTGGTGCCTATCCAGCAACAGCTCGGCCAAACCGCCCCCACCTGTTGGAATCCAGTTTGACTGAAGGGTAGCCATAATGGCCAATATCGCCTGTTTAGAATCCGCAGCGCGACTACTTTCCACGTCGCTTTCGGAGCTTTCTGGCAATCTGCGCAGCAACTGCTCATCAATCACTTTGGTATGCGCTGCACGAATCAGCTGCAACCGGGCCACCGGCCCCAGAGATAGATAGGGGCGAGACAAGCTGTTGGCCGCCGTCGGCCAGCGCCGGGCCAGCCCCGCCATATCCTCTTCCACGCCTTTAACGATCAAGCGGGTCAATTCGCGGCGTCGATTAACGGCCAGGGCCTCGGGTTTTTCACCGTCAGTCTTTGCCAGGAACTGCTCTGCAACTCGCTCGCTGGTCGGCCCCCAGAGCATTATTTCCAATGCGTGAAAACCGGTACTGGCCTCTTCATGGGCTGTCAGCCGGTGCTGCTTGCGCAGGTTCGTCAAAGTCAGGTCAATCGCGGTATCGTTGACAATACCGCTCTCAGAATAACCGGGCACTGTATCCAGATAACCTGCCTGAGCGGGCCAGCTATCTACTGATAACAGTAATTTTCTACCCTGGCTGCGCAGCTTCCCCGAAGAAAAAGCCAGCTGTATATAAGGCAGTGCAGCTGCAAACTCTCTATGGGCATCCAACCAGGCGAGCCTGGCATTTTCCAGCTTGTTTTCATCCGGCTGAGCCAGGAGACCATCCACTGCACGCTGCAAAGTTTCAACGGCAGCATGAGCATGGATAACCTGGGCTTCTCCCGCCTGCCAAATTGCCAGGGACAACTCGGTCGCAGCCTTTTCGTTTACAGGCTGTGGTGCGATGCTCTGTTGTGATACCTGTTGCGGTTTTTCTACCGCTTTTTGTTCACAGGCAGAAAGTCCGGCCAGGGCCCCGATTAAAAAAACCAGGGTCCGGGACTGGATAATAGATCCGTTCACTCAATTCCCCATCTTGTGCATTTCACAAATACTGGCTGGCACCTACTCACTCTCTTCCCGCAAACTGATCACCGGCCAGCCGCGAGCTTCAGCCTCTGCGCGCAAGCGATCATCCGGGTCTACCGCAACCGGGTGCTCAACTTCGCCCAACAACGGCAGATCATTGATGGAGTCACTGTAGAACCACTTTTCACTGCTGGTGTATTCCGGGTTGTGGGCCAGCCATTGGCGCAACCGGACAACTTTCCCCCCTTGGTAACAGGGTTCACCGACCACTTTTCCAGTAAAGCGCCCCTGCTCCTCCTCTGGCTCGGTGGCCAGCAGGGTATCTACACCCAGGCGCGAGGCAATGGGTTCAACCACAAAGCGATTGGTAGCTGTGATAATCATGATGTGATGGCCTTTGCGGCGGTGTTCGCCAATCAGCTCCTGAGCTCGAGGCAGCCACAATTCATTGATAACCTCCTGCATAAACTCGCTCTGCAGGTTTTCCAATTGGCCACGGGAAAGCTGTGCCAGCGGTTCCAGGGCGAACTCCAGGTAGGCAAAGATATCCAGTTCACCGCGCTGGTAATCCTGATAGAAACGGTCATTAGCCGAACGGTAACGAGTACCATCGACGTGCTCACGCTCCACCAGGAATTCACCCCAGGCATGATCGCTATCACCACCAATCAGCGTGTTATCCAGGTCAAAGATTGCCAATTGCACTGTCGACTCTCCCATAACTATAGGTTCCCAATAAGCATTTGACCGCCAGGATGCCGGAAACGTCCCCCGTGCGGCCGCTGATTTTACCTTGCGCCGCACGACAGCACACGGACTGCGTCACTGAATTGCTGTAAACCCCCCGCTGTGGAACAATGCAGAACAAGTAAGTGCAGCGCACGGCCGCACACAACAGTATTGAGGATGGTATTTTGGGCGACGGCAAGCCGGCACAGGCCGGACGAAAGAACCGCCGTAAGCCCGCCAAGCATTCGAATCGCAATGATAAAGCCCCGGCCGGTAACAAAAACCGGGGCACGAGTGGCGAGAGCAGCAGCAATATCGATGCCGAGGGGTTTCGCCCCAATGTCGGTATTATCGTGCTCAACGCCCGCGGTCAGGCACTGTGGGCGCGGCGGGTAGGTGGCAAGGACGCCTGGCAGTTTCCCCAGGGTGGTATTAATCCGGGCGAAACCCCTGAACAGGCGCTATATAGGGAACTGTACGAGGAGGTAGGCCTTACTCGCGATCAAGTCAGTATGATTGCCTGTACCCGCGGCTGGCTGCGCTATCGCCTGCCACAAAGGCTGATTCGACGTCGCTCCGAACCACTGTGCATCGGGCAAAAGCAAAAGTGGTACCTGTTAAGGCTCGAGGCAGATGAGGCCTCTATCAGCTTCGACAATGGTTACAAACCTGAATTCGACCACTGGCGTTGGGTAAGCTACTGGCACCCGCTAAGTAAAGTGGTGACCTTTAAGCGTGAAGTATACCGGCGCGCACTGACCGAGCTGGCCCCACAACAAATACAGCTGGAGAAACGCTGGCTGCGCGGACAGGACAGCTGACCGCACAAGGTAGTTAGCAGCGTATCTTCACACAATGGCCCCGACCAGCATCGAACTTCTACTTTCCGGGGCCATCGAATTTCTCCGTTGATTGGCGAGGACAGGCCATTGCTCGGATCTCTGCGCAGTATCGTTCAGGAAGTAAATGCCGCCCGGGACCTCACCGCGGTGCTGGAAATCATTGTGCAACGCGTGCGGGAAATCATGCACACCCGCGTCTGTTCCGTGTATCTGCGCGACAAGCAACACGGCAACTATGTCCTGATGGCCACCGATGGTCTCAACCCCAAAGCCGTTGGCCAGGTCCACCTGGCCCCCGGCGAAGGCCTGGTGGGCAATGTAGTCACCCGCGAAGAACCCATTAATCTGGAAAGGGCCGAGGCCCACCCCGCCTTCCAATATTTCCCTTCCACGGGTGAAGAGCGTTTCAGCGCATTTCTCGGCACACCGATTATTCACCACCGCGCCGTACTGGGTGTCCTGGTTGTCCAGCAAGAGGAGAAACGACGCTTTGATGAGTGGGAGGAGGCTTTCCTCGTTACTCTCTCGGCCCAGCTTGCCGGGGTAATCGCCCACGCCGAGGCCACCGGTCTTCTCGCCAGTATCGGCAAGCAACAACGGGAAACTCACTTTTCCGGTATTGCCGCATCGCCCGGTGTCGCCATTGGACGGGTGCATATTGTCAGCCCTCAGGCGAATCTCAGTACTGTACCCTACTCCGAGTGCGAGGATATCGATGCTGAGTTGGACCTGTTCCAACAGGCCCTGACAGCCGCTCAGGAGGAGATTCGCGAGGTCGGTGAACGCCTGAAGAGCGATCTCAGTCCCGAGGAACGGGCATTATTCGATGCCTATATCAGCATGCTGGATGACAGCTCCCTCGCAGTGGAAGTGTGCGATCGCATCCAGCAACAACTCAGTGCCCAGCGAGCCTGGGCGGAAGTAATGCTGGAACATGTGCGGCGCTTTGAAGCCATGTCCGACTCCTACTTTCGCGATAGAGCTGCCGATGTTCGCGACCTGGGTGCACGAGTCTTGATGCACCTGCGGCAACAGCAACAGAGCGATCGGGACTTCCCCGATAACACCATCCTGATCGGCGAAGAACTGACCGCTGCGGTATTGGCGGAAGTACCCAGGGAAAAACTGATTGGTGCTGTCTCGGTTAAAGGCTCTTCCAACAGCCATGTGGCCATTATTGCCCGGGCTATGGGCCTGCCCGCTGTGATGGGAGTCCAGGACCTGCCCTACGAAACCATCGACGGTGTCGATATGGTGGTGGATGGCTACCGAGGCGATTTGCATATTCACCCCGGCGCAGAACTCAAACGCCGCTATGACGATATTGTCGCAGAAGAGCAGCAACTGGCTCGCAACCTGGATCACCTGGCGCAGCTCCCGGCGGTAACCTCAGATGGCCATCGCATTCACCTGATGGTGAATACCGGGCTGATGGCCGACGTAGTGCGCTCATTGGAGCGCGGCGCTGAAGGGGTAGGACTTTTCCGCACCGAAGTTCCCTTCCTACTGCGGGACCGATTTCCCTCTGAGGAAGAACAACGGGAAATCTATCGGGAGCAACTGGAAGCCTTTGCCCCACTGCCTGTCACCATGCGTACTTTGGATATCGGCGGCGATAAAGCATTGGCCTATTTCCCTATTGATGAAACCAACCCCTTCCTGGGATGGCGTGGCATTCGCGTAACTCTCGACCACCCAGAAATATTCCTGGCGCAAGTTCGCGCCATGATGAAAGCCAGCCTGGGGCTAAATAACCTGCGAATTATGCTCCCCATGATCAGCGGCCTGAACGAACTCGAAGCCGCGCGCAAACTGGTGGAAAGAGCCTACCGGGAATTGCTTGAGGAAGGTTACGAAATCGTTATGCCCCCGCTCGGGGTAATGGTAGAGGTACCCTCAGCAGTCTACCAAGTGCGAGAACTTGCCGTCCAAGCAGATTTTATTTCGGTGGGTAGTAATGACCTCACCCAATATCTCCTGGCTGTGGATCGCAATAACAGCCGAGTAGCTAATATTTACCACGCCCTGCACCCGGCGGTCCTGCGGGCTTTGCAGGAAATCGTAACAGCGGCCCACGCTGTCGGTACCGAAGTGGGTATCTGTGGGGAACTAGCCGGAGAGCCCGGCGGCGCATTGTTATTAGTAGCCATGGGCTACGATATGCTATCGATGAACGCCACTAATTTACCGCGAATAAAAGCTACTCTGCGCGCCGTTAGCCGTGCTGATATTGAACAGCTCCTGCAACAGGTGTTGCAAATGAACTGCCCCGAACAAATTGAAAGTACCGTGAAAGGGTTTCTTAGTGAGGCAGGATTGAAGGTGTCTTTACAGCCGTAAATATTGAGGCAACAGAGATTTAAAGTTGTCCAATTTATAAGTCCTGAATTTTAGATCTAACTACCAGGTCGCTTAGCCCCTGGCAGCAAAAATATATTTTTTCAAATAGCTAATGAATAATATTGTAGTTCAACGCTGAGCTTAGACACCAAATAACTGATCGATGTTTTTTTATCTTTGAATTATTCATCGGTTTACTTCAAGAAATGCTAACACCACAAAACCCCCATATTTTTCATATGCCCACGGAATAGCAGCTATTCAAAATAAGACACTAATAATTAATTACTACGCAGAAAAATCATTTGGGACCCTCGCACCAAAACATCGCCTAAGCTCTCTTAGCACCTTATTCTGACACCTTAGCCACATCGCACATCTAAACTTCTGCTAGCTTTGAAAAGTTAGTGAGTACCAGCTCAGGTATTTATCATCATTATGACCGTTATTTTAGTGCTAGGCATAGAATCTATAAAAATATTTTACGAATCAATAAGTCATCAGTTGGTGTAAAAAGTGAGATAGTAATCAAGATGATCGTTTTTGTAGTTTGCACGATCGTAACAATTACACTTAACCTTGTGATTTTAAAATAAATTTATCGTCATAGCAGGCAAATTGATTCTGAAATAGTAATCATGATAATAGTGGTCAGAATGATTACTATATAAATGTTATGTAATCTAAGGAGATGGTTGGTCATGCATAAATGGGTGCTATTGGTGATAGTGATGTTTTCTAGTGTCTCATTTGGTGAAAATTCTGCAGCTAATATTGAAACGGTTGAAGGTGCGAATGCAGTAGCTAGTGAAATTGCCGAGAATAATCTTCGTGCTACCACTGAGATGAATGCTCACTTGAAAAGTCAAATAGAACTGCTGGAAGCAAAACTTGAGTTGAGCGAGAATCATCAAGCGGCGGTTCTAGGGACCGTATATTGGGCTCTAGGTGGTGTATTCGTTGTAGTTAGTTTGCTTCTGGGTTTTGGGTGGTTTGCAAATTTCAGAATTTATGAGAGAGATAAAGATATTCTGAAAGCAGATCTATCCAATACCTTGAATAGTAGGTATGGCGAGATAGAAAAGAACATGTCTGACTGGGCCATTAATATTGAAAATGATCTATCTGGAAAGTTTAAGGAATTAGAAGGGAAGGTCGGAAGTGTTGTGAAGTCGAGGGTCTCAGAGGGCGTTAAGTCGATGGGTAATAAGTTTGATTCCTTAGAGAGGCGGGTTTTTACTATCGAATTTAAGATTTTAAAAACTAAAATGACAGAAGAGAAGTCAAAAAATATGGCTCTAACTAGTGCGTTAAATCTAGTTAAGCTGTGCTGGCAAAATGGTTCATCTGGTGAGATTCCTGATATTTTGAAGTTTGTTATTAAAACTCTAGATGAAGGTGGGAAATTTACGGCGGATGAGATTGTTACGTTTAATGTAATACTTGATAAGTTTCCAGCTGATTATAAAACGTTATCAGATAAGGTTAGAGAAAAGCTTCATGCATCTGAAATATTTTGATGTATAACAAGCAAGGGCAGCAGACGCCTGCGGCGCAATTGCCTTGAGCATTAAAGTTCCGAATAGAAATGAGGAAATTTATAAGCTTACTGTTTATATTTTTCGGTCCTACGGCTTATGGCTGGGAGTATCCGGAAAACCCTATTGAGACATTTAGCTATGAATTGAGAGTTACAGCTAAGCTAAAAGGGGAAATAGCTGAAAATTTTATGCTATACGGCGATTCAAGCTCGCTCTCTCTTGAGCTGTCTGGGGAGTACATATTTTTCATGGATAATGAAATGATGAGTTTATGTACGCTAGTATTCCCTTTTAGTTTTTCCTGGGCTGAGAGAAATGACATTCGGGAGGCAGAATATGTCCGTAAAGTTATCAAACTTAGTGGGTACCAACCCTAACGAGTACAAGCAGGTTGCTACGGGCCTTTGGCCCTTCGCAGGAAACCTTCCCCCATTGAAAATTTTGGTATGAAAATTGAAGAAGTTATTGATTTTTACCATTACACTCCTATTTGTACTTGCTACATATTACCTTACCTTTTCAGCTTTCTATGACCCTATTGCTATGAGGAATACCTCTCATACTTCTTCTTAGCTGGACTAGCAGTAGTTATATTTTTGCCATTCGCCATTTCAGCCATTTCAGCCATTTCAGCCATTTCAGCCATTTCAGGCCGAAAAAAATCGTTTGGATTATTTTTCAAGGTATGCAAATTCAGCAATAAAGGCCCATTTGGCTGTAGTTATTCTATCTATGTTAGTTTTTACTTATATGATGTCCAATGGCATTTTACTAGATGGGCCCAGTACTTATCGAGCGGTTCCACCAGATGAACAGACGTAACTAGCAAAGGAACTTAGCACCAAAACCGCAGCTCTGCTAAGGTTTTGATGCCGATACTTTGGATGTTCCACAGTCGGAACCAAGTTCTCAACGGTTTCTATTCCCCTGCGCCCTTCCCTTTTGGACACGTGCGTAAATTTCTTCACGGTGAACCGGGAGTGATCTGGGGGCCCGTATTCCTATCTTTACTTGATTTCCCTTAACTTCCAATACTGTGACTGAGACATTGGCTCCAATCCTTAAGTTTTCACCAGTCCTGCGCTTTAAGATCAACATATTTCTATTCTCTGATATCCAAACCATGGGTAGGCCTTAATTGATAAAAGGCTGAGAAAGTAATCTGTTGAAAATTACTGGGGGAGCACGAGAACGGTAGGCATAGAAGTAGAAAAGGCGGACGCAACGCTCCCAGAGCTTGAGGAGTCTCTCCAAGCCGCTGGATGCACTCCACTTTATTGAAGACGAGCGGGTTTCTAGCGTATGATCCATATAGCCACTTTGATAGGTATGATATCAATTTGGTTAGCTGGCCCCAGGTGTTCCCGCACCTTGGGTCAGCGCCTTTTACTTACTCTTACGTCACGCTACCGTTCTCCTTTGAGGGGGTGGTTCTTTTAGAAAAATCTTGTTCTATTGAATCTCTTTGGACATAGGCCTTAAAAAATCGCCTTATTTACGACCAAAATACCAATAAACATCTATCGATTTTACGCAGATTTGACACTGAAAAAAACTTAATAAATTTCAATAAGATCATTTTTGTGCCTATTTTTTGTAAGTTATCGCTTTGGAAAATATCGGAGTATGTAGAAAATGGCCAATTAGATTGGCAATCTTTAATGGTCTTTACGTTAGAAGCTCAAGTCACTTGATAATCAAAAATAGCTACGTAAACGTACCCCTCATTTCAAAAGAAAAAGGCTAAATATCTTGCAAATATTGCCATAGGTTTTATGTAACTTACCTATTGGTATTCGCACTCTAGTTTTCAGCCAGTAATTAAGGGGAGATATCCTGCATGATCGTACCTATTTACAAGTTCAATGCCCCTGAAAACTCATTAATCACTCTTCTTAAGCCGTCTATTTTGGCTGGGTGCTACTTATCATATATTCTGATATCACATATACTGCGACATGCACCCTAACCAATTGATTTATAATGATTTTTATCTTCACCTAAAGGTGAATATAGTGTACACATTATGCGGCCACTGGAATATTCTCCAATCAGTACTGATTAGTATAATAGTGGATACCTTTATCTGACTTGAGTCGTTTTCCATTCTCTGGGCATGCTGATAAATGATATGATTTCGTCCACTTTTGAATATGCGAATAGACCAGCCAAGGAGAGTAAATGGTCAGTCAGAGAATTAACTATTTGCAGGTAGCAGGGATACTCACAGTGTTGGCTGCTTTAGTTCATATCGGGTGTATAGTATTTGGCGGTGATTGGTATCGGTTTCTCGGTGCCGGTGAGCATATGGCTCAACTAGCTGAAAGTGGCCACCCCTACCCAACTATTGTAACTGGTGTAATTTCAGCCGTTCTACTGCTTTGGGCTAGCTACGCTTTTTCTGGTGCGGGTTTAATTGTTAGGTTACCGCTGGTTCGACTTGGACTGATCCTAATCTCAACGATATTTTTGGCTCGTGCGCTGGGTTTTTATTTTATAATGCCAGCCTTCCCAGATAATTCGCTAACTTTCTGGCTAACCAGCTCAGGCATATGTTTAATTCTCGGCTTAACCTATGCGCTTGGCTTAATACAGAGGTGGAACCTAATTAGCGGAAAGATCTATTAATGGATGTTTTACTAGAAAATTTTATTCGTGAAGAACTCTCTGAACGCTTGATTGGGCGTATTGAAGCCACTGTTGCAGAAGCTACGCTTAACCCATCGATAGCTTTTAGAGAGTTTAATGAAAATGTTTATGACCTTGTATTTAACTTTGAAAAATCTGAGGTAAATGTAAATAATGTTTTAGATACTAGCTCATCCGGCACTGAGAACTTGTCAATAGATGTATTTTTATTAGCAATAGGGGCCAAGCTCAATTGTTAAGTAACTTTATATGTCTCAAATTTCTAGTTATTGTGGTATGTACCGTTTAAAAAATTGGTTTTGATGAAAGCTCAACCACATAATCTATTGAGTTTTGGCTTCAAGTATTACAAGTAAAAGCACTGGCTTTCCTCAAAGAATTAGAGATCATGATAGAAAAATTGGTATTGGCATTTGTAAGCAGCATAGCTATGGGTTGCTCTACTGTAGTTACAGAATATATTGAGCGATCTAATAGCTTTGATTTTAAAGAGATTGTTTCTTTCGATACTATTGAAACTTATGGATTTAAAAACAACAGGCATTGCTCTACAGAGCATAAAGTATGCACAAATTACCTTCTAGGGGAGCCACTTGAAAACAAGAAACTTCACTATACGGTTTCCCTGGAATCATTTAGCGGTTCTGAAAGTACTGTTAGTTTGGACATTTTAAAAAGCTCACTACCTGAATTACAGTCAGGCACAGTTGTTCTTATACATGGTTTCAGGGCATCTAAAGAGTTTATGCTGAACTCGGCTCTGTACTTCAGAATGTTAGGTTTTAGAGTTATAGTCCCTGACTTATTAGGGCATGGTGAATCTGATGAGGCTAAAGAA
Source organism: Microbulbifer sp. A4B17 (assembly GCF_003076275.1). Lineage (NCBI taxonomy): Bacteria > Pseudomonadati > Pseudomonadota > Gammaproteobacteria > Cellvibrionales > Microbulbiferaceae > Microbulbifer > Microbulbifer sp. A4B17. The sequence goes on from NZ_CP029064.1 coordinate 4,624,300, forward strand.
TATGGTGTTGGTGATAGTAAAATAGTCAACGAAATCATCAACAAATATAAAAATAACACCCTGTATATTGTTGGTAATTCTATGGGTGGTACAACTGCAATGCAAATTTCTACTTTAAGAAATGACATTAATGGAATAATTCTACAAGCTCCAATGCTTCGATTTGATGAGGCGGTTTTAAATTACACTAAAGCTAACTTTCCCAGCATGACAATGCTTTTTTCAGAGGAAAGGATCAAGCAAGGAGCGTTAGATACTTTAGTTAGAGCTGATATCACTCCTGAACAGACGGACATTAAACCAATTATTGTATCTTCTAGTGTACCTATAATTATTTTTGCATCATCTTCAGATACTGTTGCTCCACACAGCAGCTATAGCGATCTAGAATCGAATGGTGTTTCAATTGTAAAAGTTGACGGCCGAAACCACCCGAGTATGTCAATAATTGGTGACAATGAAAGTCGGGAGTTAGTCCACTGGTTCGGCAAGCTATCAAGTATATCTAGATAACGATTTCGGCATAACCGACTTAGTATTTAATCATCTATTAAATAGAGCGACGAACCATGAATGGTGTTATATTCATTGGCTTACAAGCCAGCGGAAAATCCTCTTTTTATCTTAGTAATTTTTATAAAAGCCATATCCGTCTGAATATGGATATGCTTAGAACACGGCATAGAGAGAATATTCTTTTCAATGCTTGCTTGAAATCTAAGCAGTCAGTTGTGATTGACAACACAAACCCAACGAAAGCAGAGCGGGAAAAGTATATTAATGGCCTTAAAGAGCACCGCTTTGAAGTCATTGGGTATTTTTTTTCATCAAACTTGACTGAGTGTATTCAAAGAAATGCCTCCAGAGAGGGCAAAGAGCGAATACCAGACGTTGGGCTAAAAGGGACATACAACAAGCTGGAACTACCTGAATATTCAGAAGGCTTTGACAAGTTATATTATGTAACAATGAAAAATGGGGATTTCACAGTAGAAGAGTGGAAAGATGAAGTTCAATGAGTTAGATAAGAAAATGCGTGTATATGAAACCGCGCATGATCACAGTGTTTTACCTGGTATATATATCATTGCTCGAATTGATGGTCGATGTTTTACAACACTAACTAAGGATAAGCACAGTTTTGAAGCACCTTATGACCCCAAATTTCGAGACATGATGGTCGAAACCGTTAAGCACTTGATGCAATGCGGATTTAAGGTTCTTTATGGATATACACAAAGCGATGAAATATCACTACTTCTTGATTTGAATGAAAATACTTTCGAGAGGAAAGAGCGAAAACTAAATTCAATTCTTGCAGGAGAGGCGAGTGCAAAATTTAGTTTACTTCTAGGCGACATTGGGGCATTTGATTGCCGTATTTGCCAGCTGCCCCATCGGCAGCTTGTCATCGATTATTTCCGTTGGAGGAATGAGGATGCTCACAGGAACGCTCTGAATGCCCACTGCTACTGGAGCCTACGCAAGGAGGGCTTATCTCCCGAAGAGTCTGCAGCTACATTTACAAAAATGTCAGTAGTTCATAAAAATGAATTCCTTTTCCAAAAGGGAATCAACTTCAATGACCTTCCGAACTGGCAAAAAAGAGGGGTGGGAATTTATTGGGAGTCTTACGAAAAAGACGCACTTAATCCCATTACAGGTGAGGCAGTTAAAGCAAGTCGCAACCGACTGAAAGTTGACCTCAAGCTTCCGATGAAGAACCAATACAGTCATTTTGTTGGTGGTCTTGTTCCTGAAATCATATAAGCAAGTGTGAATTTAGGCCGCAATGCGGCCTTTCTGGTTATAGCTAGCTTTAGAAGGTGAAAGCATCCAAGTTTCTTTTCTTAAAACCAATAACATTGGTTCTATTGTACCAAACTCTTTAAAAACAAGTTAAACGATTAATTATCCCCAGTGTTACACTATTAAGGCGCTCATTTATTTAAAACTCACTAGAAGTTTGTGCGCAATGATGAACCAACGCATATAAAACAAGGAATTAAATCGTGCTAAAAAAGATAGCGCTTCTCGTACTAGCTGCAATGGTCACGGCCTGTGTTTCACCTATTCCACTACAGGAGCAGTCCGCAAAAGCAGAGTACACAACCAAAGAACCTGTTTTGATTTCTGTTATTGATCAGCGCAAGCGTGTTCAAGAGGGAAAGGATAAAAACTTTGTTGGAAAAGCCCACGTTTCATTTGGTATTCCTGTCGACTGGCACGTTAAGCAAATTCTTGCAACAGAACCGGGGGATAAGGAGAAAAATCTCGCTCAATTTCTGCAAAGTCGGTTAACCCACGGCTTGAATGAATCGGGCTGGAATACCACTGCGGTAGATTTGGATGAAATGCCTAGTGAAGATGCCATCAAAACCTTGATGGAAGAAAATAATGCTGAAAAAATGATTAGCCTCGTGCTCAACGAGTGGTATTTCAGCGTTAACTTGAACTGGGTTTCAGCATTCAATTTCGATACGAATACTGACATCCTCGTATACAGCCTTGAGGAAGGGAAGTTACTTGCCAAGAATATTGCTGAAAGAGATGTCGTTGATGAGCAGGCTAGTGAATCTCCACAAAACAATATCTTGCGGGCCTATAAAGCTCAGCTGGATCAGATTGTGAATGATGAGGAAGTTCGTAACGCAGTATCATTTGATCAATAAGCAGAAATTGATTTAGACGCTTATAAAACAAAAAAGGCTGTGGGAATTATCCACAGCCTTTTTTTAATATGCTTTTCAGCACATTCTCTCTATCAGTCTTCAGACTCTGAGCGATATGTGTCTGCATCCAGCATATTTTCCAGCTCGCTCACGTCGGAGGGCTTGATGCGGAAAAACCAGCCATCGTCGTAAGGAGAGGAGTTTACAGTTTCCGGAGCTTCTTCCAGAGCTTCATTGACAGCCACTACTTCGCCGGAAACCGGGGAGTAGATGTCGCTGGCAGCTTTAACGGATTCAACTACACCCGCTTCGTCGCCAGCAGCCAGGTTGCTGCCCACTTCTGGAGTCTCAACGTAAACCACATCACCCAGAGCATCTTGAGCGTGATCGCTGATGCCGATGGTTACAGTGCCGTCCTCTTCCAGGCGTGCCCACTCGTGGCTGGAGAGGTATTTCAATTCATTGCGGATTTCGCTCATGCTGTTATCCCTTGATTAAGCATCTAAGTTTATTGTCTTAGTGACGCGTACACCTCTGGGCGACGCTTAAATAACTGACTTGCCGTTGCGTACGAAGCAGGGCTTAACCACCTTGACCGGCTGTAGTTTCTTGCGGATTTCCACCTGTGCGGTATCACCCACAGTCACTGGAACTCGCGCCAGGGCGATAGAGTAACCCAGTGTTGGGGAGAAGGTGCCGCTGGTAATGATACCCCGGTCGTCACTATCGTCTACCACTACCGGCTGACCAGCGCGTAATACGCCGCGCTCTTCCAGCACCAGGCCTACGAGTTTGTGCTTAATACCATCGGCCTTTTCCTGCTCAAGGATCTCACGGCCGATAAAGTTGCGGCTCTCCGGTGCCCAGGCAATCGTCCAGCCCATATTGGCAGCCAGAGGAGAGGTCTCGTCGTCCATCTCGTGCCCGTACAGGTTCATACCCGCTTCCAGGCGCAGGGTATCGCGTGCACCCAGTCCACAAGGGGCCACGCCCTCTTCGGCCAGGGCGCGCCAGAAGCCACTGGCATCCTCTCCCGGCAACATAATTTCCAGGCCGTCTTCACCGGTGTAACCAGTGCGCGCTACAAACCAGCCACCTCTAGCAACGCTTTGGAAAACTTTCAGTGCATCGATCGCAGAAGTCCAGTCAATGCCTAAAACCTCTTTGGTTTTCTCAATGGCATTGGGACCCTGGATGGCAATCATCGCTACATCCGGGCATTCGGTCAGGGTCACATCGAAGGACTCTGCCTGCTTGCGCATCCATGCCAGGTCTTTCTCGCGGGTAGCACAGTTAACAACCACTCGATAACCGGGGTCGCGCAGGTAGACGATCAGGTCGTCAATAACACCGCCTTTGTTATTGAGCATACCGGTGTACAGGGCCTTGCCCGGGTTGCCATCCAGCTTGGCCACATCATTGGCCAGCAGGTAGCGCAGGTAGTCGCGGGCCTGGGCGCCATCAATGTCAACAACGGTCATATGGGAGACATCGAACATCCCCGCATCGGTGCGCACCTTGTTGTGCTCATCCAGCTGCGAACCGTAGTGCAGCGGCATGTCCCATCCACCGAAATCCACCATTTTGCCGCCCATAGCGACATGCGTGTCATACAGAGGAGTTCTATTTCCCATCTTTAAAATCTCAGTCCGTCAGGTTCCGAAGCGGCGTATTCTAGCGGCTTGGGTACCGGCCTTGCCAGCGGGGCAGGCACGGCAATATATATGCTCTGCAAGCCTAGCAGGCATTGGTAGTAAAACCTGCCCAGATTCACAGAGACCGTCAAAGATTCCGCTGGCGCTGTATCCAGCATTCATAGAGGTTTGGGCATTGCCCTGCGCTCTTTGTCCCCAGCGTTTAGCAGGCTCGAATATGGATAATTTTTAACCAGCCGAAACTATTAGTCAGTCACTGCCCCGATCGCGCCCTTGACTCGCTTCTTCTGCGTCCTCTTCTGCCTGTGCGGACTCATCCACTTTAAGACCGTACTTCTTAGATCTCCAACGCCATAAGCGCTTTGCCAACTCCTGGCGGTCTGGGGTTTTATCCGCCTCGTCGACAATTTCTTCGCCGAGCAGGGTCTCAAGCAGGTCCTCCAGAGTCACCAAACCCTCGAGGCTGCCATATTCATCCATTACCGCACTGATCTGCACGCGGCGGGACAGCATTTTCTGGAACGCCTGATAGATAGTGGCGGTTTCCGGCAGGATTAGCATTTCACGACGAAATTCCGCCAGTGTTTTCTGATGCTCACCCTTGGCATAGGCCAGCAGCAATTCCTGTCGCAATACAAAGCCCACGACACAATCTGGGTCCCTATTTTCGTAGACCGGGATACGGGAAAAGCGCCCTTTCTCTGCATCCTCGTAGGCCTCTTCCACGGTAATATCCTGTGGCAGGGAAAAAACCACGGTGCGGGGCGTCATCACCTCGCGCACGGAGTGATCCCGCAGGGTAAAGAACAGGTTGCGCAGGATACTGGACTCCCGCTGTTCCAACTGCCCTTCCGCTTCGCCAATTTCCGCCATAATGGCAAATTCATCGCGACTGAAGCCAGTCAGGGTTGGGCCGTGGGACAGGCCTTTGGTCATCCATTCGGACATTTTTACGAATGGGTGTAGTAACCACACCAGGCCCCGCAGCATATAAGCGGTCGGGGGGGCCAACTGACGCCAGTACACGGCTCCGAGGGTTTTGGGGATAATTTCAGAAAAGACCAGGATCAACAGGGTCAGGATCGCGGAAGCTAAACCCAGGTACTCATTGCCAAAAACCGCTGCCGCCTGGGCACCCGCACCCGCGGCCCCCGCGGTGTGAGCAATGGTATTCAGGGTGAGAATTGCGGCCAGGGGGGCATTAATATCCGACTTCAATTTGCGCAGCAGAGGGCCCGCTTTATGCCCTTCCCGCTCCATCAGGCGCACGTAAGGCGTTGTTACGCTGAGAATAACCGACTCGGCTATCGAGCACAGAAAGGAAAAGCCGAGAGCAATACAAATATAGGTAATCAGTAAAATCATATAATTCAGGTTGAAGCGGGATAAGAGTTAAATTTTCGCGCACCACCAGCAATGCAGTAAACCAGTGCAATCAATAGACCGGCAAAAAAGCCCCCAAAATGCGCAGCATTGGCAATGCGTATACCAGTCAAATAAGTAATCACTCCAATTGCACACAATATCATCCACACAACCGACAAGGTAATAATACCCGGGGGAATATCTCTCCACGCCGGTTGCCAGCGCTGCACCACCAAAGCAAACCCTATCAGCGTGTATACAACGCCCGACATTCCAGCGAATATCACTTCGGGCTTCCAGGCATATTGGGACAAATTAGCGACAACTCCACCGAGCAAGACCAAAACGCTGAAAATAATTGGGCCTCCACGGGCCTCCACAGGACGCCCGAATATCCAGATAGCCAGGGCATTAAACAGGGCATGCTGAAATGACAAGTTAATGATCGCAGGGGTCCACAATCGCCAAATCTCCCCTTTTTCCAAATGCCACATTAGTGATGATTGAGAAAAAGGATGGCCGCTATTGTTGTCTGGATATATTAAAAACGGGGCAGAGAGGTTATTCGAATGTAAAAACCAGCCGAAAAAACACAGGGCAATAAGTAACAGGCTAATCGGCGTTTTATCTAGTGGGAACGACGGTAAAAATGAGGGCCTAACAGGCTTTTTCTCTCCTGGCGATTGCTCCGCTTCAACTTGTTGGCTGTGAGTTTCTGGTTCTGCCGGTGTCAGCTGGACCCTATCCAGATCAACCAGTCCCCGCTCCCAATCCTGCAAAAGAGGTTTAAGCAACTCGGCTATGCCGGAATCTGTCGTCAGCAGTGCTTGTTGATTTCCCTCCTCTGTAATTCTCAACGGCAGTTGGTAACGTTGTATGAAACGAAAAAGTGCGCTGAGATCCTTTGATATAGGAAAAGAGTAAACAGTAATCCAGTGGCTCAATTGAAATTAACCTTTTAAATCCGCGGCAAAGCTTTATATCCCTTTTGCCCCTGGGAAAATACCACTAAATAAACAGGTGTGCGTCAGCGATTACTCCAGCCTGCTTGCTCCCAGTCCAGTCGGCAGAGAAAGCAGTTTTAAACTGCCATAGCCCGCATAATAATCCGCTTCTTCAGCATAGGGCTGGCATCTACCATGCTCAATCCGGTGTTGCGCAGCCAGCGCCAGTGCACATCGCCGGCACCGAACAGGGACTTGAAGGCGCTCATTGCTTTCATAGTGGCGGCGTTGTCGCCACGGCGACGACGTTCGTAGCGGGCCAAAACCGAGGGGTGAGAGGGCTCTAAACCTCGTGCCATAGCCCGATCAATTTCATCCGCCAGCACTCGCACATCCTGCAATCCCAGATTTACGCCCTGCCCCGCCAGGGGGTGGATACTGTGGGCGGCATCTCCCACCAATACAGCGCCGGGACCGCGGTAGCGCTCCGCATGGCGAGCGCGCAGGGGGAAAGAAAAACGCTCACTCACGGATTCCACTTTTCCCAGGCGGCTCTCAAAGGCTTTCTCCAGATTCAAGGCAAAGGCCTGGTCATCCAGCATCAGCAGTTCCCGCGCCAGTTCCTCATCCGCAGACCAGACCACAGCGCAGTGATTGTCATCTCCCAGTCCGGCGAGAGGTAAAAATGCCAGCGGACCCGTTTGTAAAAAGCGCTGCCAGGCCGTGTGGCGATGAGACTTCTCACTGCGGGCGACGCACACCAGCGCGGTTTGGTGGTAATCGGTATCCTGGGAGCGGATATGTAATAAGTCCCGCACTTTGGAACGGGCGCCGTCGGCACCGATTAACAAGCGGGTGCGCACTATCTCAGGTTGCTCGCGCAAGCCATCCTCTTCACTTAAGCGATCTTCACCGCGAGGCTGCAAATGCCAGAGACCACAGTCGCGCCACCAGCTCTCCAGGCAAAAACCATTCACCAGCTCTACGTTGGGCAGTGTTTCCAGGCGTGCTCTTAAGGCGGCGACAATGACATTATTTTCAACAATATGACCTAGGTTGGGCAGCTGCACATCCCGGCTGTTAAAGCTTACAGACCCGGTTCCATCCGCATCCCAAACACGCATTTCCACATAGGGACAGGCGCGGCGGCTGGCAATATCATCCCAGACACCCACTTCCTCGAGCAGTTCGCGGGAGGCCTGGGTCAGAGCCACTACCCTCGGTTCATATTGCTGCGATATTTGCGGGGCGGTCTCGTGGGATGCCTCCAGCAGGGCCAGACGCATGCCCGGGTGTCGAACTGCCAGCAATGCAGCCTGGGCCATGCCCACCATGCCCGCACCCACAATGGCAAAATCCAAACGATGTCTGTTCATAAAAGCCAATTCCGCTGAAGTGGCATCAGCCGTTGCCGACCGTGCACCTTTAAAGCCCAAATCCCGCCGCCTGACCGACAAATTCCCGGCGCAGCGGCGGGACCATTGTAAGGCCGAGCATTCCCAACTGACGAATTCCCTGTTGCAGCCAACCGGAAGAGGAAAACAGCATGGGGATACGATCACTGAATCCAATCGTCAATTGCTGGTCCAGGCGGCGCATTTCACCGTATTCCCGTAAAAAATCGAGCCGCCCCGGCAACGCGTCTGGCGACACTGTCGACAGCGCCTGTGCCAACCCGTAACAATCCCGCAGTGTCAGGTTAAACCCCTGCCCTGCAACTGGGTGCAAAAAGTGGGCACAGTTGCCCATTAACACCACATTGCGGCGCCACTGCTCCTGGGCGATTGATAAACTCAGTGGATACCCCTGAACGGCTCCAACCTTAATAAAACGTCCAGCGCGCCAGCCAAATATCTGCTGGAGTTTTTCCAAGCGCTCCGGCTCAGACATTGCACTGACACGCTCAGCCTCTGCCTCTTCACAAGCCCAAACCAGCGCTGCGCGGTGATGCCCCTCTCTATCCGGCAGCGGCAAAAGTGCCATAGGCCCCAATCGGGTGAAGCGTTCGTAAGCAACGCCGTTGTGAGGCTTCTGCAGACCGACAGTGGTAACCAGGGCCCTCTGCTGGTATTTAACCGAGCTGATTTCTATCCCCAGCTGGCGACACAGAGGCGAATTCACCCCATCGGCAGCGACCACTAATCCACAGGACAGCGATTGGTCAAGGGAATTCTCACCGGCTCGCCACAACAGGTTTGCACCTGCAGAAGTCATGTTAATGTCAGTAACCTGCGCTGGCGCCAATAATTGGGTAGAAGTTCTAGCTAAGGCGCTGTGGAGAATTGGACCGAGGGCTGCATTTTCAATTACTGCGCCCAAAATTCCCTCAAAATTGACCCCCTGTCCCTCACGGCTAGAGAGGGAGGCGCCAAATGCGTGCCCGCGATCACTCACATGAATACGCTCGATTGAGGCACTGTAGGCCTGCAAGGCGGGCCAGAGACCCAGCTCCTGAAACAACTGCAAACTGCCTGCGGCAATTGCCGTGGCCCGCGTATCAAAGCTCGGTAATTGAATACTCGCTGCCGCATCCGGCAGCGCTCTCTGCTCCAGAAGTGCCACTCTGAGCTGAGGACAAAAATGCGACAACATCAGTGCCAGGCTGGCCCCCGCCATACCACCACCGACAATGGCCACATCCACTTTACGCGCCGACTCACCCATCCCAATTCCCCCTATGATTATTCGGCATTGCAATATTAATCACCGAATAATCCAACAATCACTTCTAACGAGTCAGTAAATCCCGACCGTGAAGCATGGTGTATTCAATATCTTCAATGGCCTTCGGAGCCGCTGCTGAAAGGACCTGTGGCCCTTTACTGGTGAGAGCGACATCATCCTCGATACGAATCCCGATCCCGCGAAACTGTGCGGGAATATTCTCGTCGTTTTCCGGAATATAAATACCGGGCTCAATTGTCATCACCATGCCGGCTTCCAACTGGCGCCAGGATCCATGGACGCGATAATCACCCACATCGTGCACATCCATGCCCAGCCAGTGGCCAACCCGGTGCATATAGAACCGTCGGTAAGCGCCGGATTCGATCAACCCTTGGGTATCGCCTCGCAGCAGGCCCAGGTCGACCAGCCCTTGGGTGATTGTCTCAACACTGGCAAGGTGAGGATGGTCCCAGTGATTTCCCACTGAAACCTGTTCGATCGCTGCTTGCTGGGCGGCCAGGACTATTTCATAAACTGCGCGCTGCGGCCCGCTAAATGAGCCATTAACCGGATAGGTGCGGGTAATATCCGCCGCATAGCCACGGTACTCACACCCCGCATCCACCAGCACCAGGTCCCCATCGTGCAACTGCGCACTGTTACTGCAATAGTGCATTACCAACGCATTGCTACCACCCCCAACAATCGTGGGATAGGCGGATTCACGGGCTCCAGAATCGACAAAGGTATGCAGGAGGGCGGCTTCCAACTGGTATTCGTAGAGGCCCGGTTGGCATCGGGTCATGGCCCGGCAGTGTGCCTCGGCGCTGATTTTAGCTGCCTGTTCCATTAGGCGTATTTCCTGGGCCGACTTAATCAGCCGCAATTCCCGCAACTGATAATCGATGTCGACCATTTCCGGCGCGCCCCCGGTATTCGGCGCCGCAGTAATCCGCTCTAAATAATTGCGGATACGCCGGTCCAAATGAGCGTAGCGCCCCATGGGGAAATAAACCCGCTCACGCCCCTCCAACAATCCCGGCAAAATATCATCGAGATCACCGATGGGAAACGCATCGCTCAATCCACACTGCTGCACTGCGCGCTCCGGCCCCAGGCGCGGACCGTCCCACTTTTCTTTTTCCGCATCGCGCTCCCGACAGAACAACAAGGTTTCTCCCTGTGTTCGTCCCGGCACCAAAACCAGCAGTGCCTCAGGCTCATCAAAGCCGCAGAGATATAAAAAATCACTGTCCTGGCGAAACGAGAAAAAAGTATCTCTGGAGCGCAGTTGCTCCCCAGCAGATGACACTATCGCCAAACTGCCAGCGGGCAATTCTGCCATCAGGCGGTTGCGACGGCGGGCGTACTCAGACCGGCTGATTCCCGCTGTGGTTTTCGGAGTCTTAGGCATCAGTGAATGGTGGGCTCGCTATCGGATTCCTTCCCTTTTACTTCAGTAAATATATTGAGTACGGCAACGCGAACGTATTCCTGTAGCTCGACTAGTTGCAGTTCAGTCTCCTCACCCTCTTCAACGTGTTCAGCGTCCAATTGGGCGATGGCACTGATATCTTTTAATGCTTCGTCACTGGTAGGCATCAATTTTTCCCGTGCCCCACCAACACCAAAACCATGCAGGAATCCATCGCACCAATGGCTCAGCGCTAAAGCGCGAGAGACGACATCTTCATCATCACACAGCACCAGTTCAAAATTGAAGTTGGAACCGTCCAGCTGCTTGTGACTCTCATCAGCCAGTTGGAAAAAATCCCGATTAAGATCTGCCGGCACCGCCTCCACATCGAGCAACCCAGCCAGCTCATTCTGCCAGCGTTGTTTGTCCGGCCGCTCACCCGCCGCAAGAATGCCACAGATAAAGCCGTGCAATTCGCTGGGATCAGCCTGTCCTCCAGCTGAGAGAATGGCATTGGCGAGGAGTTCAAATTGGCTAGCTTCAGAAGTCATAGTTACCGTACAGCTTTTTGTGAATTAGGCTTTTCAATCCGGCTTCCAAACAGGTACCAAACCGGGAAAATGAGGCATTAAGAGACAATTTTGTGATTGTCCGCGCAGGCGCAGCGATTGACCCACCAATACGCCGGCAATATAGTAGCGGAATCCCTCGCAGTCTGTCGTGTTGCGAACTCAGACGTCGACCTCAAATGCAGGAAATATGGATAAGCTGCAAGCGCTAGAAAGCACCGTGGATTCACTCATTGCCCGCTGTCAACAATTGGCAGATGACAATCGTGAATTGCGCCGGCAGGAAGCCGACTGGCTGCGTGAACGCCAGCGCCTGATAAAAAATAACGAGGCCGCCCGCTCGCGGGTAGAAGCTATGATTAACCGTCTTAAAGGGCTAACGCAAGATACCTGATGTCTGAAACCGCATCACCCTCCGAAACTGTAACTGTCTCTATTCTCGATAAAGAGTACCGTGTCGCCTGCGCGGAAAGCGAGCGCGCCGGTCTACAGGCTTCGGCACACCTGCTACACGAACGCATGTCCCGCATCCGCGCAACGGGAACTGTTATCGGTTTAGAGCGTATCGCCGTAATGGCAGCGCTTAATATTGCCCACGAGCTTATCCAGGCGAAAGCTGAACTCAGTTCCATCCCTCTGCAAGAAGAGATGTTGGAGCGACTCACCGACAAGGTGCAAAGTGCCCTCGGTGAAATAGAATCGGAAGAAAAACCTCAAGATTGAGGTGACAAGAAGCCACTTTCTGCTACCAGTCACCTCAGTTAAATTTCTGGTTAACAGGCCCCCGTTCTACAAGTTATAATTGATTCATACCCTGGGGTGTTGGCCAGCAGACTATGTCCTTGAGCCGATAATCTTACCCCGGTGGTTTCCAGCGGGTGCTGGTGCGCAAGTCCGCCTTGTAGCGGAAAGCCTTATGTACTCCGGATCCCACCACCTTGAACCTTACGGTTCAAGGCTCCGTCTACAGCCGCACACTCGGGGTACCCTATTTCTCCACGCTTTTCCCACAATGACTGAAACAAAAACGCAACTGCGCCGCCGTATGCGCGCGGGGCGACGGGATCTCAGCGCCTATCAACAGCGTTTGCATGGCCGCGCAACCATCACTCTCCTGAGCCGTATCCCACAAATGAATCGAGCAGTGCACGTCGGTATCTATTGGCCAACAGACGGTGAGCTGGATGTCCGCTACCTGCTGCAACGGTTTCCACAAAAACATTTTTATTTACCGCAGCTCCCGGCAGAACCACATCCCCACCTCCGGTTCAGACGCTGGCAGGGTGAACCCCTGGCTTTCCGCAACCGCTATCGTATCCCAGAGCCTGTACGCACCACCTACCGTGCTCCAAAGCTCCTGGACCTGGTTTTGGTGCCTCTGGTCGCCTTCGATCCCAGCGGTGCGCGCCTGGGTATGGGGGCGGGCTTCTACGATCGAACTTTTGAGCACAAACAGTTATTACCGGGCACAGGGCCGCAACTTATTGGCGCAGCGCACCAGCTGCAGTGTGTGGATAACTTGCCCACAGACAACTGGGATATTCCGCTGGATATGGTGGTCACTGAACAGCGTATTTATCGCTGTCGCTAAAAAGTGGTTGCTGGAATACAAAAAAAGCCGGACACCTGGGTGTCCGGCTTTTTTTGTGTTTGCTCGTGGGCAGAGCGCCCCCCCGGCATCAGCCTAACGGGTAACCACTCCCTGTTGCAGAGCAGCCGGCGGTTCAGCTTCGGAAGAAAATACCTCAGATAAACCACTGGTACTCAACAGAACGCCCGCGACAAAGACAACCACAGCGATTGTCAGCGCATCGGCTTTCATTGGGACCATCCTGTACGATAATTTTGTTTTTATATGCGTTTCGCCCCGCTTATGACCAAAGCCACAGCAAAAGTTCCACGCGAATAGACAATACTCAAGAAGCGGCGTAATAGTAACCGTTTATTGGATATTTTATGAGTTTTTTGTCTCAAAATTAGACAAGCAAGTTCGACAAAACAGGATTTGCAGTCTATACACCTACGGATAAATGAGACGCCTTTCTCAGGTAACGGTAAGCGAGGGGTTAACCACCCAAAAATAATCGGTAAGCCGGGTTTTGCGTTTCATCCCAAAAACGGAATTGAAGCTGGTGTAAAAGTGTCTGCAGCTCCCCCCGCGCAGCGGGTTCCACCTGCAATCCAACCAGGACACGTCCATAAGCCGCTCCGTGATTGCGATAGTGAAACAGCGTTATATTCCAGCGGCCAGCGAGATGCTCAAGGAACTTGCGCAAAGCGCCCGGGCGCTCAGGAAATTCAAAGCGGTAAATAACTTCATCAGATAAACCGGATACCCTGCCTCCCACCAAATGGCGAATATGCAATTTTGCCATTTCATTGTCGGTCAGATCTGTGACCTGATAATCTTTGGACTCGAGCTGACTGACCAATTGATGCCTGTCTTGCTCAGATACCACTTGCAGCCCCACGAAGATATGCGCTTCGCTATCACTGGCAAAACGATAGTTAAACTCAGTGATTGAACGATCACCTAAATCCCGGCAAAACTGTAAGTAACTTCCCGGCTGCTCAGCAATTTTTACCGCGAGGACCGCCTCGCGCTTTTCACCGATCTCAGTGCGCTCGCTAATGTAGCGCAGGCGATCAAAATTAATATTGGCTCCACTACACACTGTGGCGAAGGTGCCATTGCGATTGTCGTTTTGCTCCAGATATTTCTTCAGCCCCGCTAAACCAACGGCCCCGGCCGGCTCAGCGATAGAGCGTGTATCCTCGAATATATCCTTAATGGCTGCACAGATTTCGTCGGTACTGACAGTGATAACCCCATCCACGGTTTCACGCAGAACCCGGAAGGTCTCCTCACCAATTTGTGCAACGGCAACACCATCGGCAAACAACCCCACCTCCGGTAGCCGAGCGCGCTCGCCGGCTTTCAGCGCGGCCTCCAGACAGGCAGCATCCTGCGGCTCTACACCGTACACTTTGGTTTCCGGGCGTACATATTTGATATAGGCGGCCATGCCCGCAGCTAAACCACCCCCTCCGACCGGAATAAACACCGCATCCAGGTTGCCCGAGTGCTGGCGCAGCATCTCCATAGCCACGGTGCCCTGGCCGGCGATCACATCGGGGTCATCGTAGGGGTGGATAAATACCAGCCCCCGCTCCTTAACCAGCTCGCGGGCCCGCGCCGCGGCTTCATCAAAGGTATCACCGTACAGCACCACCTCAGCACCGCGCATACGCACAGCGCTCACCTTAATTTGCGGGGTGGTTTTGGGCATAACAATAGTAGCGCGTACTCCCATCTGGGCCGCACTCAGGGCAAGTCCCTGGGCATGGTTGCCCGCCGATGCCGCTATCACACCCCGGGCCCGCTCCTCGGCAGGCAACTGCAGGAGTTTGTTATATGCCCCGCGTACCTTGAAGGAAAACACGGGTTGCAGGTCTTCACGCTTCAACAGGATTCGGTTGCTAAAGCGATGGGAGAGTTGGCGCATTTGCTCCAACGGCGTCTCGGTAGCGACATCGTAAATGCGTGCGTCTAAAATGCGCTTGATATAGGACTTGGGCATGACGTGTTTGACGGCCGTAGCGGTTAATTACTGTGCGCGACTCAGCGTAGACTAGTAGCAGGAACAACAAAGGCCCTGTGTGAAGCGCAGCACCGGCATGACAGTCTAAGCCTTGAAAAGCATATTTGCCACAAAAAACAACCTATTGCGCTTTTTTTTATCGTCAGATACAAATTAATGCGAAATAATTGCAAAGGAAACTATCCAGAGTATGACCCAGGATGAATTGAAACAGGCGACAGCTCGCGCCGCTATCGACTATATCGCCCCGCGCCTGGAGGACAGCTCCATTGTCGGCGTAGGTACCGGTTCCACCGCTAACTTCTTTATTGATTACCTTGCAGAGATCAAGGGTACCTTTGATGGTACTGTGGCGAGTTCCGAGGCCTCCGCAGAGCGGCTCAAATCCCACGGGATTCCTGTTTATGAACTTAATGCCGTCGATGGCATCCAGTTCTATGTGGACGGTGCTGATGAAGCGAACCCCGCCCTCGAGCTGATTAAGGGTGGTGGTGCCGCATTGACGCGGGAAAAAATTGTTGCTGCCTGCTCTGAGGAATTTATCTGCATTGCCGATGAGAGCAAGTGGGTCAAAGTCCTGGGCGAGTTTCCCCTGCCGGTTGAAGTTATCCCTATGGCCCGCTCACTGGTTGCCCGGGAACTGGTTAAGCTGGGCGGCGATCCGGTTTATCGTCAGGGTGTGATCACGGATAATGGCAACGCCATCCTCGACGTATACAATCTGCGCATCGAAAGCCCCACTGCCCTTGAAGAGGCTATCAATAACATCACAGGGGTAGTTACTAACGGTATCTTCGCCAAGCGCTCCGCCGATATTTTACTGCTTGGCACCAGTACCGGAGTGAAAACCATTACCGTATAAATATGCCGTAAATTGTTATGCACAAAAAAAATAAAAAATATGGACTGCTCGTTTTGCTCAGTGCTGTTGCGCTGAGCAGCGGCTGTGCGACCACACCTCCAAACGATCTCGACAATATCTGCTCTATTTTCCAGGAAAAAAAGAAGTGGTATGGCGAGGCAAAAGATGCTCAGGACAAATGGGGTTCTCCAATTGCGGTAATGATGGCAATCATGCATCAGGAATCCCGCTTTGTGCACGATGCCAAACCCCCGCGAACCAAGATCCTGGGCTTTATCCCCGGACCGAGACCATCCGATGCCTACGGCTACCCCCAGGCATTGGGGAGCACCTGGCGTCACTACCAAAGATCCTCATTTAACTACGGTGCCGATAGAGATGATTTTGGCGACGCTATCGATTTTATTGGCTGGTATAACAACACCAGTGCACGTCAGTGCCAGATACGTGCTAACGACACCTACAGCCTTTACCTGGCCTATCACGAGGGGCACGGTGGATTTAACCGGCGCACTTTCAAAAATAAGGCCTGGCTCAAAAAGGTATCTCACAAAGTATCCGCCAGGGCACAAAAGTATCAGCAGCAGCTCAATAGCTGTGAACAGTCACTGAAAAAGCGCAAGAAGTTCCTCTGGTTTTTCTAACAGACTATAGAGGCCGATAACCACCGAGTTCTCATCGACCAAAACCCACGTAATTTTCTGCCCCGGGGAGGGTAAATAGCGGTCATTGTAAATATGACCCTGCAACCACTCCGGGAAATTTCTCTGTGCTGGCGGAAAATCGCGCTACAAGGCGCCAGAAACTGACTACGCTGAGACTAATAGCAACGCACTTTAGGCTTGGGACAGGTCACTGTACCAGCACCGCCACAAGCATAATTTTGCAGCCCCAACGTGACGCTGGGTGCTTCCCCAGAGAAGCAAAAGCGTCCTTACACTTTTTGGAGTGCCCGATGAAGCTCTTTTTGAAATACCTGGCTGTATTGGCAATATTACTTTACGTGCCATTAATTTTTGCACAGCCTGCCACTCCCCAGGCAAATGCCCCCAAAGCTTCTTTTAGTGAACCACAACTTAAACAGTTTGCCGATGCCTACCGCTCTATCGTGATGCTGAGCCGCGAGTACGCTCCCAAATTGAAAGCGGCTGCCGATATCAAAGAAGCGGAAGCGATCAACAAAGAAGCTCAGGGAAAAATGATTGCGGCAATTGAAAAAGCCGGCCTCTCTAAAACGAAATACCAGGAAATCGCCAACAGTATAAAATCGAACCCGGCCCTACTGGAGAAGGTCAATAAAATCCTCCAGCAAAGCCACGCTCCACAGCAGTAACCTAATCTATTAAGTGGCGCACTGATCAACTCACTGCGCCACTCAAATCCAACTTTACATCCAACACCTTGCAGATAGTCGGCAGATTAACCTTCACCCAATCCCTGTCGAATGATCCCCAATCGCGCAACAGATAGTAACCGTCATTGTGACGCACGCCCTCCTGTATGAACTCGACAATCGTACCGTGCCCCGGCAGTCCCTTCGCAATAATGTCCTGTACCGTTCTTCGGGGCCAGCCAGTAGCCTCTTCCAAAGCAGGGTTATTAGGGCGAGAAATATGCTCGATCAAGTAAGCAATCAACATTCGCCGGCAAATTGTCGGGTTTAGCTGACTTGCAACAGGCGTAGATGACATTTGACCAATCCTTCACTAACGGAATTTTTCCTATTGTTGACGAATATGACTTACAGGTCGAGAAAATACTGATTAACTATTCACATTTAGTCCCAATATAAGTCGGCACTTGTCGAAAATTCAGCACGATAAATTGTTGAGAGCAAAACTGGAATTTTCAGCCTATAACGCAAAAAATACACGTCAAAAGACAGAACTAGACAACTTTTATTCTATAGTCGTGCCACAATCAAAATTTTCAACGCCGATAGAACCACAGGTTGCTGCATATAAAACAGACATAAGCCTGACTTTCTCTCTCTCTTTGCGCATAATCCACACCGGAGCCTCTGAATAATTCCGCAATATCTCTGCGGGCCTCTGGGACTTTCATAGCGATCCACATGCTGCGTTGCGACTTCCTGAAAGGTTTAGGCATTCCTGCGAAGCCACGCTTTGATTGTGAACCGCTCAGAAAGCCAGTGGCATCACAGAATTATTCAGAGGCTCATTAAAACAACAGCAGCAGACAGAAAATAATTGTGAGGCTGAGAGAGTGGACAATGAAAACCCCAAATTCCGTGAAGCGGGGCTAGGCATCCTCGGCGCTGCGGTTAGGGCCCATCTTACTGGTGCACAGGCAGCCGGGCTGGACTGCCAACAGCTACTCATCGATAGTGGTATCGCCCCCGCTCAGCTAGATGATCCGGAAAGCCGCATTGGCCGTGAGCAGGTAGCTAACTTGCTGCGCCTTGAGTGGGATTTTTTGAATGATGAGTCAGGTGGCTTCCTGGCGCGCCCCTGGTTACCAGGCACTTTTGCCATGATGGGGCACGCTTGTATCACCTGTCCAAACCTGCGCCGAGCCCTGCTCCGCTCCAGCCGCTTTATCAGCATGGTGAGTGACGACCTTCACATTAAGCTGGTCGAGGATGGTGAAGAAGCTCGACTGATCATTCACCACACCAATGAAAAAAAACTGCCCAATCAAATTTTCGTCGAATCTATCGCAGTAATCTGGTTGCGTTTTTTCAGTTGGCTGATCGACCGTACCATTTTGTTAGAGCGCGTTCTTCTGGCATTCCCGCCGCCTGACTACAACGAAGACTACAGCGATATGTTCCCTTGCAGGCATTACTTTAACCAAAGTGAAACCTGCCTGGTGTTTAACACCCGTTACTTGCAAATGCCCCTGGTACGCGATGAGCAGCAACTGGCCGATTTTCTCTCCCGCGCTCCCGAGTGCCTGTTGACCCAATACAAATCCGATCATAGCTTCACCGGTCGTATCCGCCGAATGCTGCAACAGCAAAACAGTATCGAAAATCTGTCACTGGATGATGTTGCTGCGCGCCTGTATACATCACCGCAGACACTGCGCCGCCGTCTCAAAGAGGAGGGCAATAGCTGGCAGGATATTAAAGACTCTGTACGACGAGATATGGCGGTTTACCAATTAAAACAGCAGGAAACTGCCGTGGCGGAAATTGCCGAGCGCCTGGGCTTTTCTGAGCCCAGCGCCTTTAATCGCGCATTTAAAAAGTGGACAGGGCTTGCACCTGGAGCCTACAGGGACAAATTCCGAAGTTAGAATAACACAAGGAGCCTTTGAACAATTCCGTAATATTTCTGCGGGTCTTGATCATGAATCGCTCTGAAAGCCAGAGGCATCACGGAATTATTCAGAGGCTTCCTAAAAATCCCGGTCAAGTGACCGGGATTTTTATAAATGAAATCTACCTTACAAAATATCCTTCACAGGAAATCCAATATCTCGGCTACTCCTGAGAGTTTGTCACTATCCGCACACTAATACGCTCGGCATTGATGGCCTTTTGCTCCTTCTTCTCTGCCATGTCTTCCGGCACTGGTTTGGCTGAACCCATTCCTGTTGCAGTGATACGGTTTGCCGCTATCCCCTTCTGAAGTAGAAGTTCTTTCACTACATCCGCACGCTCTTGGGAAATTTCCTGCTCTGCAATTTCATTGCCCTCGCCTTTTACGTGGCCCTCAATAGCAATGGATAGGTTGGGATTGTCCTGCATTATTTTTGCCAGAGCATCGATATCGGCTGCAGACGGGTTGGTAATTTTTGCCGTTCCCTTTTCAAAGTTCACCCGCATGGGGAATTCCCGGTTGGGACTTTGAGAAAAACTACTGAGATAATCGCGCAAATTATTGGAAAAATCATCGGGGCCCAGTTGCGCTTCGAGCTTCTCTTTTTCAAGGGGAGAATCCCCTACCGGTTGTGAAGCGGACTCCATAAAGCTCGCTTCCTGGGAGGTCATAGAAGGATTACTTTCAGACTTCTCCTCTTTTCCCTTGAGCATACACATATTAAGTGCATAAAGAACCACAAGTACCAGTAGTAAAGGAAAGAACCAACTGCTGAAACTAACCGGTTTCCGTTTTTCCTCTGTCCCCTGAATTGCCGTTGCACGAGGTTCCTGGGGTTTGGCATGGCCATGGGTAACCAGGGCTTCCCCCAGCTTTCCTAAATCGGGAACATCCATTGCTTCCAACAGGTTATCGGGTATATACCCCTTTAAATGGTCTCGCTGACCAATAAGGAAGGATGCCAGGTCGGATACATCCATCTTTTGCGCTTTGGCCTGGCTTTGCATCAGCGAAGTGACTATCGGAGCGGATACACTCAATAAATCTCCACCCTCTTTCCCAAGATTATTAGTGGCGACTTCCAGCACTTCTTTTTTTCGGCTGCTGAAAATTTTATCCAGCATCTTCTCGCCGATACTTTTAACCGATGTCACCTTTTCTGGTGAAGAAACTGCAGAGGCGAAATCAGCTAAATCCAGTGCATCACTCTCGGAAATCAAATTAAATAAATAACCCATTCCCGTTTTGCTACTGGCTCTGTTCAACATACCAGCCAGGATGTAGGAAACTCCAGAAAAGAGTGCGGCCTCCCCTTGTCCAGCCGGCAAATTTAAAGCCTTTGCCAGAGCATCAATACCCCCGGAGCCCAATTGGCTGCTAGCCATATCCAATACATTATCCGCCATAGCCAAACCTCACTCACCACCTCGGGGACCGGCAAAATACATTTATTTGCCTGGGGCCACCTATAAATTATCTATTCAAACTTTTCTCTACTGCCCTGATTCACCAATTATCCTGCCAGAAACAGATGGAACTCCTCTGGCAAAGATAATTTAAGTGCCAGCTTTTATTGCCAAAAATTCAATAGATTTAGGCGCCTTACTTGAGTGTACGGCAGTACCCCCACACGGTTAGGTTATTTTGGAATAAGCAAAAAGATAATTGACAGGGAATGTTTCAATCGTACCTGGAAACTGCGTCATCTCCCGTGGCATCTTTTATCATTGAACCCGCGCTACACCGCACTATGGTTATAACCACAACCATAAAATAAAAAGAGGCTAAAACCGTGCTGACCGAAGCCTACATCTACGATGCTATCCGCACACCGCGGGGCAGAGGGAAATCCAGCGGTGCCCTTCACGAAGTCAAACCTATCACCCTGCTTTCAGATCTTCTGAAAGAATTACAGGCCCGCAATAGATTCGACACTGCCAAGGTGGACGATATCGTGATGGGCTGTGTCACTCCGATCGGAGATCAGGGTGCCGATATCGCAAAAGTTGCTGCATTAGCTGCCAACTGGGACTGGGATGTCGGCGGAGTAACCCTTAATCGCTTCTGCGCCTCCGGTGCCGAAGCAGTCAACCTGGCGGCCACCAAGGTGCGCTCCGGGTGGGAGCATCTGGTGGTGGCCGGAGGCATAGAGTCAATGTCGCGGGTGCCCATGGGCAGTGACGGCGGCGCCTGGGCAATGGACCCCCGAACGGCAATCGACACGGGCTTTGCTCCCCAGGGTATTGGCGCCGACTTAATCGCCACGCTCGGCGGTTTTTCCCGCGAGGATGTGGATAAGTTCGCGCTGAACTCGCAGCACAAGGCCGCGGCAGCCTGGAAACGCGGTGCTTTCGAAAAGTCAGTAATTCCCGTGCGCGACCAGAATGGACTGACCATCCTGGATCACGATCAGTTGGTGCGCCCGGATGCCTCCATGGAGGCCCTGTCACAACTCAAGCCTTCATTTGCCGGAATGGGCGACTTGTGCTTCGACAGCATTGCCATATCCCGCTACCCCCAGATCGAATCTATCGACCATGTTCACACTGCGGGAAATTCCTCAGGTATCGTCGATGGTGCCGCCGCCCTACTAATCGGCAGTGAAAAAGCCGGGCGAGATCTGGGTCTCACCCCCCGTGCCCGTATCGTCTCCGCCGCTGTGGTGGGTACAGAACCCACCATTATGCTCACAGGACCCGCACCCGCCACCTACAAAGCCCTTAAGGCCGCGGGCCTGACAGCTCAGGATATTGACCTCTTTGAGGTGAATGAAGCCTTCGCGGCAGTGGTGTTGCGCTTCCAGCATGAACTGGATGTAGACCCACAGAAACTCAATGTAAACGGCGGCTCAATTGCAATGGGGCATCCCCTCGGCGCAACTGGCGCAATGCTGATCGGCACAGCCCTGGATGAGCTGGAACAACGGCAGCTTCGCTACGGCCTGGTCACGCTATGCGTGGGCGGCGGTATGGGTGTAGCAACCATTATCGAAAGAGTTTAGGGGGCAGACCATGAAATCCATTCGCCTGGAAAAAGACGATCACAATATTGTCCACCTGATTATGGACAACCCCAACGCCTCAGCCAACGTGATGGACCGGGATTTTACCGAGTCACTGAGCGCAGCGGTTGAACAACTCAAGCAGCAAGAGTTTTGTGGAATTATCATTCGCTCCACAAAAAATACCTTCTTTGCCGGTGGCGACCTCAAATCTCTATATGCCGTCAAAATTGAAGAGGCAAAACCTTTTTTTGAGTCCTGCGAATTATTAAAAGCCAACCTGCGCTGGTTGGAGACCCAGGGTAAACCGGTAGTCGCTGCAATTAATGGCACAGCGCTGGGTGGTGGCTGGGAAATTGCACTCAGCTGCCATCAACGTATAGTGATCGATAGCACGGCAATAAAATTGGGATTGCCCGAAGTCACATTAGGCTTACTACCTGGTGGTGGCGGCTGTGTACGCATGCCCCGCCTTTTAGGCATCCAGGAGTCTCTACCCTACTTACTGGAAGGAAAACAGGTGAGGCCGCAACAGGCCCTCAAAGCCGGTCTGGTACATCAGCTCGTTACCAGTGAAAGTGAACTACTAGAGAAGGCTGTCTCTTATATTCGAGAGAATAGTGAGCAACCTGTTGCTCAGCCTTGGGATCAACCGGATTATCGGATGCCGGGAGGGGACGCAAAGAACCCTAAAAATGCGCAGTTACTGATGGTCGCCCCAGCAATGCTGGAGAAAAAAACCAAGGGATGTCTGCCGGCGCCAGAGTCGATAATGGCAACTGTCGTCGAAGGGTCCCGGGTCGACTTCGAAACTGCTACGCGAATTGAATCCCGACACTTTGTAGGCCTCGCTTGCGGGCAGGTTGCCAAAAACATGATTGGTACTTTCTGGTTTGCACTCAATGAGGTCAAAGCCGGAGCATCACTGCCCGCCGCCGCCCGCGATCATAAAACGTCGCCAGTGCAAAGAATTGGCATACTCGGCGCTGGCATGATGGGTTCAGCAATTGCCTACGCCTGCGCCAGCAAAGGGGTTGATGTCGTATTGAAAGATATCTCCATGGAAGCAGCCTCGGCAGGCAAACAATATGCGGAAAAATCTCTGCAAAAACGCTTGCAGCGAGGCCGCATTGCCGAGGACAAAGTACAGAAGATTCTCGCTCGTATTACGCCAACAGACAGCAATACCGACCTGGCTGATTGTGAGTTGGTGATAGAAGCAGTTTTCGAAGACCGGGAACTCAAGCGTAAAGTTACCCAGGAAGCAGAAGCACAGCTGCCGAAAAATGCAGTATTTGCTTCCAACACTTCGACACTGCCGATCACTGGGCTCGCTCAAGCTTCCGACCGTCCCCAGCAATTTATCGGCCTACATTTCTTCTCCCCTGCCGACAAGATGCCACTGGTGGAAATTATCTGTGGGGAGCAAACCAGTGATGAGACTCTCGCCCAAGCCTTCGCCTTTGTATTGCAAATTGGTAAGACTCCTATCGTTGTCAACGACAGCCGCGGCTTCTTCACCTCAAGGGTATTCGGCTGCTTTACCAACGAAGGTATCGGCATGCTCAGCGAAGGGGTTAACCCCGCCACAATTGAAAATGCCGCAGCCCTGGCCGGCTTCCCTGTCGGCCCTCTGGCTGTCAGTGACGAGGTCTCATTAAGCCTGATGAGCCGGATACGCCAACAGACTATCAACGACCTGCAAAAAGAAGGTAAGCCCGCCCCTACCCACCCTGCCGACGGGGTGATCGACCGAATGCTTGAAGTGGGTCGCGCAGGTAAGGCCGCAGGTGGCGGCTTCTATACTTATCCAGAGGGCGGGAAAAAGCACCTATGGAACAGCCTTGAAAAGGAATTTCCCGCCAAAGAAGCCCTGCCGATAAAGGATGTAAAGGAGCGGCTGTTGTTTATTATGGCCCTGGAGACACTGCGCTGTTATCAGGAGGATGTTCTGCGCAGTGTGCGCGATGCCAATATTGGCTCCATCTTCGGTATCGGTTTCCCACCGTGGACCGGGGGTGCTCTGCAATATATCAGCCAGTATGGCCTGAAAGCGTTTACCCAGCGCGCTCAGCAACTGGCTGAGGCCTATGGTGATCGATTTGCCCCGCCAGCGATTTTGCTGGATCTGGCGGAGTCTGGAAAGGCCCTGACAGACAACCCCTAGCTCTGGGAATTGAGCGATGTAAACAGGCATTTCAAACCGTCACTGTTTACATCGCCACCCAAAACACTGGTTCAATTTTTCAGTAGTAAAATGCGGTGGTGAAAGGATGGTACCAAGAACAGTTTACAACGAAGATCATGAGCAGTTTCGCGAAACTTTGCGCAAGTTTTTAGAGAATGAAGCTGTTCCCTACCACCATCAATGGGAAAAAGAAGGCCAGGTAGATCGGAAGTTATGGAACAAGGCTGGAGAAATGGGCTTTCTCTGTCCGCAAATTGACGAAAAGTATGGTGGCCTGGGACTGGACTACGGCTACAACTCCATTATCGACGAGGAAATAGCCCGGGCAGGCCTTTCCGGTATTGGTTGGGGTCTGCACTCCAATATCGCTGTGCCTTACATTATTAATTACGGTACAGAAGAGCAAAAGAAAAAGTACCTCCCCAAATGTATCAGCGGAGAAATAATAACCGCTATAGCCATGTCAGAACCCGGAGCCGGATCAGATCTTCAAGGGGTTAGAACCACTGCCGTGCGCAAAGGGGATCATTATCTATTAAATGGATCGAAGACTTTTATCACCAATGGCCAGCAGGCAGACCTGGTTATTGTGGTGGCTAAAACAGATCCTCACGAGGGGGCCTCAGGGGTCAGTTTACTGCTCGTAGAAGCAGACAGTCCTGGATTTAAGCGAGGTACCAATCTGGAAAAAATAGGTATGAAGGCCCAGGATACTTCAGAGCTATTTTTTGATGATGTCAGGGTTCCAGTGGACAACCTTCTCGGTGGAGAGGGGCAGGGATTTATTTATTTAATGCAGGAGCTGCCGCAAGAACGTTTAAGTGTGGCGATTTATGCAATAGCTAATGCTGAGGCTGCTCTGCAATGGACGATCGATTATGTGCGGGAACGCAAGGCATTTGGTAAACCTGTCTCTGCCTTTCAAAATACACAGTTCAAATTAGCCGAGCTGGACAGTGAGTTAACTGCTCTGCGAGTATTTATCGATCGCTGCTTGGAGCTTCACTATACGAGAGAACTCGACGTTGCAACAGCGGCCAAAGCAAAATTACTGAGTACGGATTTCCAATGCAAGCTATTGGATGAATGTGTGCAATTACATGGCGGCTACGGTTATATGTGGGAATATCCTATCGCCAGATCCTGGGCCGATGCCCGAGTGGCACGAATCTATGCGGGAACCAATGAAATAATGAAGTTGATTATTTCCCGTGAGCTTCTCCGTGATGACTAGATTAAATCTAGTAAATTAAAGCTTCTGTCTTCAATTAAAATAATGATATAAAAGTGAATTCGCACACAAATAATCACTGTGCCCCACTGGAGGGGCTCAAGATACTCGATTTTTCCACCCTCCTCCCCGGTCCCTATGCGACTATGTTGTTAGCTGACATGGGAGCTGAAGTATTGAGAATCGAGTCCCCCTCTCGACCTGATTTACTGAGGGGCTTTCCTCCTATGGTCGATAGTTCTCCCCCTCTTTCGGCCGCTCACGCAACCATCAATCGCAACAAACGCTCTCTAGCAATCGACCTGAAAAGCCCGAAGGCACAAGAGGTGATTCGGCGGTTACTTCAGAAATACGATGTCGTTATTGAGCAATTCCGTCCAGGAGTAATGGATAGGCTAGGCCTGGGCTATCAACACTTAAGCCAACAGCGCGCAGATCTAATTTACTGCTCGATAACAGGATATGGCCAGACCGGACCATTGAAACAGCGTGCTGGACACGATATCAACTACCTCGCCTTATCCGGCTTAGCGAGTTACTCCGGTAGCCGCAGTCACGGCCCTTGCCTGAGTGGCACTCAAATAGCAGATATCGCCGGTGGCTCCCATCACGCGGTAATGTCGATACTCGCAGCCGCATATCATCGGCAGCGAACCGGAGATGGCAGCTATATTGATATCAGTATGACGGATTGCAGTTTTGCTTTAAACGCAATCAGTGGGGCCAATGCCCTGGCTTTGAATACCTCTCCAGAGATTGAATCCGAGCTGTTAAATGGTGGCAGTTATTACGATTACTATCGTACATCGGACAATCGTTATCTTTCAGTAGGCAGTTTAGAACCGCAATTTGCAGAGCAATTTTTTATTAAAATAGGCCATGGGGAGTGGTTAGGTCGCATTATCCAAGATGACCAACAAGAAAAGCTGAAAGAGGATATTGCCACAGTTATTGCTACCAAGACCCAAAAGGAGTGGATAGCTGTATTCCAGGATATCGATGCGTGTATTGAGCCCGTACTCAGCTTTACAGAGGCTGCTGACAGCGAGCTTATTCAGTCCAGGGATATGATTTGCTCGGTTAATGGAGATATCAAGCAGATCAACACTCCCTTTAGATTTAACAGCCGAAAGCCCCAATCATTCAACCGAGGAGCCGCCCTAGGGGAGCATAACCATGCCGTGCTAAGTGAGCTTGGTTTTAGCTCTGGAGAGATTGATGAAATATCTGAAGCCCAAGGCGCCACTAATTAGCCACCTGGATTGGGATAGATATGGCAGCTAGCTGCTGCCTCTAATCACCACCTCCACCACAGCTGCTACCAGTATCCGAAGAGGAGTCACTACTCCAAAATCCACCAGAGCCACCATTAGAGGGGCCTCCCGCACAACTCGCGGAGCAACCAATATGGCTGGCACAGTAGTCTGCAGAGGGATTATTCCTGGAACGGCAATTCAATGAGTAATGAAAGCCATCTTTAATTCTCAACTTTTTATCAATCAAAAAAATAAGCGGCAATGACTTCGGCTTTGAAGGATCAATATCACTATGTACACAGGCAATTCGCCACGCCCG
The DNA here is from genome assembly GCF_003076275.1 of Microbulbifer sp. A4B17. Classification (NCBI taxonomy): domain Bacteria; kingdom Pseudomonadati; phylum Pseudomonadota; class Gammaproteobacteria; order Cellvibrionales; family Microbulbiferaceae; genus Microbulbifer; species Microbulbifer sp. A4B17. The sequence goes on from NZ_CP029064.1 coordinate 4,651,335, forward strand.
CCTGATGCCCTCACAGGCAGCATTTTTCTTTGGCCTAACTTCATTAGGCGTATGATGCAGGAAGCGGCCAAAGGATTTTTTGCAGAAATTGCGATATAACTGTGTGCTTAATATGAATTCATGCCAAGCTACATCGACAACTTGAGATGGCATAGCCACCATTTTCCTACCTGCTGTTTGACAGATAGCGAAATAGTCTCTCAAGCCATCGAACACCAAATCCAGTTGTTTTTTACTGAGATGAGGATATTTTTCCATCACTCTACACTTAAGTGATGGATGAAATTGATATTCTTTCAAAAATCTATGTCGTGCGGATTTCTGGTAAAAGAAAAAAGCTGTAGTACTTACGATCAACAGGCCAACCAATATGAATCCTTCAAATACCATAATGATTCCTTTTAACAAACGAACTTCGATAAGAAGGTAATTTTGCAATGTAATCTTAAAAAGGCCCTCACGCCAATTTATTTTTTATAAAGCCAGTACCAATTACAAATTCGGACTTGAACTCTTTAGCTACATTCACTAAGCTACTGCACATTAATTTTTCTATTTGGATACATCTACGCCGATGAATTAAATCTTGCACACACTGGGTCTATACCGGCTTCACAAGAGGCCTTCAATTCCTGTGCAAGTGGCGTACCGAATTCTCTTCTGTAAAATTTTCCTGAGAACATGGTATTGCGCCACCCAATCCGACTACCGGAGGGTGATATGCAGAATATTTGTTCTATTAAAAATCTCTATTTTAACATTCCGGATAAACCTCTATTTTCAGGTATCAATATTGAGCTACCAAGGGGATATACCGGCCTGGTGGGAAATAATGGCTGTGGAAAATCGACTTTTTTAGAAACTCTCTCTGGCAGTCTAAAACCCGACCAAGGGAGCATAACCTGGTATTCCGACTACTTAAAAGTCGATCAGGCAAGAGACATTCCTCAGCATAGAGTTGTGGATATATTCGATCCTAAAGGTCTCTATGATTGCTTCTCACGTATCGAATCTGGCAGTTATTGCGAGGAAGATCTGATAAGAGTTGCTGACTCATGGGAACTACCTACCTTATGGCAACAAAATTTATATAGTGCGGGAATAAATCTTACGCTAGACACACCTGTCGAAAACCTTAGTGGAGGTGAAAGAGTACTTCTAGATTTAATCCATGCTTTCTCTCATAAAAATCACTATCTGCTACTGGATGAACCTGGTAATCACTTGGATTCAACGGGTAAGGAATGGTTACTGCAGAAAATCCACAATCACCGCGCTGGGATCTTGATGGTCAGTCATGATCGAGAGTTGCTTCAACAGGCCAATACAATACTGGAATTAAACAGTGAAAAATTACGAACTTACGGCGGTAACTACTCAAATTACCAAGAAGTAAAAAAAATACAGGGTCAATCTATAGAAAGGAAGATTGAAAACACCAAAAAGAAAGTAAACAGCCTGAATAAATTGAAACAGAGCTCTAGCAATAAGACTGCAACTAGAAGAAATCAGGGTAAAAAACTACAGGGCTCCCAATGTAAATCCCTATTGGATGCAAAGAAAGATCGTGCGGGGCGGAGCTTAGGCAAACTCTCTCGCAATCTGGATCGCCAATACCAAAACCTTAAACAAGAGTTAGAAAGTGCTCAAAAGGGTCACACAATTGATCAACCAGTGAGTATGCACCTCAATAGAGTGGGACTGACTGGCGGCATCCGACTGCACCTCGATGGCCTGAAATTGCCTTATGGCAGTTATAGTGAATCCCTGTCATTTACTATGCATAGTGGCGATCGCTGGCATATCCGCGGTGCTAATGGGAGCGGAAAATCAACTCTACTAAAGGTCATTGCCGGACAACTAAAACCTGCCGGAGGCTTATGTAGAACATTTGGCAGCTGCTTTTATTTGGACCAACACCTTAGCCAATTAAATGGGAAGATATCTGCCCTGGAAAACCTAACCCTGCTACATCCAGATACAAAAACCAATTATTGGCGTACGGCACTGGCGACATTAAATATTCGAGGAGACTCCGCCTTTCGCCCCACTAACACTTTAAGTGGAGGAGAGCGCCTAAAGGTTGTTTTACTTGCCGCTACACGTGGCGCTGAGGCACCAGACCTGCTACTACTGGACGAACCGGACAACCACTTGGATCTGGAGTCTCGAATAGCGCTGGAAACCGCACTGATTGAATACCCAGGAACGTTCCTATTGATATCCCACGACTCCAGCTTTGTAGAAAAGGTGGGAGTGAATAATGAGATCTGCCTGTAGGAATATTAAAGCCCAATATAACTATAGGAGCCTATAAATACAGGAAGTGATATGTGAAAACGCTACGCTTGCTATTAGGAGACCAATTAAATCAAAAGCACTCCTGGTTTCGAGGGAGCCAGGAGAATACTATCTACTTTATGGCTGAGATGCGCCAGGAGACCGACTATACCGTTCATCATATACAAAAAATTATTGCCTTTTTTGAGGCCATGGAAAAATTTTCCGAATGGATTAGAAACAAGGGGATTAAAGTCATTTATTACCGGCTCAACGATAAAAAGAACAAACAGAATCTCATAAAAAATATCGAAGACATTGTCAGTCGACATAAAATTGAAAAATTTGAATATCAACTTCCCGATGAATATCGATTAGATCAACAACTGCAACAATTAAAGGGAAAATTATCTATAGAATCCCAAGCTTATGATACTGAGCACTTCCTAACCGATCGAGAAGAGCTTTGTGACTTCTTCCATGGTAAAAATTCCCTGCTTATGGAGAGTTTCTATCGACATATGCGAAAAAAACATAAAGTACTGATGAATAACGAAAAGCCTGAAGGAGGCAAGTGGAATTTTGACCAAAGTAATAGGAAGAAGTGGAATGATAAACTAGGCAAACCCAAGCAATATCAACTAAAAAGTAACGTCACCTCAACCTTAGCTCGCATAAAAAAATCGGGAGTGAAAAGTATTGGGAAAGTTGATCCCGAGAACTTTATATGGCCAACCAGTAGAGAAGATTCCATTAAACTACTTCGTCACTTCTGCCAGTATCTACTGCCGCATTTTGGCGATTTTCAGGATGCAATGGACCCGAATGAAGTCTTTCTTTACCACAGCCGAATAAGCTTCTCACTTAACAGTAAACTAATAAGCCCAAAAGAAGCTATTGATACGGCAATTAAATCTTGGAAAGAAGGTAAAGCCTCTATAGGCCTCAATCAGATTGAAGGTTTTGTGCGGCAAATTCTAGGTTGGCGGGAGTATATGCGTGGTGTCTACTGGATGTCCATGCCCGATTATGAGAACCAGAATAAACTTAAGAATAGCAATGACCTCCCAGATTTCTTTTGGAATGCTGAAACCTCCATGAACTGCCTTCATAAGGCCATCCAGAATAGTTTAGATAATGCTTATGCTCATCATATTCAGAGGTTAATGATTACCGGCAACTTTGCTCTACTAACACAAACTCACCCAGATCAAGTGGAAAGCTGGTATCTCGGTATTTACATAGATGCGATTCAATGGGTGGAAATGCCAAACACTCGGGGAATGAGTCAATTCGCTGACGGCGGGTTAGTAGCAACCAAGCCCTATATCAGTAGTGGTTCCTATATCAATAAAATGAGTAACTATTGCCGCGACTGTATTTATGACGTTAAGCAGAGAACTGGGGAAAATGCTTGCCCTTTTAATAGCTTATATTGGAACTTTCTAATAGAAAAAAGAAAACTGCTTAAAGATAATCATCGAATGTCAATGATGTTCAATCTTCTAGATAAAATAGAAAGAAAAGAACTGGTAGAAATACAGAGGCGTGCGAAGAAATTTATGACAAAGAAGCAATAAATCCTCCAGGTTTATTAAAATTATTTACTGAAGTCCTCCTTAACTATTACTAAACTCTGTAAATACTTTTATTAAAATTTTCAGGATATGAAAACTGCGATTATCACGCTCGATTTTATCAACGACATTTGTCACCAAAATGGTCAAATAGCAGCAGCGGCTTCAAGGATTAAAAAGAACAAAATCATTAAGAATACTAATAAACTGATTATATGGGGCAGGACACACAGTCACTTAATTTGTCATATCAGGGTCGCATTCTCTGACGACTACCGGGAATCCTCTCCTCACTCTCCTCTCTTTAACCACATTAAAGATATAGATGCTCTTAAACAGGGGAGCTGGGGCACTGATTTTATCGATGACTTGAATATTAGCGACAGCGATGTATCTATATATAAAAGACGTGTGAGCGGTTTCCGTGGAACCGAATTGCCGGTACTTATGGCCAGTCACCGCATCGAGAAAATAATACTCTGTGGAGTATCAACACAAAATACAGTCGAATTAACAGCAAGAGAGGCCCATGACAGGGACTTTCTAGTTTATATCGCTTCAGATGCTTGTGAGTCAGATACAGAAAAAAACAAGAGGAACAGCCTGCATTTTTTAACGCAAATAGGAATTGTAAAGACTGTCGATGAAATTATTGCTAGTAGCGGTAGTGATTAGCAATGAACTCTCGAATTTCTAATCGAGAATTTATCATCAGCGTGATTACTGCAATTTTGGCAGCTTTTTGCATGTCTCTGACGGGGCTATTTGGCAAGGAATTAACCACCTTTAGCTCCCTATCACTGATAGTCTTTATCCGTTTCTTTGCTCCATTTTTGCTTCTCACCTGGATTTGCCTGGTTGTTTTCGATCAAAATCCTGTGACACATCGTATAGATAAGATTGATGGTGCAAGAGCACTATTCACTTGTCTCGCACAGTATTGCTTGTTTTATTATTTGTCTAAGGGTTCATTACTTGTTGCCGCCCTACTTTTTTCAACTTCCGGATTGTTTCTTCCCTTCATCACCTGGATTGTCAAAAAAGATCCGATAAAAAAGAAGACTCTTGTAGCCAGTATAATCAGTTTTATTGGCGTTGCTTTTATATTGAAACCAACTGCTGGTTTTGACAGCTATATGATAGTGGGCCTGCTGTCCGGCTTCTTCGGAGCCTGTTCACAGTTTGTCATGCACCACTCTTCAAAAAAACAAAATACGATATCTTCAACTACCAAGATGTTTGGCTTGTCCAGCCTGTATATGCTTGTTATTTTATTAATTGGGAGGGACCTTGGGGAGCTGACAAAAGTCGCAGTATCGATATCCAGCTCTGTCAGTTTTGTGATTGTGATTATTGGTTTTAGCCTTTCGACAATCAGCAATCAGTCCTTACGCACAAAAGCCTACCGGCGAGTGAACAGGCCTGCCAGCCTGTCTCCCTATTTATATACAAGCTTGATCTTTTCCGGCATATTGGATTGGTTGGTCTATAACACACTCCCAGCCTGGAATACTTATGCCGGCAGCCTACTGATTGTTATCGGAGGTATTATTCAGGCAATCAGAACCCAGCCCCAGATTAAGGCATCGCATTCTTAGCAAGGATAGGTGGACAGGGAATAGCAGGAGAAACTCAGCCCCACAAATTCAATTATCTGCAGGGCCCAGGCTTTTACTTGAACATCAGTTCAGGATTAACCATCGTTTTCATTTCCAGAACGTTACCGTTTGGATCTTCGATAAAGAGGGTCTCCTGTTCATATTCATTACCGACAAAGCGACGGTAGGGTTTATCCAGATATTCCAGCCCAGCAGCTTCAATACGGCCCTTCAGTGCCTGGAACTCATCTTCTGGCAGGTGAATGCCAAAGTGGGGAACGGCCACTTCACCCATATCCACCTTATGACGAACACTGGGAAGCTTCTCTTCACTCTGGTGTAGGGTGAGCTCATTGCCCCAGAAGTCGATATCGACCCAACGCCCTTCCTCACTGTTGCCGGTTTTACAACCCAGGACATCGCAATAAAATTTCTTGGCGGTTTCCAGGTCCCCTGCCGGAATCGCAAGGTGCAAACAATTCGATTTCATACTGTCTCCCATATCTACTGATTGCCCTTTCATCGACCCATAAGTCAGGGTAAATGCAGGCCAGCTGTTACTGGCTCTAATTCTTATCGGTTTATGAACGGGGAGTCCCCCGGCGGTACAATCCAACTATCTATTGAATTTTGGGCCCTACTGGCAACAGGACTGCGGGATAACACTGCCCTATAACCATACCCACCCTCTTCAGCCACAGGCCACTCCTTACTTATATAAAGGAAGGAGTAAAAAAGAGTAGCGACGGGCCCCTAACCTGAAATGCTCCCAAATGCCGCACTTCAATCAGCTTATTATACTGATCTTTGAAATATCATCCTATTTAAAAGACTTGATATGTACTGATATAACAGGACCTATTTAAACCCTAAACCGGAATAGCGGTCATTGCAGTTAAGGTTAAACACTACCGGCAACCCACCTCGAGAGCACCAAAAGCATTCGCACCCCACCTGAAGGCACCATCAAAGGGCAAAAGCTGACTTTATGGACAGTTAATTTACTTTGCACCTGTAAATTAGCGATCTCCTGCGCTCAAACCACTCAGGCAGTACTTTTTTGCTACACCCATCCACAAGCAACCAGCTAATGAGCACCCCGTTTTTTCTCTGCGGTATTTTTTGGTGCAGAGTTACTTGAAAAGCTCTGAAAAAAGCGTAAATCCTGAGAAAAAACACTGGAAAACAAGGGACAAGTTCTGGTACATTCCGCGACTATTTTTTAACCAACTGCCGATTTTCTCATCGGCCGCCAGTGCGTTATTCGCCTGTCGCTGTAACAGAGGTAATAGAATGAAACCAACCAAGCCCCTGCTACTGCTGGCCTCTAGCCTGTTGTCCGTAGCTGCCCAAGCTGAGATGACCTGGAGTGACAACAGCCTAAGCCTACTTTCCGGCCGCGATTACAAAGTCAACTACAGCAGGACCACGGATGACTCTGAGAGATCCGTAGTAACTTTTGAGCACGCCAGTGGCCACAGCTGGGGTGACCTCTTTATTTTTGCCGACTACCTGGACTCGGAAGATGACTCCGATGAGCTGTATAGTGAGATTTCTCCCCGCCTGAGCCTGGGAAAGCTCAGCGGAAATGAACTGGCTTTTGGGCCGGTTACCGATTTACTGATTGCCACAGCAGTTGAGCTAGGCAATATGGATGACCCGGACCACCTGGCAGCAACCGGCCCCCACTTTACTAATTACCTGGCCGGTGTGGGCTTTGACCTCGCAGTCCCCGGTTTCTCCTTTGTACAGGCAAATGTTTATCGCCGCGATAACGATGACAAAGCCAGCAACGAGCAGCTGACCCTGGTTTGGGCCATGCCTTTTACCCTGGGTGATGCCAGCTTTGTCTACGACGGATTTATCGATTGGACCAGTGCTTCTGAAGATTCACATCCGAGCACTAACTTTACCTCCCAGCTGAAATGGGATGCCGGCGCCACCTGGGGTGAACCCAAGACCCTGTACGCAGGTATTGAGTACGTACACTGGAACGACAAGTTCGGAATCAAAGATGGCACTCATGGTGTCGATTCCAACGAGCGCAACGTTAACCTGCTAGTAAAATACCACTTCTGATATGAAACCCACTGACATCCAAACATCGGCGACCCCAGGGTCTGACATCCCCCAGGTGGGAGGCAATGGCTCTTTCCTGGAGAAGTTGTTCAAGCTCTCAGAGCGCCAGACGAATGTTCGCCGGGAAGTGATTGCCGGCGTTACCACATTCCTGACGATGGCCTACATCATCTTTGTAAACCCCAATATCCTGGCAGCAGCGGGTATGGATAAGGGCGCTGTGTTTATGGCGACCTGTCTTGCAGCCGCTATTGGCTGTCTGATTATGGGGCTCTACGCCAATTACCCCATCGCACTGGCGCCGGGTATGGGCCTCAATGCTTTCTTTGCCTACGTTGTCGTCGGTGAAATGGGTTACAGCTGGCAGGTGGCCTTGGGTGCAGTGTTTATATCGGGGGTAATCTTCCTGCTGCTTAGCATCTTCAAGCTGCGAGAGTGGATTATCGATAGTATCCCCCTCTCCCTGCGACAATCCCTGGCAGCGGGTATCGGCCTGTTCCTGGCGATCATTGCCTTGAAGAGTGCCGGTATCGTTGTGGCCAGCCCTGCCACCCTGGTAACCCTGGGCGACCTCAAGTCAATCGAGGCGATACTGGCAGCGCTGGGCTTCTTTATTATCGTTGCCTTGTCCTACCGCCGTATGCTGGGCTCTGTGATGATCGGTATCCTCGCTGTAACCGTCATCGCCCTGGCAATCGGCAAGGTAGAGTTCACCGGCCTGGTATCCGCGCCGCCCAGCCTGGCGCCCACTTACCTCGAATTGGATATCGCCGGCGCCTTCGAAGTGGGCATGATCAGCGTGATCTTTGCCTTCCTGTTTGTCGACCTGTTCGACACCGCAGGCACCCTGTTGAGTGTTTCTGATCGCGCCAAACTATTAGATAAAGATGGCAAATTGCCAGGTATGGGCAAGGCCCTGATGGCCGACAGCTCCGCATCTGTTGTTGGTTCTGTGCTGGGCTCCTCCACCACAACCTGTTATGTAGAGAGCACTGCGGGCATTACCGCCGGTGGTCGCACAGGCCTGACTGCAGTGGTTTGCGCCGGCCTGTTCCTGTTGGCGACCTTCTTCTCTCCCCTAATCGGTATGATTCCGGCCTATGCAACCGCAGGCGCTCTGCTGTATGTTGGCGTCCTGATGACTTCCGGTATGTCATCTATTGATTGGGATGACATTACCGAGGCCGCTCCGGCAGTGATTGCCGCAGTAATGATGCCTCTGTCGTTCTCTATCGCGCACGGAATCGCCTTGGGCTTTATTTCCTACGCAGTTATTAAAACGCTGAGCGGACGTAGTAAAGACGTCAGTATCAGTGTCTACGTGTTAGCGGCACTCTTTGTTGCCAAGTTCGCCTTTTTCTGAGGGGTACATTGATGAAAAAGCACTTTATTAGCGCACAGCAGCTCCTGATAGACTCTTATGCTCTCGCCGAGCAAATCTATAAGGACGGCTTCCGCCCCAACTATATTGTCGGTGTTTGGCGCGGTGGCGCTCCTGTGGGCATCGCTGTACAAGAGCTGCTGCACGTGATGGGAGTAGATGCAGACCATATCGCTATCCGCACTTCCTCCTATCTCGGTATTGGTGAACGTGACAAGAAAGTGCGCGTGCATGGCCTGAACTACCTGATCAAGCGCCTGGAATCCCACGATTCCCTGTTGATCGTGGACGATGTGCACGACTCTGGCCTGAGTATTGAGCAAACTATCGAAGACCTGCGCGCTGCCTGTAAGAAGAACACGCCGGAGATTCGTATCGCGACCCCTTACTACAAGCCGAAGAACAACAAGGCCAAGCGCGAGCCGGATTACTTTATCCACAAGACTGAAGAGTGGTTGGTATTCCCCCACGAGATCGACGGCCTGTCCCGAGAGGAGATTCTGGAGAACAAACCAGAACTCGCCCCCTATGTGGACAGAATCGCCACTGCTGTTTAATCAGCAATATTACCGGGGGCTAATGCCCCCGGTTCTCTTTCTTCTTCCCCCCTAAGCTCATTCAATACTCCCTCTGCTCTATCACAGAGTCGACACCAACATCACACCCGGGCCCAGTTGCAGGCAATACTTCAATCCCCTATTAGTAAATCCCACTTATGAAACTAAAGTTAGTGTGAATCAATTTATAAAGTAATAAAGTTGGTCCAAAATTAAGGCGACAAGGCCAAGTGTCGGAAAATAAAAATGAACGACAAATCAGCGGGACTTAGTGAATCGCAGCTAAATGCTTACTGGATGCCTTTTACCGGTAATCGCCAATTCAAAAGAGACCCCCGCATCATTACTGCAGCCAGTGGCTGCTATTACCAGAGTGCCGATGGCCGCCCCATATTCGACGGTCTGTCTGGTATGTGGACCTGTGGTGCAGGACACAACCGCCGGGAAATAATCGATTCCATCTCAAAACAGGCAGGTCTGCTGGACTATGCCCCCGCCTTCCAATATGGCCACCCTGGGGCATTCCAGCTAGCGGAGCGTATCGGCCAGATGATGCCCAGAGGGCTCAACCGTATTTTCTTCACAAACTCCGGTTCAGAGTCCGCTGAAACCTCCCTTAAAATTGCACGTGCCTATTGGCAGAAGATGGGAACACCGGGAAAAACAAAGTTCATTGGACGCGTCAAAGGCTATCACGGAGTTAATTTTGGCGGGCTTAGTGTGGGTGGTATCAGTGCTAATCGTGCAGTATTTGGTACATCTTTAGACTCCGATCACCTTCACCATACCCTCTTGCCCGAAAACCGCTTCAGCAAAGGACAACCTGATCAAGGGGGCCGCCTGGCAGACGAACTGCTGGAACTGATCAAATTGCACGATGCTGAGAATATTGCAGCTGTTATTGTTGAACCTGTAGCGGGTTCCGCAGGGGTATTGCCCCCGCCAAGAGGCTACCTGCATCGCTTGAGGGAGATTTGTACCCAGTACGGCATATTGCTGATATTCGATGAGGTCATTACTGCTTTTGGACGCATGGGGAAGGCCACCGGCGCAGAGTTCTTTGGGGTAACCCCGGATATCCTCAACACAGCCAAACAGCTCACCAATGGAGCCGTTCCTATGGGCGCTGTAGCGGTACGCCAAGATATCTACGATATTTTTATGGAAACCGGTGGACCGGACTACCAACTGGAGCTTCCTCACGGCTACACCTACTCAGGACATCCACTGGCCTGCGCCGCAGCATTGGCAACACTGGATATTTTGCAAGGGGAAAAACTCATTGAACGATCTGCCGAGCTTGCCCATATTCTGGAAGAGCACATCCACCAACTCAAGGGGTTACCCCTGATTGAAGATATTCGTAATTGTGGGCTCGCCGCAGGCCTGACTATCGAAGCGGCTCCAGATGAGCCATTACTCAGGCCCTACTTAATTGCCATAAAAATGTGGGAAAAAGGTTTTTATATTCGCTACGGAGGCGACACATTGCAACTTGGCGTCCCATTTATAGCCCAGGCAGAAGAAATTGACGGAATTATCAACGCGTTAGCCGAATCCATTCTAGAAGTCGCAAATGGCCAATAACCAGCATACATTCCCCCACCATTTTCCAAAAAAATCCCCCCACAAATAGGGCAAATTTTTATCACCGTCTGGCAGTTAATAATGTTACAAAGTGGGTCACAAATAGTAATTTAATAATCCACTTTTAAAAATAATCCCATGAACAAATATATTAACCTTACAGATGTACCACTAAAGTACAAAGTGGTTATATCGATTCTATTTGGTATTTTATTAAGTTCCTGTGAGCAAAGACCTACCGAGCAAGAAATAATCTCGCCGACACAGCCAAACATATCTTCTATTAGAATTACAGCACCAGGACTTTCAGAGTCTTATGCTGACCTTCGCCACCAGCAAATTGCTGAGGTAGACTATAGATTGAGTATCAATCTGGATAGTCAAACTAAAAACTTCTCCGGAATTGTGCATGCAGATATCAATTTTAGAAAAATACTTGAACAGCCGCTCACTATCGATTTTTCCGGTGGTGCGGTTGATTCAATTCAGGTAGATGGAAGATCTGTCCCATTTGAGTACAACAATTACTTTATTTCTATTGATTATCAAAATCTACCGGAAAAATCCCACACGATTACGGTGAATTATCAACACCCATACTCTAACAATGGCTCAGGATTACATCGCTTTAAAGACCCCAAAGACGAAAAGGTCTATTTATATACGGACTTTGAACCTTATGATGCCAATCGCCTATTCCCACATTTTGACCAACCCAACTTGAAAGCACGTTACACCTTGGATGTAAAGGCTCCAAAAGACTGGGTAGTAGTTAGCGCGGAAAGAGAGGAGAGAGTAGAAGAGAAAAGAAAATCAAACCACTGGTTTTTTCCTCAAACCAAGAAATTTTCATCTTACATATTCTCTTTACATGCAGGTCCTTACCACATCTGGGAAGACAAGGCAGGAGATATCCCCCTTCGCTTAATGGCAAGACAGAGCCTGGCAAATTACGTAAAAACGGAAGACTGGTTTACCTTCACCAAACAATCTTTTGAATTCTTTCAGCCCTACTTTGAAATTGATTATCCATTTAAAAAATATGATCAAATACTAGCACCTGATTTTAACGCGGGCGCTATGGAAAATGTTGGGGCTGTAACATTTAACGATTCTTACATATCCCGAGGAAAAAAGACCCAGGCCCAGCGGATGCGCCTCGCCAATGTTATTGCCCATGAGCTGGCCCATCAATGGTTTGGTAATTTGGTCACCATGAATTGGTGGGATGACCTTTGGCTCAATGAGAGCTTTGCCACTTATATGGCCAATCTGGCTCTAGCCGAAAATAGCGAATTCACTACCACTTGGGAGAACTATTACTTAGGAGCCAAGCAATGGGCTTACCACACTGATCAACGCCCCACTACCCACGCTATCCAACTACCAGTCAACAATACTGACGAAGCCTTTGCCAATTTTGATGGAATTACTTATGGCAAGGGCGGTTCAGTACTCAAGCAATTGCCCTACTATTTGGGCAAAGAAGAATTTCGCAAAGGCGTCAGTAACTACTTAAAAGCCTTGTCTTACGATAATTCAACCCTCAATGACTTTATCAACCACCTGGGCAAAGCTGCGGATAAAGATCTTGATACCTGGCAACAACAGTGGCTTTACCAGGCCGGCCTCAATACAATTGAAGCCAGCTTCCAGTGCGATGATGACCAAATCAATCATCTGGTAATTCAGCAAACAGAACCAGAGGAATACCCGGTATTAAGGGAACAGCGCACACAGCTGGGGATTTACCAAATGAAAGCTGGAAGTATGAAACGGGTTGCAACCCTTCCCGTGCTTTATAGTGGTGCCAGAACCGAAGTAAAAGAAGCCGTGGGGCTACCCTGCCCAGAGGGGCTATACCCCAATGAAGAAGATTGGGCCTATGTGAAGGTAAATCTGGATGAAGTTACCATCAAGAACATGGCTAAGCATATCAATGATATTGAAGAACCGTTTGCACGACTAATGTTCTGGCAAAGTCTATTTGATAGTACCTATGACGCAAAGCTGTCCCTGGATGAGTATATTAGTTTTATAGTGAATAATGGCGCCGACGAAAGGAACATCAACATTATTCGTTTGAATGCTAGATATATTGAATTCACTTACGATTTTCTGACTCAAATCCCCCTAAGTACAAAGCGTCGTAATGAACTTACTCAGACCGTTGAGAGCTTTGTCTGGGGTCAACTACTGGAGGCGGCTGAAGGTAGTGATCAACAAAAAGTCTGGTTTGGTGTTTTTACCAATATCGCCCACTCCACTCCAGCATTAAGTCATGCTAGAGACCTGTTAATTGGGGAGTTTGCCATTAAAGGACTGGAACTCGATCCTGATATGCGCTGGAAGCTTATCAAGTTGCAGAATCGTTATCTGTTCTCAGATTATGAGCAGGCAATCACAAGAGAATTAGCAAAAGATAACTCCGACAGATCTAAACTCAACGCACTATCTGCTGAAGTTATTCGCCCCCAATCCGAAAACAAATCAAAGTGGGTAGATAACCTTATATCTAATCGAGACAAATTCAAGTTAAGCGAAATTCGAAAAATTACAGAGTCCCTTTTTGCACCAGAGCAAATAGAGCTGTTTAATATCCACGGTCAACCCATTTTTGATTCACTGGCTCAGGTCAATGAAGATGAATCTCAGGAATTGCTTACTGCTTATGCTTACGCCCTACCGCTAATGTGTTCTAGAGAAAATGTAAATGAGATCACTAAGTCACTAAAAGAAAAACCACAACTTAAGCCCATATTGGTGAAAGCACTAAAGAATCATCGCTACTCCGGAGAACGCTGTATCAATATCGGGAAGCGATTACTCTAAACTTTCTTTAAACCAGCTATTAATGATGAACTAAGGGCAATATTCAGCCCTTAGTTTCCCTTACCAGGCTTTTGGCCGGATATTACGCGTAATAAAATAGTGCAAAAAAATTGCGTATTTCGTCTCAACGCCCCCTAGTAAGGCATACCTATTGCAACAGCCAACTTATACTTATCCTTCTCGGAAAGTCTTGTTACAGTGACACTTCAAAGCCCAAAAGATTAACGGGCGTTCCGGCTTAAACCATTTTTCTAAAAATAATGACAATCAAAAAAAGATGTATATATCAGTACAATTAGACGACCTGTCCGACGGCTCCATTAACAAGCTTCTCGAAGCTCATCTAAAGGAAATGTACCGACACTCCCCACCTGGAAGCGTTCACGCACTGAACCCTGATGAGTTGAATGACCCAAAGATTACCTTTTGGGGAGCGAGAATTGATGGGGTTTTGGCCGGCTGTGGTGCCCTAAAAGAGATCAACCCTGCTTTGGGCGAAATAAAATCCATGAAAACTAATTCTCTGTTCCTGCGCAAAGGCGTTGCCCGCGTCTTGATAGAAAGAATATTGGAGGAGGCAAAGCAACGTAAATATAAAGAGATAAAGCTGGAGACAGGTCGCGCTGAAGCTTTTGCTCCCGCAATCGCCCTCTATCGCCGTTATGGATTTGAAGATTGCGACCCATTCAGTCACTATAAAAATAACCCTTTTAGCCTGTTTTTAGGTAAAAAATTATAATCAATAGGTATTCTTTATCAGTCAGTGTGAGAGTGTTTGTTACCATGGCGCTATCCAGAAGATCCTTTATTAAATATTTCAGCTTAGCTTCCCTTACTCTCAGCGGAGTCAATCTAACCGCTAAAGAGGCTAATCCCAGCCTATCAATATCAAGCCTTCCCAGCCTGGAAATGCCTTTGCAGGAGATATACCCCGCAGTCTTTTCTGGCGAGATCTATGTGGCAGGGGGATTTACCCCATCGGATACAGCAGTTTTCTTCGGTCTCTCTCCAACTAAACAAACACATATCTTTTCTCCGCGGGAAAAAAACTGGAGGCCGGGGCCCAATTTACCTGAAGCAAGACATCACCTCGGCATGGCCAGTAACTCCAACAGCCTATATGGCATCGGTGGATTTTTTGGCGACTCTGATAGCGCTTGGCAAGCCCGAAATACCGTTTATAAACTTTCCAGCGAATATAAGCACTGGATAGAAACCAGCCCTCTCCCCCGGCCCTTGGCTGAATCTATTTACACCAACATTGGGGAAGACATCCATGTCATTAGCGGTAAGGCCCCCAACGAACAGTCTAAAAACAGGGATACCAATTCTCATTATGTGCTTACAAGAGGAGATAATTGGGAGCAAGCAGCGCCAGCCAGTATCAAACGAAACTCCGCAGGTGGGGCAACTTTAAATAACAGAGTTTATGTTGTTGGTGGCCGCCAGGTTAGTAACAATGGTAGCAAGGCCAGGAATCTAACTTATGCCGAAGTTTATGATCCCAGCTTGGATAAATGGGAAAAGATTCGCCCCCTACCCCAGGCCGTTGCCGGGCTCACAGCAACCCCGTTAAATAATAAATTAATAGTTACCGGCGGTGAGGCATTTGGCTCCAATGGCAACTGGAAGACTGGTGCTGCATTTAACAATATTTGGGTTTACGATCCAGTCACAGATGATTGGAGCAATCAGGACCATTTGCCCCAGACACGGCACGGCCACGGAGCAGTAGCTCTAGGAGAAAGCCTCTACTTGATTGGTGGAGCCTCTAAAGTTGGACCGCAAGAAACGCTCGCTTCCGCAATACAGCTGCGCTGGAGCTAAGGGGCGATCTATAAAGTGCCCATGAGCAAACCCACAATGCCTCTGGCTTTCAGAGGCCCACTGGTGAGATGTATTAATTAATCGAGAGCAATATTGCTATCAATATCCGTATAGCTTTGATGGCGCTCAACGCCTAAATATCCAATATATCTATCCCGGATCTCACGCACGTAGTTAACTGGCTCCCTGCCGCGCACGTAACCAAAACGGCTATCGCGATAGTATTCAGGCTGGGACAGCAGCAACATGGCCTCTTCAACATGCCCAAACCACTGGTTAGGGTCCCACTCCAGTCGTCGGGCTAACGCCCTGGCATCCCTGACATGGCCGTGACCCGCATTATATGCAGCCAGGGTAAAATAGATCTTCTGCTCTAGGGGTATATTTTCGGGAAAACGTTTGTCCAGCCACCCCAAATAAGACACACCTGCACGGATACCGTTTTCAGGATCATACAGATTCTTAATTCCCATCTGTCGTGCAGTCCGAGGTAATACCTGCATCAAGCCCTGAGCACCGGCAAAGGAGCGCGCTTGGGGGTTAAATTGACTCTCCTGGTACATCTGCGCAACCACCATTCGCCAATCCCGATCGGTAGCCTCAGTATATTTTTTTACTATGGGATCAAAGGGCGATAGTTCATCAGTGCTGCGCAGGCGCTGCCCCTGATGTCGGAGGATACGCTTTTGCTCCTTGAAATATTTATTGTAAGTAACGTTAAAGAACAGATCCCGATTGTGCTTGTTCAAAAAGTTATTCAGTTGTTCCAGTAATACCGGCTGACCAGTTCGAACAGCCCAGGCGATATCCCGCTCTCCGGGCAACTCCCCCACTACAGTAAAGTCGTCCCGGTAAGTGCTCTCAATGGCAGCCAGGTGTGAGTCAACTACGGTATAGGGAAAAATACCCCTGGCTACTACATCAATAAGAAACTCGCTGGTAGCGCCTTTTAGACGATGGATCTGTAGCGGCACTATATCCTGCCCGTGCTGCTTTTCCATTATTTTGACCAGACTCTCGTGATAGCTCGTGGTGGGGTTAACTACTACTGTTTGCCCGGAAAGAAGGGACTCTGGAAGGGGTAACTCTTTATCAGGCACATTTGATTTTGCGGCTACTACCTGTTCCGTAACTGTCATATAAGGCTTGGAAAATGACAAACCCTGCTGGCGGCGGGCCTCGGTAACAGTAAGGGATGCAGCAATCATATCCCCCATTCCATCATTCAATGCCTCGACCAAATCCTGGTCTTTATCGGGCACAACCATGCTCAGACGTAATTTATGGTCACGGGCAAACTTCCTTAGCAGATCGTAATCAAACCCCATCAACTCACCGCGCCAGATAAAGTAGGAAGCGGGGTGATTGCGAGTAAGTACCCTTAAAGTTCCGCTCTCCTTTATTGCCTGCCAATCTCTCAGTGGCTGCTCTCGGTTCTGACTGGCCAATACCAATTCAGCGGTAAAGTACTCATTCAACTCACGTCTTAAAGCGGTAGCATCTTTGCGTACGGCCCAGGCTATAGGCCTGCGGGAATCGAGTTCTGTGGTGGCTGTGAGTTGAGGGTAATCAGTTAGAAGCACATCGGCCAAATTACTATCAATAATTGTTGCGGGGTATTCACCAGCCGCTACGGCCGCGATTAGCTCGTTGGTGGCAACCGGCTTATCCAGGTAAGTGATCCTGTAATTTTCCGTATCGGCCCGTTGCTCCAGGGTTTCAGCAAATGCACTGCCCCGCCGTAGCACGACTTGCAAGGGCACAGCCTCTTCCCCTTCGAACTCTTTATGAGTAATTAGCAACTCATCAACATATTGTAATGGGCGGGTAAAGCCCAGTAATAACTTGCGTTCTTCGGTGCGGGAAAAATTGGTCGCAATTACATCCCCACGTCCATCAACAACCGCCGGAATTAAATCGGCAAAGTTATCTACGTAAACCCACTGAGGCTTTAATCCGAGGCTACGAGCAAAATTTTCCGCAAGTTTTCGCCACTCTGTTGCGGGTAGACCTTCCCGTGGTAAGGCGCTCTCCTGGGGGCCCCTTGGGGCCAACAGGCGCAATACACCTCGCTCTAACAGGGCTGGCAAATCTCCTTGCTCTACATAATTTTCAAATTGCGGCTTTGCGGTCTGTTTATTCTGCTGCGTTGGTATCGGTTGTTGGGGAGATTCGGTTAAAGCCTGTGGGTTTTCTACAACAGGATCTCTATTACTCTCGCATGCGACAAGCAGCAATATTAAGACAAATAGCGGAAATATAACGAAAAACCGTTTTCTGCTCACAGTGCACCCTTTCTTATTCTATGAGAAGCATTACCCTCAACGGGTGCGCTATGCTTCACAATATGGAATTGCCGCTGTTACAGAAATCGTACCAGTTTGCTGGGAAATTATCCCCTAAAAAAGAGCCCGGCAAAGTCAATTGCCGGGCAAATATACGTTGGCGAATGTCGGATGTCTCTTACACAGAGTGACAAGCCTTTTTTATTCAGTGAGCGCTCTTATGGTTGCTATGATGACTTGGGTTTGCCCTTCAGCTCTGCCAACCTCATTTTTATTTCTTTGTTCTGCTCCTCGTCTGGGAGTTCGAACATCAGCGGTTTCGCCACTCGGGCAAAATACTCCGCATCTTTCTTTTGGTAGAGCTCTTCTGCCAGCCACTGGGCAATATGCAGCTCGCGAGGGGCACGCTTATAGGCTTGCTCCAGCTTCTCCAGATACTCTTCTTGAGGGTAATCCAGCATCTCCATAGCCATCGCCAGGCCAAACCAGTGAGATGCATTTTTCGGTTCCTGTTTCACCAGGAAGTCAAATTCCTCCCGCGCCATTTTCAAGCTGCGCAGGTCCCGTTGACTGCCCGGTGACACTGCCTGCTGATTAACGGTTAACCAGGCGTGGGCGCTCAGGTACCAGAGTTGCCCGCGGTCCTTGGTGGGAACACTGGCAAGAAGGTGGCTTGCCTGGGGGAAATTACCCAGGCGCAGGTCGGCGCTGGCTTTAATCGCCGCCAGTTCAGTACTGTAAATACCCGTGCTGTATGCATACTCAATCAGCTCGTCCAAGGCCATCAGGTTGTAACCGGACTGGGCGATAAATCCAGCCAAAATACTCACAGATTCTCTTTTGCTGAGACGTTTAACCGTGGGATTGGCTTCTTTAAAATCCGCCGGGATAGCGCCACTAAAATGCTCAAAGCTATCGGCCTTATAAGTGGCGACATAGGCTTTTTCGATTTCTTTTAGTGACATTCCCAGCGCCTTCTCCAAAGCGCGTACCGGGTCGGCACCATCGTTATAGGCTTTGACGAAATTCTCGAAGTTATCCTGCTTGCCGCTTTTCATCATAAGCCAGTGAGACAGTATCCAACCTCCGGCATAGACATCGGCCTTCTCTTCCGAGTCGGTGTTGTACACGGTGGCACGCAGCAGGTCTTCCAGCGGCATAAGCCCGGTATACATCAGGGTCATCGCCCGCTCACTGGGAATAGAGCCAATTTCGTAGGTGCCTTTTTCCGGGAAGGACATGGTTGCCATAAATTCAGCAAAACCCTCACTGTACCAGTAGGGGTAGTGGGTGGTGTTGCCGTTATAGCTCAAAAAATGGGTGTATTCGTGGAACAGGAATTCGCGCGCTTTTAGCTGCCTCTCGACACTGCGACCATCCAGGTTCACCAGGGCATAATTGCCCTCCGCAGAGGTGTCGAACAAACCGTTAGTCATATCCGCCAGCTCAACACCCACCAGGTTTGCATAGGTGTCCCGGTCTGCGGCCGCATAAATAGTTAATCGTTCGCTCTTTGGATCTGCATCGAGTAGCTCCAGGGCCACTGCGCGATAGCGCTCCAGGTCTGCTACCAGGCTTTTGACTGCGTTGGGATCACCATCGGTAATCACGCGAAAATTATCACTGTCGACTTCATACCAGGCCACTTCCCCCAAACCACGTGGCGCGGCGTAGGCTGAAGCGATAAATCCGAAACAAAGTACTAATAGAACAACTGAACGAGAAACCATAGTTCGGGCCACCGAGTCATTGTTGCTGAAGCTCTCCCTAGCCGATTGGCGAAGACGACACAGTACCGGTTTTTTCTGATCAAAAAAAGATCAACTTGATCACAAAGTGGCTTTTCGCCTGTTTTTGTGTGACCAGAAAGACACAAAATAGATAGCTGATCGTAGAGAGTTTTTTGGAGTAGATTGCGACAAGAAGCGAGACAAACGTCTCAAATTTAGCCCTGTTTACATACAAAACTAGGATGAACTCCTATAGTACGGGGTCGACCAAGGAGGGAATCCTGGTCAAAAAAATAATAATGATTTCATCAGATGAGAGAAAACTAATGAATACCAAGCCACTACTGGCGCTGCTTGGCGGCGCCCTAATGTCTGCTCATGCCTGGTCGGCACCGGAATATATCGCCGACGTGGATATTACTTCTTTTGACGGTACGGTCCTGGATGCGAACTTATTTATACCGGAGACTCCCGCACCAGCTGACGGTTACCCCACCGTTATTTTTACCAACAGCTGGGGACTGGAGAAGCACCAGTACCACTTCCAAGCCAAAGAGCTGGCAGAAAACGGCTACCTGGTGCTCAGCTATTCCACCCGGGGATTTGGGCATTCAGGGGGCCTTGTTGACGTCGCTGGGGATAACAGCCTTAACGATGTGGGAGTCCTGATCGACTGGCTGGAAACCAATTACCCGGTGGGCAAGTTGGGTATGGCCGGAATTTCCTACGGCGGTGGAATTTCACTACTGAGTGCCGCCAAACACCCTCGCGTCGATGCAGTAGCTGCACTATCCGGTTGGGCAGATGTAGTAGAAGCTTTGTACCCCAATGAAACCGTCAACCTGGTTTGGGGCACGCTGCTTGTTACCACGGCCTTCCAGAAAGAAGCTGAACTCGAGCAGGTATGGAGCAACCTGCGCGATGGCGAAAATATGGAACAGGTAGTTAATTTCGGCGCGCGGCGCTCCGCAGTGAGTTACGTGGACGAAATCAATCAAAACGGCACAGCGGTGTTGCTCTCAAACAATTTCGCCGACTACCTGTTTAAACCGAATAGCATGACTGATTTCTACTCCCTTCTCGAAGGGCCCAAGAAACTCATGCTAAACCCCGGCACCCACGCAATCACCGAAACTCTTACCGGAAACAACGGCCATATCTGGTCTACCAGTTTCCGCTGGTTCGACCACCACCTTAAGGGCGAGGACAACGGGATTGACACCGAACCCAAGGTGGATATGACTGTGCGTATCAGCAATGAGCTGGAGCAATTCGAGGACTACCCGGTAACGGACGAAAGCACCACCTGGTACCTGCAGCCACGCTTTACCATGTTCAACAATGCAAAAATGGAGAGTGACAAGTACGACGGCTGGAGCTGGAGTAATGAATTCCACGGCGGCTCAGATACCTTTGCCGGCACCGGTATTCCGCTGGTTTCCGATGCGCTGGAAGGCTTCGGTATCCCCGTTTACGCGCCCATGATCGCTATCAACGGCTACTACGCGATCGAGTACAAATCACCGATTCAGTGGGAAACCCTGAAGATTCGCGGCGTACCCAAACTCGAAATGTGGGTGGAACCCAGCAAAAAAGAAGTGCAACTCAACGTGCACCTCTACGATGTGGGTCCGCTGGGATTGGGACGCCTGATAACTCACGCCCCCTTTACCCTGCATTCAGACAAGTCTGGGCAAAAACAAAAGTTCGAAGTGGACTTTTTCACCACCAGCTACGATGTCCCCGTAGGCCACCGTGTAGTATTGGCCATCGATACTCAGGGTTATATCTACCAGAAGCCGGAAGATACCAACTACACCATCACAGTGCCCTACAGCAGCAGCAAGGTCTCTAGCCTGACCGTACCGCACCTGTAAGTCTCCCCACAGAAACCCGGCGTCCACTGCCGGGTTTCCTCCCACCTTCCCTTCAGCCCATCTATTTGCATCGCGTAATTTTTCTCCAAATCGGTACAATCAGTCTTTTGGCTGAGTGCTCCCCCTACCATGAAAAAGAACATCCCGCTCGCCCTGCTAACTGCGGCCCTGCTCTCAGTAGCAGGTTGTAACCCCGCAGAAAAAGCATCGGAACCAGCAAAAACCAGTACTGCCCAGGAAGTCGAAGCTAAAGGCCTCGATTTCGATAAGGCTCCCGAAGGGCGCCTGCCCGAGGGAACCACCCCCTTGGATTACCAGTTGGAACTGGTATTGGACCCTCGCAAAGACACCTTCACTGGCAAGGTGAATATCGATATCCAGCTAACGGAGGGCGCCCGGCATATCTGGCTGCACGGCAAGAACCTGGATGTGCGAGAAGTCTACGCACAGCTCGATGACGGTCGCCAGATTCCAGCTAAATACCGGGAAGTACTGGACAGTGGTGTTGCCGCAGTAGAGTTTGCGGAGAAGATCGATGCGGGCACTTTCAAACTGCATATCGACTACAGTGCTGCATTTGATCGCAACCTGGCCGGGCTTTTTAAGGTCGAGGAGCAGGGCGATGCCTATGCCCTGGCAAAATCTGAATCGATCCAGGCCCGCAAGTATTTACCCGGCTTCGACGAGCCGGGCCTGAAGGCCCCCTTTACTGTCAGCCTGACAATACCCGAAGGCTACGCAGCGATTAGCAATGGGCCCGAGCTGAAGCGCGAAGCGGCAGGTGACGGCATGGAGAAAGTCACTTTCGCCACCACACCACCGATGTCCACCTATTTGCTGTCCCTGTCTGTCGGCCCCTTTGACCAGGTTGAGCGCCCCGCCATACCGCCGAGCAAATACCGCAAGGACCCCATACCCCTGCGCGGCTTCGCCCGTAAAGGTCGCGGTGAGGATATGAACTACATCCTCGATATCACCCCCAAAATGGTGGAGACCTTCGAAACCCAGCTACAACGCCCCTACCCGTTCAAGAAACTGGACATTATTGCCGCACCCCAGTGGCCCAGTGGCGCTACTGAATTGTCCGCGGCAATTACCTATCGCGAACAGCGTATCCTGGTGGGCGACAACCCCGCTCCCGGCACCCGCCTGGCTCTCGTAGAAGTTCATGCGCACGAAATTGCCCATATGTGGTTTGGCAATCAGGTCACCCCCCCCTGGTGGGACGACCTGTGGCTGAAAGAAGGTTTCGCTACCTGGGGGGAGGCGCTGGCCCTCACCATTATGGAACCTGAAGAGGGGCACGACCTCAACGCAGCGACTTATGCGATCGGCGCCATGCAGCTGGACTCCCTGGCCAGCACCCGCGCCATTCGTGAGCCCATCGCGGACAACAACAATATTCGCAACGCCTACGATTCGATCACCTACTCAAAGAGCCTGGGCGTTATCCACATGGTGGACACCTATTTCGGAGCGGAAAACTTCCGCCCGGCACTGGGGCGCTACCTGGAAACCTTCTCCGACAGCGTGGCCGACTCACCACCCTTCTACAAAGTGATCGGCCAGGAAACCAACACCCCGGAACTGACCGAGACTTTCCGCAGCTTTGTCGAGCAAAAAGGGGTTCCACAACTGGATATCTCCATAGACTGCAATAGCGACGGCAAGGCCTCGCTGGTGGTTCAGCAGAGCCGTTACAAGCCACTCGGCTCCCCTATCGCCGACGCCAGCGATAAATGGAGCATCCCCTTCTGCTTCAGCACCGATAGCGGCGTGCAGCAGTGCCAGATCCTGACTGAGCCAAGGGAGACCCTGGAGATTACCGGCGGTGCCTGCCCAAATTGGGTAATGCCCAATGCTCAGGGCAGCGGCTACTACCGCTGGAACCTTCCCAAGGCGCAGTGGCAGGCACTGATTAAACAATTTGCCCATTTCTCTGCCACTGAGCAGCTGTCCATTATCGACAGCGCCTTCTCAGCTTTCGAGGTCGGCAATCTCACCGCGGCACCACTGCTGGAAGTAGTACGTAAATCCGCAATGGCAGACAAGCGCCAGGTGATCACCATGCCACTGCGCTACCTGCAGAAGTACCGGGATAACTACCTGGGTGAATCCCAGCGCTCTGCATTCCTGAACTTTGCCCAGAACCTGTACCTGCCGATACTAAATCGCAGCGCCAATAGCAGTGATAGCGACCAGCAGATGCTGCACAGCGACCTGCTAACCTTTATGGCGCAAGTTGCAGAAGATCCTGACTCGCGCAAGCAGTTACAGGAAATGGCAACCGCCTTTACCGGCTTTAAACAGGAACGGGACCCGAAGGCATTAAGCTCTGACCTGTACCAGGCAGCCCTCAGTGTGGCAGTACAGGATGCGGGGGAAGATTTCCTCGCACACCTGATCAAAGTCCGCGCCGAACTGGATGATCCCCGCTTTGAAAATGCCAGTGCTAATGCCATCGGCACCAGCAACAATCCCAAGCAAGTGGAAACCATTCAAGCATTGGCGCTTAGCGACGAAATGGGACCGAGAGAATCATTTGGCCTGATCCATTACGCCCTGGCCCAACCCAGGGTTCAGGAACAGCACTGGGAGTGGTTGCAACAGAACTTTGACAAGGTGGTAGATAAGATTCCGGCCCAGATCCGCCGCCGCACTCCATCACTTGCCGCTGCCTTCTGCGATAAACAGCACCTGGGCGAACTGCAAAAACTCTTTGCCCAGAAAGGTGAATTAGCCCCCGGATACCAGCGCAGCCTCGCGCAAGCCGAGGAGCGAATCCAGCTGTGTATGGCACTGGAGAAAAAAGGCAAGGCGTTAATGGGGGCATTGCCGAAGGCAGTCAATCTTGCTGCTAAGTAATTAACAAGAGAAGCTGTTATTTAAATAGCGATTCAAAAAAGCCGGTATTACTTAGTAATACCGGCCTTTTTATTACTGAGCGTATTTGAGTTAAACGGTTATGAAGAAGTGGATTTATTGTGCTTGCGAAGTCGGAAAGATAACCAGATCAATGGCAGCCCCAAAATAATCGCATAGGCACCGATTACCCAGAGCAACGCCAGAGCACCAGCCCCGGGGCTGACTAAAATCGCAACTCCGAAAATCACCGAGAGAACACCAATAGCGATCAGCAGCCACTCGTTATCAATTTCCTTGCGCAGGCGGACAGCACCGACAATTTCAAAGATACCCCGCACCAGGGCCCAGGCACCGATAAAAATCACCAGCACTAGAGCGGTAACCTGCGGGAAAATAAAAGTCACAATACCCGCAGCCAAACTGATCAGCCCCGAGACAATCAACCACCACAGTGGGGTGGACTTATGCCGCCCCATCACCGCTGCAACCAGGGAAAAAATACCATCCAGGAAAGCGTAAACCCCAAAAAGCAGCACCAGGGTCAACAGGGACAATCCCGGCCAGACAAAAGTCAGCACGCCAAAAATCACCGCGACAATACCGCGCAGCAGGAGTAGCCACCAGTTTGCAGACAACACCTGCAAAATAGGTCCGGTCGCCAGGGGAGGAGTGTCAGCGGGCATAGAAAAGTCCCCAGGTTGAGTAACTTTCCATATTGAAGAGTCCTTACCATCAGGGAATTGAATTTTTCCCCGGCGGTTTTTAAGGAGCATCTGAATAACTCCTTAAGGCAGCCTACGAACGCGGCCAGGCAGTCGACTCTGCAAAGACTGTGACCGCGCCGCAGACCACTATTTTCAGTGTAGCTCTAAACGACAATAGGGAAGTTACGCAAACTGCCCTGCGGGTCATGAAAGGAGAATAGGGAAGAATACTTTCGAGAGAACGGCAGCCCGAGCGGGCTGCCGCAATAGCATAATCAGGCCAGAGCGCCGATCACACCACGCAGTTTATCCACAACAGCATCGATCTCGTGCTTCTCGATAATCAGCGGTGGGGACATACACAGGGCATCGCCAATACCACGGGCCATCACTCCAGCTTCCCAGGCCATGCCAGAGACTTTAGCTCCGTATTTCCCTTTCAGGTCCTGCGGCGCGCGCAGCTCAATAGCGCCAACCAAACTGTAATTGCGCACATCGATTACATTGTCGAGGTCAGCCAGGCTGTGCAAGGCATTTTCCCAGTGCTGGCCTATTTCACCGGCAGCGCGGGTCAACAGGCCTTCGCGCTCGTAAATATCCAGAGTCGCCATTCCCGCAGCACAAGCAACCGGATGTGCAGAGTAGGTATAACCGTGGAAGAATTCCACCGCACCATCGGGAGCCGCATTCATCACGGTTTTATAAATTTCGTCGCTGACAAATACCGCACTCAGGGGCACTGTGGCATTGGTAATCCCCTTCGCGGAGGTGATCATATCCGGGGTTACGCCGAACTCCGTGGAGGCAAATGCAGAACCGGTACGACCCCAGCCGGAGATGACTTCATCAAAAATCAGCAGCAGGTCGTGCTTATCACAAATTTCCCGCAGGCGTTGCAGGTAGCCTTTGGGAGGCAGTACCACACCGCCGGCACCGGCAAACGGCTCAACAATCACAGCGGCAATCTGGTCGGCACCGTGGAAAGCTACCAGTCTCTCCAGGTCTTCAGCCAACTCAATACCGTGCTCCGGCAGGCCACGACTGAATGCATTGCGCTCGATATCCAGGGTGTGACGCATATGGTTGGCTTTCACCGGCTGGCCGAAACCCTGGTAGTTGGGAGGAATACCGCCCACAGAAATACCGCCGAAGTTTACTCCGTGATAACCCTTCTCACGGCCGATAAACATAGTGCGAGTGCCCTTGCCCCGTACACGCTGGTATTGCAGGGCAATTTTCAGGGCGCTCTCAACTGCTTCGGAACCGGAGTTACCGAAGAACACATGGTCCAGGCCATCGGGAGTGTGCTTGATCAGACGCTCGGAATACTCAAAACCCAACTCGTGACCAAAATTAAAAATAGAGCTGTAGTCGAGTGTTTTTGCCTGTTGATAAATTGCCTCGGCAATTTCAGAGCGGCAGTGGCCCGCGTTGCTGCACCACAGACCCGCAGTCGCATCAATAACCTGGCGACCGCCTTTCTCCGTGAGATAAATCCCCTCGGCGTGCTCTACAATTCTCGGTGCAGACTTAAAGGTGCGGTTGGGGGTAAACGGCATCCAGAAAGCATCGGTTTGCATCTCAGACATAGTATTAATCTCCGCAAGTTCCCTGAAGTTTCAAACTTTTAATTAGGGGAGCCACAGGCTCCCGAAAATCTGTTTGGTCGCTTGTCACCTAGGACAAGCGCAGGCCAGTTGTGTTCAGACCGGGGCTCAGGCCCCGAAACAGCAATATTTGGTCTCGTAAAATTCGGCCATACCCTCGACACCGCCCTCGCGGCCAATACCGGACTCCTTAACACCACCGAAGGGTGCCACAGTGGTGGAGAAAACCCCGGTGTTACAGGCAATCATGCCGTAGTCGAGCGCCTCTACCACACGATTGGCTCGGCGAATGTTTTCACTCATCACGTAAGCCGCCAAGCCGTAGGGCGTTTCATTGGCACGGCGAACCACATCTTCCTCATCGGAAAACTTCTGTATCGCCGCCAGAGGGCCAAAAATTTCCTCCTGAGCGATACGCATGGTATCGGTAACTCCAGTGAGGATGGTTGGCGCAAAAAAGTTATCGCCATTGGCCAGCTGCTCACCGCCAATTTCAATTTTTGCTCCGGCCTCAACTGCGTCCTGTACCAGTCCCTGAACCCGGTCCACAGCCCTGCGGAAGATCATCGGGCCCATATTGACCCCTTCCTCGGTAGCGTGACCGATCTTCAGGGCGGCAACCTGCTCGCGCAGCTTTTCCACAAACTGATCGTGCACGGATTCGTGCACGTAAATACGGTTGGTGGCCACGCACACCTGGCCCGCATTGCGGAATTTGGTCGCCATACAGGCGCTGACTGCGGTATCCATATCCGCATCGTCAAATACGATAAACGGCGCGTTGCCGCCGAGTTCCATGGACATTTTCTTCACGGTGCTGGCGCACTGGGACATCAACAGTTTGCCCACGGCAGTGGAGCCGGTGAAGGTGAACTTGGCCACACGGGGATCTTGGGTCAGCACTTTGCCGATACCCGGGGCATCACTGCCGGTAACTACGTTGATAGTCCCCTTGGGCAGGCCAGCTTCTTCTGCTAACTGGCACAATGCCAGCGCAGATAGTGGAGTCTCCAGGGCCGGTTTAATCACCACAGTACACCCCGCCGCCAGTGCCGGGCCCGCCTTGCGGGTGATCATGGCATTGGGGAAGTTCCAGGGGGTAATACAGGACACAACACCCACCGGCTGGCGGATGGTATTCAGGCGCATGGCCGGGTTGTGAGTCGGGATCGTCTGGCCGTAGGCCCGGCGGCACTCTTCCGCGAACCATTCAATAAAGGAGGCGCCATAGAGGATCTCACCTTTCGCTTCCGCTACCGGCTTGCCCTGCTCCAGGCTAAGAATCATTGCCAGGTCATCGCTGTTATCCACGATCAGCTGGTACCAGCGCTTGAGCACCGCAGCTCTCTCACCAGCTGTACGGCGGCTCCAAGCGGGGAAGGCTTCACTGGCAGCCGCAACTGCAGCTTCGGCATCCTCTGCGGTACCGTCGGCGACCCGACCCAGCAACTCGCCATTTGCCGGGTCACATACATCTACAGTGGCGGCAGCGTCACGCCATTCGCCCGCTATATAGTTCTGAAATTTCAACAGGTCCGAATTTGCAAGTTTCACAGGGAAATTCCTAGTAAATAGATGTTATTAGTAGTATGCGGCGATTCTGGCCGCAGCTGACTGAGGAGAATAGTAGTATTTTTCTAACTAAAGTTTATATTTATCAAACTTTAATTATATCTACAGCCAGAAACCATCTCAGCGCCCCAGGAAGTGCAACTATGAGCAAAACCAAAAATGCCCTGGGAGGCCGCCTTAGCGATATGGATTTGCGCCTGCTGCGCGTCTTCCGCGAGGTAGTACACGCCGGGGGCATCACCCCTGCCGAAGTCACCCTGAATATCAGCCGCTCCACGATCAGTGTGCATATCTCCGACCTGGAAACACGGCTGGGTATGCAGTTGTGTTTACGCTCCCGAGGCAGGGCCGACTTCAAACTGACCCCGGAAGGGGAGGCCTTGTATCGAGCTATTTTGGAGCTCGATGGGCACCTGGATACCTTCAAAAGCCAGGTCAATGCGATCCAATCACAACTCACTGGTACCCTGCGCCTGGTAATGCCCGACGATGTACTGGAAATACCGCAATTGAACTTGCCCGGAACCATTGCCCAACTGCGTGAGAAGGCCCCACAACTACTCCTGGAAGTAAAACTGGCCGCCCCTCAGGAGCTCGAGTTGGAAATCCTCGCTGGCCGCGCCGATATCGGTATCAACCCCCTGCACTCGCGTCGGCCCGGACTCGAATACCAACCCCTGTTTTATCACCAGTCGATTCTCTATTGCAGTAACAGCCACCCCTGTGCCCAGGTGTCAGCTATTGATGAGGAGCTACTCACCCAGCAGGAGTTAGCTGCGCCCAGCCATACTGTTCTCTCTGGTGCGGCGCACCTGTATCGATTGTTTCCCAAGCGATCCACAGCCAACCATATGGCGGCCAGGTTGGCGATGATCCTTTCTGGATGCTTTGTGGGTTTCCTACCGGAATACCTGGCCCGTAGATATGTCGGGGAAGGAACC
This sequence comes from Microbulbifer sp. A4B17, assembly GCF_003076275.1. NCBI lineage: Bacteria > Pseudomonadati > Pseudomonadota > Gammaproteobacteria > Cellvibrionales > Microbulbiferaceae > Microbulbifer > Microbulbifer sp. A4B17. The sequence continues at coordinate 4,680,634 of NZ_CP029064.1, forward strand.
CTACTCCCCCTGCTGCCGGAAAAGTTTCACTACCAAATACAAAATGCTGTCACCTTCAAGAAAAGTGCAACAACTCATCCCGCTGTGCAGCTTTTTTTGGAAGCCTTGCAAATCAATAGACAGATATAGCCACTGCTATTTATTCCTAGTGATACTGAAATAATCGAGCCAAGAATCCAGTAAATAGAGAGATAAGCATTTTAAAAATTATCAACTATTTATGATCGATTCTCTATTGTGGAATTCGTCATAATAATTAAATAAATTTAAACATAAAAACACAACCAAAAAGCAAATCATCTGTAACTTAATGCGTCACAGTGGTAATCTCCTCCTCCAATAGAATTACAGGGATAACCCGTGATAGATTTTAAAAACTCACCGGTCTTTAAACTCAAGCCTATAGATATCTCTGAAGCCAGGGATGACTTTAATAAGTTCCTGATCGAGGGGGAGTTTATTTTTGCTGGTTTTAAAACTATTCGCGATCAGGTAGTTTTCACCAACAAACGCATTATTGCCGCCAATGTTCAGGGTATCACCGGCTCAAAAGTAGACTACACCTCTTTGCCTTTCAGCAAAATCCAGGCATTCTCTGTTGAGACCGCTGGCACTTTTGATCTGGACTGTGAAATAGAAATTTATTTAAGCGAGATCGGTAAGGTAAGGTTCGAAATAAGAGGTTCTTTCGATCTTATTCAGTTCAACAAATATATCAGCCAATATATATTGGACTGATATCAACCCTTAGTAAATACACAAAATAACTGGGGCTCATCAGCTCCCACAACTTTATCAATCAACCCGATAGTAGAGAGGGATGTCCATGTCGCAAATCTGGTTAGAAAGCCTAATTACTGAAAATGCACAACAAGGCTTTGAACTTGCAATGAAACTATCCAGGATGGGAGTTAAATATACCCAGCCTTCAGATGAAGTACGGGGTAAGCTAAGGTCCGCCTATGAGGAAAATGCAGACAGCCTGATCGCCTCCTCTCAGGTTGTTGCCATTAACTTCCAAACCGTTGCAGCTGCCAATAATTACTGGCGCGGCTAAAGGGTTAAGAATGCGTTATCTTTGTAGAACGGGTAACGCATTCTAAATCTGCAAACATTCAAATAATTTCCCTTCACCTCCTCCTCAATAATTAATGGTCTTTTAGTACTACAAACACTCTGAATCTGTACTAAAAATTAGCCATCACTATAGGTAGCTGCAAGATCGTCATATTCACTGTTGACGCTCCCGACCTTATTGATATTTATAAACATTGCGATACTGTCGTTGGTACAAGATAGATTAACTCAACGATCAGTAATATTGCGCCTCAAATGGGAAGGTGAATGAGATGGAATACAATGACGACGAAAAGTTCTTAATTCAACTTTGGGAAACCCATACCAAGGCCGAATTCGATCTAAAAGATGCCGATGCCGCAATTGCTACCATGACAGAAAATCCTGTATTAATTCATGTACCCGTTAATACCGGCGCAACGGGAAAAGAACCCTTACGAAAATTTTATAGGGATATATTTATTCCTCAAATGCCAGCGGATATAAATTTACAACTTCTTTCCCGCACCGTGGGCAAAGACAGCTTAGTGGATGAGTTTATTCTTCACTTTACCCATTCTATTCGTATGGATTGGTTCGCACCTGGTATCGAAGCAACAGGGAAGAAGCTTTCAGTCCCCCATGTGGGAATTATTAGCTTCTCCAACAGAAAAATCAGCTCTGAGCATATTTACTGGGACCAAGCGACTGTCTTGGATCAATTGGGTATATTGCAGTCAGGTCTACCAGTAACAGGAAGTAGTCAATGTCATCGCTTGTTAAATAGTAATGCTCCGGCAAATGACCTGATACCGTAACTTTCATTCCCAAAGGGCAAAATCCCAGCCGATCCCCAATCTGACCAGTAGGTCACAAACGGGTCGACGAAAATATCTATAACTGAATCCAAAGCGTGGGCATTTGCGTCTAACTACTGTAATTCCAGGAGCCTTTGAATAACTCCGTAATGCCTCTGCGGGTCTTGAAGGCTGCAGATGTTAGGCGCAACTCGCCGCGAATGGCCGTAGCCCTTTGCAAGAGCTGCAACGCAGCAGCTGTGGCCTTCAAGGCGCGCCCTTCGGGGCCTGCAGAGCGATTCACACTCCGCGTTGCGACTTCTTGAAAGGTCTAGACATTCCAGCGAAGCCGCGCCTTGATTGTGAACCACTCTGCAAGCCAGAGGTATCACGGGGTTATTCAGAGGCTCCTTAAAATGATATAGCGATTAGAATTTGCGGTAACATCAGTAGATTACCGTTTTCACTAATATATTTTACCGAATTGGTAGGGGTAGTTATGCGAACACTTGGAAATTTCCTCTGGTTTATCCTTGGTGGTGTCTTTATGGGACTCTGCTGGTGGTTTTGCTCGCTGATTGCCTTTATCAGTATTATTGGTATTCCCTGGGGAAGAGCCTGCTTTGTAATAGGCAAATTTTCTTTTTTCCCCTTCGGCAAGGAAGCAATTTCCCGAGAAGAGCTCACCCTGCGCGGTGATATTGGGACAGGTGGTTTTGGTTTAGTCGGAAATATTATCTGGTTCCTATTGGCCGGTATCTGGCTCGCTATTGGCCACCTTCTGCACGCTATTGCCTGTTTTATTACTATTATTGGTATACCTTTTGGTTTACAGCACCTTAAGCTTGCGGCAATTTCACTCTCTCCGATAGGTAAGACTATTGTCAGCAAGGAAGTAGCCCATTCCGCTAAAATGCGTAATGCAGATGTTGAAGTAACCAGATTAAGAAGTGGTACTTAAGTAAACATACATTAACAGTGATACCGTACCAACTTGGGGCTATTTAAAAATAGTCCTGAGATCTCAAGCCCCACCGCAATAAATCAATAAAAAATTTTTCAGATCAGAAAAATCACTCTGTTTATCTTTTTTATAAGTAGATACAAATAATTTACAGTATTCAATTTTGAATCAATCCATTAATATCAAATTCAAACCTATTCATTTGTACGATGCTTAGGAAAACTATAGAAACCAAATAATAAAATAAGGATATTTAATGAAAAACATAGTAAGACAAGTCACTGGCTCAATTATGCTTTCTTTGGGGCTTATTGGCCTAAGTGCCTATGCGGAGCCAGTAGAAAGTACAGAGCCCGCACAGGTTATGCTTTTTGGTAGCTTTCACTTTAACCACTTCAGAAAACCCGGTAAAGATGTGGTGAAAACACAAGTTATTGATGTTTATACCGACGAAAGTCAAAGGTATTTGGAGGATTTATCCTCACGGATTGCCGCTGACTCGCCAACACATGTTCTTCTGGAATGTCACACCAATGACGAAGGCAAAATGAATCAGCGCTTTGCCAGATATATCAAGGGTGAGCACAAGCTAAATAGAGGAGAAAGCGAACAGCTGGGATTTAGAGTAGCCAAGAAAGCAGGCCTATCAAAAGTAAATTGCTATGATTCGGATCAGAATCTTCCTTACGGTGAGCTTTTATCCTACTTAGAGAAGAGTTCTCCCGAGAGGAAAAAGTTGATAGATGATTACCTTGAAGCCTGGGGAAAACGTTTCAATGATCTGTATGCCTCATCAACCTTGGAGCAAGCTCTCGATAAACACAATGATCCCGCTGAAGACAAAATAAATGTAGGCTCCTATATAATGCTCAATGACGTTGGCCAAGGCGATAATTTTATCGGTGCCGATCTATCCACCAAATGGTGGTCCAGAAATTTCCGTATGTATGCCAATATCCAGGCGATTGCCCAGCCAGGAACCAAAGTATTTGTTCTTGGTGGCCAAGGACACAGTTCTGTAATGAGACCCATGCTCGAGCTGGATGACAAGCGTGAAACCTGGAATGTCAGAGACTATTTCTAAGCTGGTCGCCGAATAAAAAATCAGCCCCTACGGGGGAGGAGCCCTGCCATTGGATTTATAGATAGAGTTATCCTCTATATCCACTTCATAGGCAGGGCACTATGCGTTTTTCTCCCACTATTTTACTAGGGCTTCTGTTTGCCCTGATACAACCCGCGTCAGCCAGTACTTCCAAGGAAATCCAGGTATCCTCTGGGAAAATAGAGACACTCCCTCCTCTCATTCAGGAAGGGCTTTCCGAGCGTTCTGTTCGAGTATGGCTACCCAATAATTACCCGACTCAACAGCCCTACGCCGTTGTCTATATGCATGACGGGCAAATGCTATTTGATAAAGGTACCACCTGGAATGGCCAGGAATGGGGTATGGATGAAACGGCTTCAAAACTGATCTCCCAGGAAAAAGTCCGTCCTTTTATCGTTGTTGCTATCGACAATGTCAGCAAGTTCCGACATGGCGACTACTTTCCACAAAAGGCTAGGGACTTTCTACCAAGTGATGCCCGACAATCCAAGCACCCTTTCAACCAAGCTGAATTACGGGGCGATCTTTACTTGAAATACCTAGTGACTACAGTAAAGCCGTATATTGATGAACATTACGCAGTTGGATATGGAGCCGATGATACCTTTATCGCCGGTGCCAGTATGGGAGGTTTGATATCACTCTACGCCGTTGCCGAATACCCCGATATTTTTTCCACGGTAGCAGCAATATCCACTCACTGGCCGGGTATTAATCCAGATGACAGCCTCCCCTTAGCGGAAGCTATTCGTGCTTATTTACGGGAAAATTTACCGAAGCCTGGCAATCATCGATTTTATTTTGATCATGGAACAGAGACTTTAGATGCCTACTACCCACCACTGCAACTAGCAGTAGATCAGATTATGCGCCAGCAAGGTTACAGCTCCTCAGACTGGTTAACTCAAGTATTCGAAGGGCACGCTCACGATGAGGAGTCTTGGAGTTCGCGTCTCGATCAGATATTAATATTTATGTTAGGACACCAAAAAAACAAATAAGTGCTTTTTTCCTTCACATGCCGGTACTCGTATTGAGTTAAGACTTTACTGGCCGGCATGCTAACACTTAAGGCCTTCGTTTTAATATCAGGCGATAATCTCAGTGCAACTACACTTCTCTATCAGTATCTTATATCGCTTTAAAGAGTAAAAGCTATGGCGTTAGAGAACTCTCCTGACGCACAAACGTTTCTCACAACACATAAAAAACGTAAAAGTAGGACAGTACTTTTGATACCCGGTATTTTTGATCGAGGAACCTCCCTGTTAAAAATGCAACATGAGCTGGCTGCTGATGGATTTGACGCTCATTATATCCACCTGCGCTACAACTCTGGCTGGCATGGTATGGAACACCTCTCATCCCAGTTACTCGCCAAGTTGGAACATATTGTAGAAAAAGATACCACATGCACATTGGTAGGCTTTAGCATGGGGGGGATTGTCGCCCGATATTACTTGCAGGCCTTACAGGGTATCCATAGGGTCCATAAGTTTATCTCCATCTCATCGCCCCACTACGGCAGCTACTGGGCAAGTTTTCTTCCTTATAAGGGAGGTAAACAATTGCGGGTTGGCAGTGATTTTTTGCGAAAGTTAAATCACGGTTTGAAGATGCTCGAAAGTACGCAACCAGTTTCAATTTGGACACGCTATGACATTACTATTATGCCCCATAGCAGCGCCATACTCGGCCTTGGCACAACATATGAAGTTCCAGTGATATTACATCGAATGATGCCAATGAGCCGTAAAGTAATCTCTGTACTAAAGCGGGAATTAGAACTTGGCATGGCTTAATTTTGTAACTCAATCTGAATGGTTAATTCATACTGGATGATTTTGGCAGGAGGCTGATGCATGGAAAACTCCCGATGGAAAGACTCCGCTAACCGTTCGAGCTATTCACAATTACTATAGAAAATTTGAGAGCCTGATCGCGCTTATTTTAACCTTTATCATTGTCGTAATCGTCATCGTTGCCATTAGCCGTCTAGGTTACTCTGTGTACAGTATGCTACTTATTGAAGTGCAAGACCCATTGGATCACAATGGTATTCCAAACAATATTTGGTGAAATAATCATACTACTGATTGCACTTAGGTTCAGCCACACCCTTCAATATGTAGTCACACGTCAACAAAGTATTATTCAAACTAAAGTTGTTGTACTCATTGCTATTTTAGCTTTATCTAGAAAGTTTATTATTTTGGACCTGGACAAAGTTGATGCCGGAGAACTTCTAGGTCTATCTTCAGCCACTCTGGCATTAGGTTTTACTTATCTGATCTTAAAAATCAAAAATAAAATTTAAGCTGTTGATTAGAAAATAGGGCGGAGAACATCTCCACCCATTATAGTTAGCTATCTTCGCGCAATGCATGATGCAGCTTTACAGGATGCGTTTTGCGAGCCTTCTTACTGCGCAAGCGAAGATTGAGGAATTCAACTGCCATTGAGAATGCCATGGCGAAGTAAATATACCCCTTAGGTACATGCACGTCGAATCCTTCAACGACCAAAGTTAACCCAACCATAATAAGGAAGGACAATGCCAGCATTTTTACGGTGGGATGGCGATCGACAAAATCTCCGATCGGTTTCGCCGCAACTAACATTACAATTACAGCCAAGATTATGGCTACCGCCATTATTGATATTTCATTGACCAATCCAACAGCAGTAATCACAGAGTCGAGAGAGAATACGATATCCAGCAGAGCAATTTGTAGCAGCACCATCCAAAAACCGGCACTGCCTAGAGAGGAAGCACTTTCTTCCTCTCCTTCAAGGCTGTTGTGAATTTCGTGGGTTGCTTTAGCAATCAGGAATAGACCTCCCCCCAATAGAATTATATCCCGGCCAGAAATATCCATACCGAAAATACTAAATAGCGGCTCAACCAGGCCCATAATCCATACGATAGAGAAGAGCAGGGCCAGACGTGTTACCATTGCCAGGGTTAGACCAATAAAACGTGCCGGCTCTCTCTGCTTTGGTGGAAGCCTTCCGACCAGTATAGAAATAAAAATAATATTATCGATACCCAGCACAATTTCCAATGCTGCCAAAGTGGCCAAGGCGACCCAGGCCTCGGGGCTGGTTATCCACTCAAACATACAAAATAATCCTTATATCAATTATTATTTACATTGAGGTCCACGCAGGACATAAACTATCGAGAAAATCAGCCTTTTCATAGAACGTTCACTACAGATAGCAATTCTATGTATCTTCTTCCAACCATGCCATAGCCTCGGGTTCGGATTCAAAGGTCCGATACTCTCCACCGATAAACCAACTCCCCACTTTACCAGCTACTTGCAGCCAGCGCTTGCTAGACAATACCGCAATACGATTAAATTCTCGCCCATACTCAACCCCCAATTTGAAATCATCCCAAGCCGCTCGAGGCTCCCAACCCTCAAATTCTCGGGCATCCATAAATACATTAATCTTTGGATGACCGACCTTTTCAATCGCTGAGGTAAGCATTGGCACCATGGCCTCGTAGTCTTCATGAGTCAGCTTACCTCGGGCTTTCAAAGTAAGAAAAATATGCTCAGATTTCTGCTCAAGACCGATAGACACACCGTGAGACGTAGCAGTCATAAGATACCTATAAAATTTGATGGGTTATGAGAAATTCATTACTCAACAATTCAGCGAATCCTAGTTTTTCAAACATCTGTTCCAAAACTTCCCTCTTAGCCAGTTAAGAAGATAACTGTAAATTTATTTTAGCTAGTTGATTTAACACCTATAGTTATGATTTCATGGCTCACGGGCAACACTTTGATATGACTCCCCTGTCACCCCTAGACTCACCTCTATTTGGCAATGCCTTTGTAGAACCTCGCATGAGGGAAATATTCAGTTTTCACAATTATTTGCAGTCCTGTATAAATACTGAGGTAACGCTGGCCAAAGTACAGGCATCTCTCGAAGTAATTCCCAGTTCCGCCGCTAAGGGGATTGCCGATGCTGCGGAGAAATATATTCCAGATCTGGAAGAGTTACAGAAAAGTACAACATTGGTGGGCTATCCAATCTTGCCTTTAGTGGAGCAATTAGCAAAACAGGCGGGAGACTCAGGTCATTATCTGCACTGGGGTGCAACTACACAGGATGTTATGGATACTGCAACGGTGCTACAAATGCGCAGCGGGATAGAATTAATTGAATCACAAGTTCGGAAAACCATAACTGCGTTATTAAGTCTAGCAAAGAGGTACCGCGATACACCCATGGCGGGCCGTACTCACTTACAACAAGCCATTCCCATTACTTTCGGCTATAAGGCTGCTGTCTGGCTTAGTGGCCTGGATCGCCACCTGGAACGCCTTTCGCAACTGAAAGCTCGAGTGCTGGTTGTCCAGTTTTCCGGCGCCGCTGGGACACTCGCGTCTCTGGGGACAAAAGGGCTAACCGTGCAACATGCACTGGCAGAAGCGCTTGATCTGGAAGTTCCAACTATTACATGGCACTCAAGCCGGGATGGCTTTACGGAAACTGTTCAAACACTGGCATTAATATGTGCTAGCTTGGCGAAGATTGCTGTAGATGTATCTGTAATGATGACAACGGAAATAGCAGAAGTTGCTGAACCTTTTGCCCAGCATCGTGGCTCATCCAGCACAATGCCACAGAAGCACAATCCCATTTCTTGTGAGTTGATTAGCGCTAACTCAAAAATGGTACGTGAGCATGCCGGATTGATGCTTGATGCAATGGCAGTGGACTTTGAGCGCGCTACTGGACCATGGCACCTTGAGTGGCGGGCAATCCCTGAGAGCTTTGCCCTGACTTCAGGATCGCTCTCCCAAGCAAATTTCATGTTGACAGGGCTCCAAGTATATCCAGATAAGATGAGAAGAAATTTAGATTTATCCAGGGGGCTGATTTGCGCTGAGGCAGTAATGATGACTCTGGCTCCCATAATAGGACGGCAAACTGCACACAACTTAGTTTATAATGCCTGCAGGCAAGCAGTAGATACCGGTAGCCCTTTCGCAGACATACTTTTAGAAATGCCTCAAATAAGAAAAACATTGACTGAAAAGGAGATAAAAACCCTGACAACCCCAGAAAATTATCTTGGCTCGGCACCTGAAATGGTGGACAAAGTTGTGAATAACCGCTGACAGCGCTAATCAGGAAATATCCAATTTATAAATCAGCCGCTGCTGAACCACCCTTATTAAATTGCATCAGGTAATAGCTATTACCAAATGGATCTGAGAGTGATGCTTTAATTCCCCATTTTCTTTTCTGAATGTTGCCGTTCATCTGGCCACCAGTATCAACGACCCGCTCTATCGCCAATAGCAGTTCCTCCACAACGACATCCATATGTACCGGTGTCCAGTGCCGATCATAACTATTTATATTTTTCTTACTATTTATTGGCCAGGCCCCAGGATCTCTTTGCTTTAGGAAAATTGGTATGCTGCCACCGAGTATCTCAACCACATCCGTACCCAGGCGACGTCCTTCGTGAAGACCAAAAGCATCACAGTAAAAATTACTCCCTCGACTTAAGTCATCCACATCAATATTCAAGAGTATTTGCATAATGATGCGATTCTATTTTCCAGTCGATTTACACAAAACTTTTTAAAAAATCATATCACTAGTCAGCCGTAGGCCGGGATCTACCACATTGCCAGCAGAAGTCAAAAGCTGCACCATTATCCTCACCACAAGCAGTGCATAGCCAGTTTTTTTGTTCCACTTCTGCTTCAGCAAGAACCTGCTGAGCGCGCTCTAAATCGCGATCCCGCTCCAACCACAATTCGGGCCAAACCTGATTTGGAGCTAACTCACCGGTTGCTCCCTGGGCATATTCATTCTTTAACCGGGTTTTTATTCCCGCTACTTCCAGACGACTTTTTACCAACTCAACCAACAGACGGTTTTCATGGGTATAGATGAGCTTCATAGTAAGTAGAACCAAAAAATGGGCTACTCAGAGTACCTATCTACCAACCTGCAAACAATTACTTTACCGATTGGAAACAACAGGCCACTCCTCTATTTCTAATAGGCACCCACTCGATCACAATGATCAAAATCGCAGTATCGATCTTCCGCAACTGTAATTATCTCCAGAATCGACTCGACGGAGTCTATGGCAGATCGGCTGTTCAACAGTATTCGGCCGGAGCGATTGGCAATATATTCGAGAACCACTTTCCCTTTGATATTTCGGTGCTCGGCGATTTTCTGCCCTTTTCTGACTTGATCACCGCGGTTAACATAAAGTCTGATCCAATCTCTATGTCGCTTTTTAAGGTTATTGCCCCGAGCAGTACTCGCATATATTTGCTCAGCACCGATCAGTCCCATAATTTCTCCAAACACTGGAGATTTCGCAGCCTGGGCATAAGAAACACTACTGGCGTACAAAACAACAAAGATAAAGATCTTGCTCAAACCTGTACTCCCGACCGCCATCCAACCTAAAAATTGGAAACCACAAATCTGCAGATGACGCCCCAAACTTTTTCTGGAGCAATAAGTTAGGTATAGCTGACTAGATAATTCGCGCCAGAAAGCTCTCTGTATGCCAGGTTACTGATTGATGGGGAGAGGTTGGTGTGGTATCGCTTTCACGAAAGTTCAGGAGCGATAGTGAACTGACTCACTATCGGGTAGAAAGTAATAGGGGGACCGACACGCGGTCCCCGGGGGGTTAACTCAGGTCAATCCAGGTGGACTTAAGTTCACAGTACTTATCCAGTGCGTGAAGGGATTTATCTCGGCCGTTACCGGATTGTTTAAAACCACCAAAGGGTACGGTGATATCACCGCCAAAATAATTATTTACCCAAACAGATCCGGCGTATATATCACGCGCCATGCGATGGGCACGTCCCAGGTTATTGGTCCAGATACCCGCCGCCAGACCATAGATAGAATCATTGGCAATAGCGAGTGCTTCTTCCTCACTCTCAAACTCGATCACAGACAGCACCGGGCCAAAGATTTCTTCACGGGCGATGGTCATATCGCCAGTAACACTGCGAAATACCGTTGGCTCATAGTAATAACCACCCGCAACTTCATCCACTGGTTTACCACCGCAGACTAATTGCGCCCCCTGCTCCAGGCCCTTGGCCACATAAAATTCAACTGTGTCAAACTGGCTGCGATCGATCAGGGCGCCCATACGAGTATTCGGGTCTTGGGGATGCCCGGGCTTAAAACACTCTGCGGCTTTACTCACCTTTTGAATAAATTCATCAGCGATAGACTTTTCCACCAGCAAACGTGATCCGGCGGTACAGGTTTCACCCTGATTGTAAAAAATAGCCAGGGCCGCCGCTTCCGCCGCCTTATCCAGGTCTGCATCGGCAAATACAATATTCGGGCTTTTACCGCCGAGTTCTAAGAATGTACGCTTGAGATTGGACTGGCCAGAGTACTCGGTCAGGGTTTTGCCCACCTCAGTGGAGCCCGTAAAGGTCAGGCAGTCGATATCCATATGCAGGCCCAGGGCCTTGCCCAAACTGCTACCCGGCCCCGGCAGCACATTTAGCACGCCATCAGGAAGTCCCGCTTCCTTAGCCAGGCCCGCCAACTTAATCGCAGTCAGTGGTGTATTGGAGGCGGGCTTCAGAATAACGCTGTTGCCAGTGGCAAGGGCTGGCCCCAGCTTCCAGGCAGTTGTAGATAAGGGGAAATTCCAGGGCACAATAGCAGCCACCACCCCCAAGGGCATACGGGTAACCAAGCCCAGTTCACCAGGGCCGGTCGGGGCCACTTCATCGTAAATCTTGTCGATAGCTTCGCCACTCCAGCGAATCGTGGTGGCCGCTCCAGGGACATCCACCGCCATGGTGTCGCCAACCGGTTTACCCGCATCCAGGCTCTCCAGCAGGGCAATTTCTACCAGATGCTCCTCAATCAGCTCGGCAAAGCGCACCATGATTTTTTTGCGCTGCATCGGCGGCATTTTCGACCAAACGCCAGACTCGAAGGTTTCCCGGGCCACATTTACCGCCAAGTCCGCATCTTTCGGGCCACAGCTGGCAATCTGTGCCAGCTCTTCACCATTAGCTGGATTAAAAGTGGCGCGAATTTCACCGGAAAGGGCATCGACATAGCTGCCATTGATAAAGGCACGGCCCTCGATCTTCAGTGAGGCCGCCAGAGCCTGCCATTCCTGCAGGTTTTGGGGGATATTATTTTGCGCTGACATGGCACACCTCGTTTAGGTTGGAGATAACTTTCCCGGTTATATCTAAAATGTGATCACAAATCAAAGGGTCATATCATAGTTGCGAATTAGGCGACCTGTGTTTCTACTTGCAGCCAGTCGTCCTCCAACTGCATCGACAGCTTATCGCCATGGTGTAACTCGCCTACTCCAGCCGGCGTACCGGTCAAAACCACATCACCGGGTTCGAGAGTGAAATAACTGCTGATATAAGCCACCAGGTCGAGAATCGGGGTCAGCATATTTTCGGTTTTACCCTGCTGGCGCAATTCGCCATTTAGCCACAGGTAGTAGCTGAGCTTGTCCCAGTCCGGCAGCCAGTCGAGTTTCACAAAAGGGGAAAGTGGGCACGATTTATCGAACCCCTTGGCCTTCTCCCAGGGCTGACCCGCTTTCTTTAACTTCGTCTGGAGATCGCGCAGGGTTAAATCCAGGGACAGGCCCAGACCTGCAATCGCCCCTGGAGCTTCTGCCACATTGGCATTACTCAGGCGCTTACCAATCAACAGGGCAAGTTCCCCCTCAAAATGGCAGCTGCCGCGCCCCAACGGTAAATGGATGGGCTCCGCCATAGATACCACTGATGTAGCTGGCTTGATAAACAAAAGCGGCTCTTCTGGCACCGGGTTATTTAGCTCTGCCGTGTGATCAGCGTAATTGCGTCCCACACAGACGACCTTCCCCAAACCAAACGGTACTTCACTGCCACAGGTAAATTGATGTTGGTACATAGATAAACAAGATAGTTAGGATAGAAATTTCGAATAAAGCCTTGAAGGCTGCATGTGCTATGATCGCGCCTTCGCCAAATTTGCGGCACCCCCGAAGAAGTGATCCAAGCACTTTGCATCTGTTATTCGCACTCAGTGAAGAGATAGTTTATGGCTGCGCACAGTCCCGATCAAAAGAAGTCCCTGCAAAAAGATAAGATTCGCATTCTGTTGCTGGAAGGCGTACACCAGTCCGCCGTCGACTTACTCAGCTCCCGAGGTTATACCAATGTGGAGTACCTCAAGACCTCCCTGCCTGAAGATCAATTGATCGAGAAAATTGCCGATGCGCACTTTATCGGTATTCGCTCGCGTACCCAATTAACCCGCAAAGTATTGGAACATGCCTCCAAGCTGATAGCCGTAGGCTGTTTCTGTATAGGCACCAACCAGGTGGATTTACAGGCGGCAACGGAACTGGGCATCGCAGTCTTTAATGCGCCCTACTCCAACACTCGCAGCGTAGCCGAACTGATTATTGCCGAAACTATTTTTATGCTGCGTGGTATCCCAGAGAAAAACGCTGTGTGTCATCGCGGCGGCTGGCAGAAATCAGCGGTGAGCTCATACGAAGCTCGTGGCAAAACCCTGGGTATTATCGGCTACGGTGCTATCGGCTCCCAGGTTTCTGTTATGGCCGAAGCTATCGGGATGAGGGTCAGGTTCTACGATGTGATTACCAAATTGCCTCTGGGCAACGCCACCCAAGTGAACTCTCTCCCGGAATTGTTGGCGGAATCCGATGTGGTCTCCCTGCACGTACCGGAATTGCCTTCCACCAAAATGATGATGGGCGCCGAGCAAATCGCGCAGATGAAGCCCGGCAGTATTCTCCTCAACGCCTCTCGCGGCACGGTGGTAGATATTGATGCCCTGGCAGAAGCACTGAAGAGCAATCACCTGGCCGGTGCGGCGATTGATGTCTTCCCGGTTGAGCCCCGTGGCAACAGCGACGAATTCGTCTCTCCCCTACGCGGAATCGACAAGGCGCTGCTGACTCCCCACGTAGGTGGCTCCACTATGGAGGCCCAGGAGAATATCGGAACAGAGGTATCAGAGAAACTCGCACACTATTCCGATAACGGCACCACCACCAGCTCTGTGAACTTCCCAGAAGTGGCACTGCCCGGTCACCTGGATACCCACCGCCTGCTGCATATCCACAAGAATGTGCCCGGTGTGCTGAGCGCCATCAACCAGGTGTTCTCGGAAAATGCCATCAATATCTCCGCCCAGTTCCTGCAAACCAATGAGACATTGGGTTATGTGGTTATCGATGTGGACGCAGAGTATTCTGATCTGGCACTGGAAAAGCTGAAGAATATCCCCGGCACCCTGCGTTGCCGCGTGCTTTTCTAAGTTTGCCCATTCCTGGCGGGTACATATCAGTACCCGCCTATGAGCTCAACGGGGCGCGCCAGTCAGAGCCTTCCTCGCGGTAAAAAAGATTGATCCCCCCCGGCCACCGCTTCTACAATGGCCAAACCTATTCTTTTGCTTCAGGCCCAGGTGACCACATCCACGTGCCACCCCTGAATCAAAGCCAGAGTTATCCACAGCAGGTGCTCCCTTGCGTAGTAATGATTCCGCCTCAACCGGCCTTCTCGCCGGGATTTCCGCCTTCCTCATTTGGGGGCTGGCGCCACTGTACTTCAATAAATTACAGGATATTCCCGCTGCGGAAATCCTTGCCCACCGCAGTATCTGGTCGCTGGTACTCGCTATTGGTATTCTGCTGATTGTACGCAAAATGCCAGACTTTCTGGCAACCCTACGCGACGGCAAGAAGATGCGGATGCTGGCCCTGACCACGGTATTGATCGGCGGTAACTGGCTGGTGTTTATCTGGGCGATCAATAACGGCCATTTGCTCGAGGGCAGCCTGGGTTACTACATCAATCCACTGATCAATATTTTGCTGGGGGTCCTGTTCCTGGGTGAGAAACTGCGGCGACTGCAATGGATCGCTGTGGCACTGGCAGCTACCGGCATTGCCTATGAGCTTTGGCAGTTTGGTCGCATACCGATCATTGCCCTGTTCCTGGCCTGCTCCTTTGCGCTATACGGTTTGGCCCGCAAGCAGGCCCCTGTGGAAAGCCTTACCGGCCTCGCGGTGGAAACTCTCTTTATATTGCCAGTGGCCGTAATCTACCTGTTTTGGAGCGACAGCCCCACCAGCAACTTGCTGAACAACAGCCTGGAGTTAAACAGCTTACTGCTCTTTGCCGGCCCCATTACCCTGGTTCCCCTGCTGCTGTTTACGATCGCCGCGCGCAGGCTCAACTTATCCACATTGGGCTTCCTGCAATACATCGGCCCCACACTGATGCTGGTAGTTGCCACCCAGGTATTGGGTGAGTCTTTCAGCGAAGAAAAGCTCACCACCTTTATGTTTGTCTGGCTGGGTCTAGCGCTCTACTCTGTCGATGCACTGGCACAGCGGAGAAAGCTGCATCTACAAGGTAAAGCAGCACTTTAACGGTAAAACCTGTGTAAGAATGGCCGCTTAAATTAACCGAAGGCGGCCATCATGAATTACTCGCCGACAGCCACCCACCTCAAGTGCGACTGTTACCCAGCAGGCAGCAGTCGCTGACTGTCCTGCTGGCCATGCTACTTTGAGCGCTGCAACTTAGCTTCACCTGGAAGACTAGCAACACAGATCTCTTCCTTCGCACCAGCACTACCGCCGTTTCAGCAATCTTTATTATTAGCCTGCTCGAGTAGTAGCCGCACAAGTTACCGCGCTGGGTAATACAGGTAGCGGGTGTAGCTATTTCTATTCCAATTACACTACTTGTTGTCGCTATAGCCCTGACGGAACAGGGGCTTCCTGTCCATAGCAGTGACAGGTATGCTTTCGGCCCCTTGCCCAGGGTTCCATTGTCGTCAATTTAAAGACTATCCGCGATGTAATAAGGGAGGGAGATACGGGCCAAATTATGCTGCTAAACACTGAAAAAAACTGCCTGTGAGCCGACGCTACCTGTACCTGCTTCAATAAATGTAATCACTTTATTAGTAGAGTGAATCAGAAAGCCAAATTTGTCTCAGGCATAGGCCCCCGGATATTTTCCGAATTTATTGGACAGTATTAATTCTTGGACAAGAATTACATAAATCTACATAAGTTTTCCTGGAAAGTCCTATGAATGGTTGCCTCCGATTCCTAACCATACTGACACTGACATTTCTTTCCGCGAGTCTATTTGGTCAGGATAAAACCAACGACGTAAAATTTGAAACTCTGGTGTCCTCTACAAAGGACTGGGAAGGACACTCCCTACCAAAAATGAAACCGGGACAACCGGAGCTGACAATTGTCAGTGTAACTATTCCAGTGGGGGAACAGATGCCTGTACATAAACACCCTGTTCTCAATGGCGTCTATGTGGCGGAGGGAACCTTAACCATTGTACTCCCAGGACAAAAGGAAACACTCACTCTTGGGGAAGGTAAGGCATTTATCGAGGTTACTGATAAATGGCATTATGGGCGCAACGACGGGGACACACCGGTAACCATTATTCTTTTTTACTCCGGTCTGGAAGGTCAGCCAACTACCATCTTTAAGAATCCTGACGAAACACTGAATTAATAGCGCTTTCAAACTGTGTTTTTCTGGGGGCTAATTGAACGCAAGCTAAATATATGCCCCCTAAATCTTAAACATTATTTATTAAGTTTAAAAATATCTGCATACCCTTGCTATGTATTTCCGCATTGACTGGAATCTATATAACCATGCGACGGACAGTTGATACTATTGCCACTGTTATCTTCAGTGTTCTTTTTGCCATTTCATGTTTGGCCAATCAACCGGAATCCCTGAAGCGCTACCCACCTTATGTGGTAGACGACGGCAAAATGCATATCTATTTATGTGGGACTGGAACCCCTGATCCCGCCTATCAATATTTGCGCCACCCGGCATGTGTGGCTGTACAAAGCAGCGGAAAGCTATTCCTGATTGATGCCGGTGAGGGGGCTACCGCGAGGATTGGCCAACTGGGCCTGAACCTTGCCCAGCTCGACCCTATTTTCATTACCCACTGGCATTCGGATCATTTTGGCGGTCTCGCAATGGTGATCAACGAGTCCTGGTTTGTGGGAGCAGACTCACCTATCAATGTCTACGGCCCCTATGGTATCTATCGCATCATCGATGGCATAAACCAGAGCTTTGCGCCGGATATTTTCTTTAGGTCTTCCAATCGCCAAGGCATCCTAGACCCGGTGCTTGCGGTAGCAAAACCGCACTTAATCAATATTGCGGGTGACCAGAATGAAATTGTACAAAGTGTGTGGCACCACAGAAACACCTATGTTTCTGTATTCGCGGTACACCATGAACCCGTTTTTCCCGCATTTGGCTATGAAATACGCTTTGGCCCCTGCAAGGTTATTGTTACCGGTGATACCCATGTATTTGATGCCCTGGAACCCATTGAACGCGATGCCGACGTGCTTATATCTGAAGCTTTGAGCTATGCACAATACATCAGTAAGTTGAAGCAGACCGGTGATAATCGCCGTGCTAGATTGCGCTACGAAAAAGCGGACCAGATTATTCACTACCACTCAAATACACTCGATATCGCCAAGATGGCTAGTAAAGCAGGAGTTAAATCTGTTGCCCTGACACATCTTATCCCACCTCCCGTTACGGAACAGGACAAAATCGGTTTTATCAAGGGAATGAGTAAATACTATTCAGGCCCCATAAGGGTAATGGATGACCTCGATGAAATTGTACTTTCAGACAACGGACAGGGCTCCTGCAAGGTCGAATACCCAACTAACAGGATTCCTACAAGCACCAAAGAAAAGTCCGGAAAGGGTACACCCATCAAAAAAACCTCAATGCCTGAGGAAAAATCCAATAAGTCTGATGAGAGCCCCCACTCCAATAAGAGTGATCAAAACCCAAAGTAACTCTCTAGCGAACTGAGCTATTCATCCCAGAGCTACTGTTGCAGCAGTTCTAAAAAAAGCTCGTAAGTGGACTAGCCTGTAGATTTATTTATCGCACCATTTCACAATTTCCACAGTTCAGGCCCTCACTCCAGTCACATATGCTCGAAACGCCTCCAAGAGATTGGGTACAAAAGCTGTTATGAGCAGCATTTGGTTCTTTAGGATTGGCCTGAGTTTCTGAGTATTGATTAATCAGGGCTCCGTGGGTTTCGACCCAAAAACCGTAACAGTGACCTTTATTGGCTTCTTGAGTTTCTCAGTGCTGGAAATTCCACTGGCGATACTGGAGCTTTATCTCTATGCACAGCGCATTAACGCCACAGGGACACCTGGCGACTATATTAGTTATAGATCTCTACGGTAATTAATGCAGTGGATAACTTCGCCGCAGCAACCTTTAAATAGTTGCCTCGACTGGGATCAATCTAAAAGAGGCGTCACCGACAACTATTTGCGATTTAACCACTCATCCATCGCTGCCAATATCTGGTGGCGATAGGGTTGGGTCTCGTTGATCATCTGGTGCCGAGCGCCACGGATCAGTACCCGGTGACAATTGGGAAATCGATTTCGAACAGCATTTAGGCCGTAGCGCCAATCAACGGTCTTATCATCCGTTCCCTGCACTAAAAGGATTGGCCGCTGGTTGCGTGCTGTGCGGGGAAATGTCTGCAACCAGTCCACCATAGCCCTAAGCCAGCTCATAGAGATTGACTGTGCTTGGAGGGGATCTCTGAGTGCTTGGCGTCGGGAAAACTCCACATCGTGTGTATTGATCGTAAAAGCCCGTCCGGGTTCACGTATAAAAAGCCGCCCTACATAGTATTTCCAGCGGTTTAGCCAAGCCCAGTTCGAAGGCCTCACCAAAGGCGCCAGCAAAAAGACCTTATCCAGGGGCTGCCAGCGACTGTACTGCAAGTGAGCAAGTAGCGCCGCACCGCCTGTGCTCTGGCCCAGTGCGTGCCAGGGCCCAGGCAATTTTTCTCGCGCAATCTCCAGCAGACCATCGAAAGCCTGGCGGTATTGCAGGAAAGTATGGATAGCAACACGCTCACCACTGGAGAGACCATGGCCGGGAAAGTCAAAAATCACAACATTCAGGTCCCGCTCCAGGCCAAAGCGAATTGCCGGGCCATAAATACCCGTATGATCAAAATAACCGTGACAAATAAACAGGGTGCCCCTGGGTTTCTCCACCATCCAATACTGAGAAACCAGCTCAAATCCCGCGGCTCTAAAAGTCCCCACCCCAGTCTTTCGGGCTCGAGGAAAATGTAAATCGTAAAAATTACGATAATCCTGTAGCTCTTTGCACAGAGGGGTTTCGTCAGCACCAAAGTCCAGCTCTGGCAATTTCTGACGCAATGCAGAGTAGTCCGGCCGCTTAATTACCGGGCTGTTATCGTATGTACTGAGATCTTGCAAAGTATCCATTAGTCCAATGGTACTGCATTTTGGCGAGAGGGGTAGTGGTGTCGTAGCGTGAAAGGCAACTCGAAAAGAAAAAGGTGGGCCTTGTGCCCACCTTTTTATAGCAACATGCGCCTCTACTTGATCTGTGGCTCCAATTCGCCAGCGATGTAGCGTTCGCTCATAACATCGAGGCTAACAGGGCGAATCTTGCTGGCATTACCAGCTGTACCAAACGCCTCATAACGAGCGATACAGATTTCCTTCATCGCCTGGGTGGCAGCTTTGTAGAACTTGCGCGGATCAAACTCAGATGGATTCTGAGCCAGGAAGCGACGGGTAGCACCGGTAGATGCCAAACGCAGATCGGTATCGATATTCACCTTGCGCACGCCATACTTGATTCCCTCACAGATCTGCTCAACAGGAACGCCGTAGGTTTCCGGGATCTCACCACCAAACTCATTAATTACTGCCAGCCACTCCTGGGGTACAGAGGAGGAACCGTGCATTACCAGGTGGGTGCCTGGAATACGTGCGTGAATCTCCTTGATACGGTCGATTGCCAGGATATCTCCCGTGGGCGGACGAGTGAACTTGTAAGCACCGTGGCTGGTACCACAGGCAATGGCCAAGGCATCTACCTTGGTCTTCTGCACAAAATCAGCAGCTTCTTCCGGGTCGGTCAACAGCTGGTCGTGAGACAATTTTCCTTCCGCACCAACACCATCTTCCTCTCCCGCCATACCAGTTTCCAGAGAGCCAAGGCAGCCCAGCTCACCTTCAACAGAAACACCACAGGCATGGGCCATATCCACAGCGCGCTTGGTGACATCCACATTGTACTCGTAAGAGGCCGGGGTCTTGCCGTCTTCCTCGAGGGACCCGTCCATCATCACAGAACTGAAGCCCAACTGGATAGAACGCTGGCAAACTGCAGGGCTGGTGCCGTGATCCTGGTGCATAACTACCGGGATCTCAGGGAATTCCTCGATAGCAGCAAGGATAAGGTGGCGCAGGAAAGGGGCACCGGCATATTTGCGCGCGCCCGCAGAAGCCTGAACGATTACCGGGGAATCGGTCTCTTTGGCCGCTTCCATAATCGCACGCATCTGCTCGAGGTTATTTACGTTAAATGCAGGTACACCGTAGCCATGCTCTGCGGCATGGTCCAACATTTGGCGCAGGCTGATAAGAGCCATAATTAATTCCTTTCTCGTCTACTCGTAGTATTTGTATTTTTTGCTTTTATGGCCTGCCTGCAAATTGCGGCAGGCCTTAATTCTCGTTATTCAGTCTTGTGCGCGACTTTCAAGTATCGCGACTGCTGGCAGCTTCTTACCTTCAACATACTCCAGGAAAGCACCACCACCTGTGGAGATATAGGAAACCTTATCGGCAATACCATACTTATCCACAGCCGCCAGGGTGTCTCCACCACCAGCGATGGAGAAGGCATCACTCGCAGCGATAGCTTTGGAAAGATGCTCCGTACCGCCGCCGAACTGGTCAAACTCAAACACACCCACAGGGCCGTTCCAGATAATGGTCTTAGCGCTACTGAGGATCTCCTCCAGCTGCTCGGAGGATTTCGGGCCGATATCAAAAATCATATCGTCTTCAGTGACAGCATCTGCATTCTTGGTTTCAGCTGCAGCGGATTCGTTGAATTCCTTGCCAGTGACCACATCGGTAGGCAGAGGAATATCACACTTCTGCATCAGGGCTTTAGCGGTATCTACCAGGTCGTGTTCGCACAGGGATTTGCCCACTGGCTTACCGCTGGCCGCCAGGAAGGTATTGGCAATACCACCACCGACAATCAGCTGATCAACTTTGTCAGCCAGGCTTTCGAGCACGGTCAATTTTGTGGAAACCTTGGAACCGCCAACAATAGCAACCAACGGGCGCGCCGGTTCAGCCAGGGCCTTCTCCAATGCATCCAGCTCAGCGGCCAGCAGAGGACCGGCGCAGGCAACCGGTGCAAACTTAGCCACACCGTGAGTGGACGCCTGGGCCCGGTGGGCGGTACCGAAGGCGTCCATCACGAAGATATCGCACAACTGGGCATAGGCCTTTGCCAGGGACTCATCGTCCTTCTTTTCACCGCGGTTAAAACGTACATTCTCCAGCAGGGCAACGTCACCATCAGCCAGCTCAACGCCATCGCGCCACTCTTTAACCAGCGCCACATCACGACCCAGCAATTCACCCAGGTGCTCAGCCACGGGAGCCAGGGAGAATTCCTCGGCGTATTCGCCCTCGGTAGGTCGTCCCAAGTGGGACATCAGGAGTACTTTAGCCCCAGCATCAATAGCGGCTTTAATAGTCGGTAGCGCCGCACGGATACGTGCATCGGAAGTTACACGACCGTCCTTAACCGGTACATTCAGGTCCTCACGGATAAGTAAGCGCTTACCAGCAAGATCGAGATCTGCCATCAGTTTGACCGCCATTCGCCAATCCTCTTCTACTTCGATTAACTGAAAAATGTGGGCGGCGATTATATCAACTGGAACCTATCGATGCCGATATTAAAAACAGGGGAAAACGTTGTTATCACAACCAATCCACGCATTATTAGCTCAGTTGATACTGTCTTGGGGGTCATAAGTCCAAAGCCGGCCTCACCTTAATTTTATTTAGCTTCAGGGTTAGCGAGCGATCACTACAACCCAAAGAGACACCTAAAGCCAATTTTACGGTACTTAAGCAAGAATCCTGCCTTCTCACTTATCTGAAAGCTGCCTCAAGCCCATTGCCTTTCACTTGGTAAATAAAAATCCACTTGAGTAATACAGTACACCTCACAAGCGATAGCAAATTATTGAATAACACCTACAAGAAATCGAAGTGGCAACGGTATTGAGTCACCTCAAAAAGTGGGCTGATGATTACCGGTTAATTACACTCAATAACAGGCAGGCACAGCCAAATTGTACTTCCCGCTTCTAAATTGGATCGCTAGAATCGCCGCCCCCCTTCCAAAACACATTAATCACAGAGGCTATTTGAAAGTAAAACTGAGGATGGCCAGAAAAAGAGGTAAACAAAACGATGCAACCAACGGATAGTGATATCGTTTTTCAAAGCTATGGACGCTGCTGCAATAAAGAAGAGTTTTTTGTAGACTTTTACGATCGGTTTATGGGTAGCTCTACAGATATTCGCCAGCTATTTGCCAATACAGATATGAAGGCTCAACGCCATCTTTTACGCAACGGTATAATGCAACTTGTGCTTCACTCTCGCGGTATGCCAGATACCAAGCTGCGCGCTCTGGGCAAAAGTCACGATCGCAATGGCTATAATATCCGCCCGGAATGGTATCGCCTCTGGCTCGATGCCCTGCTTGCCACTCTCAGGCAACACGATGAGGAATACTCTTCAGAAATTGAAGCTGCCTGGAACCGCGCAATTTTGCCAGGTATTGAAATCATACGGCAAGCGTATTAATTCCTACGGCTCCATGAAAATATAACTGAAGGAAACTCTAAACAACTCCATGATGCCTATAGCTTGAAGAGCGGTGCATATTTAAGGAGTGGCTTCTAAGGGATGTCAAGACCTTTCAAGAAGTCACACCGCAGAGTGTGAATCGCTTCGTCAGCCGCGCAGATATGTTACGGAGTTATTCAGAGGCTCCTTGAGTTTAAATTTGCTAAGCCCCAAACTCGCTCTTTCTGGCCGTGCTTTCCACCAATTTATTCGTACGGCCATACCGAGTATCTATTATCAGAATAGTGCTCCCCCTCCCAGATTTCATTAATAGCTTAAAAGCTCATTCATAGCTATCCCACAAAAGTAAATGTAGCTATTGTAGAGATGCTTCTCCCTAATAAAGCATCAAAAATAAATTTTTCATAATATGATTAATATCATAAAATAAATATGCAAACAGATATTTTTAGAAAAATAAAAATAAAAATATAAGGATTCATCAACAAGCTTTAGCAAGGCAATGTCAAACCTCACTGCTGGTAGCAGTATTTTATCCAGGTATTAATTTACATTCATATCAAATGAAAAATGCTAGACTCCCAGAGTAAGTGGCGCACGTTTACACATAAGAATCCAGTTAGCCCAATAATTTTTTTACCGAATAAATATGCAACCCCAAAAAGTATTGCAAAAAACCAAAGAAAAGCATACCAACGAGATACCCGGTCGATCCGATCTGTATCCGAGGCTTATCGAACAAGATAACTTATGAAAGATCTCTAGGTTATATAGAAGGTTAAGCGCATTAAGATCGGAAAGTTAACTTGGATTAAACTCATTTGCCGACTCTTGATAATTTTACAGAAGACAATTTCACATAGGTTATAACTGGAGATAAAAGTAAGATAAGAGAAAAAATACTTGACCTTAAACTGAGCCTGCAACTGAAATTACAATTAAAGATAGCCCAAATAATGTACCCGAAAAATGCATTTTAACTACTATTGAAAGTGGGGCATCGAATTGATGCTCAATTAATTGCTCCCTAAATTCATCCAGTTGTTCATCCTTTATAAGCTACCAAACTATCTATAACTTAAAAATTGTTGATCCAGTTCACACTATCAAGTGGGCGAGAATTATCTGAAAACTTCCTCCCCACCAAAATCCCGAAAAAAATTCAACCTAAGAAAGACGCAATAGCAAAATCAGAAAGACAAATAACAAACCCAGATGGTTAAAATACTCCTAAAAAACTTAAAAAAATAGCAAAAATAAAATCCCTCAATAAAATTTTTAAAAATTTACCAGTGAAATGCTTATTCATACGACACAAAAATCCTGATAAATTCCTCAAATCGACGCATTAGAAAAAAACCAACAATCAAAATAACTTAAAAATGTCGATAGAAGAAATAATAAGCAATTAAACTTCCAGGAGTCTCCAATGAAAAAAACACTCTCTATTTTTGCTGCCAGTGTATTAGCCTTAGCCGTATCCGGTAATGCTACTGCTGAGGACAAACGTTATATCGTGACTTTCAAGCAGGGAAAGGGTGAGTCAGTTAAGTCCTTTATGAAGAAGAGGGGCGGACGCCAGGCTCTTGAAATACGTCGGCAGAATGCGATGGCTGCACATATGTCCACAGCTACCCTAAAGGAGATGCGTTCCAATCCGGATGTTGCTTTTATTGAAGAAGACGTTAAACGTTATCCGATGTCTCAGGAAACTCCCTATGGAATCACCATGGTGCAGGCAGATCAGCTAGGTGACACTCAGGCCGGCAATCGCACCGTTTGTATTATTGACTCCGGCTACGATCTTGTACACGAGGATCTATCCGGCAACGCCGTTACCGGCACCAGCGATCCCAGCGGCGCAGGTAACTGGTATGAAGATCAAAGTGGTCACGGCACCCATGTGGCCGGCACTATCGCTGCAATGAATAATAGCACTGGTGTCGTGGGCGTGATGCCCAGCAGTAATATTAATCTGCATATTGTAAAAGTATTTGACGGCGATGGCTGGGCCTACTCCTCCTCCCTGATGGCAGCTGCGGAGGTTTGTGCCGACAACGGTGCCAACATAATCAATATGAGCCTGGGCGGTGAAAGTGCCAACTTCCTCGAAAGACGCACCTTTAACAACCTGGATCGCCAGGGAATCCTGTCTATCGCTGCAGCCGGAAACGACGGCAACACTGCGCACTCCTACCCAGCCTCTTACTCCTCCGTTGTATCCGTCGGCGCTATCGATAGCGATAAGGCTATCTGGTCCTCTTCCCAGCAGACTGACCAGGTAGAGCTCTCGGCTCCCGGTGTGCAGGTTCTATCTTCAGTTCCCACCGACACAGGCAGGATTTCTTACTTGACCGTCGACAGTGTTGACATCGAATCAGCTCCGATAGACGGCACTCCAGCTGGCGCAATCACCGGTTCAATGGAGGACTGCGGTACAGCTGAATCCGCTTGTACCAGTGCAGCAGGCAAGATCTGCCTGATTGCACGAGGCAATATCAGTTTTGCTGAGAAGGTTTTAAATTGTGAGTCCGGCGGTGGTATCGGAGCGATTATTTACAACAATGAAGAGGGCTTACTCTCCAGCGCAACCCTGAGCGATACTGTAACCACTATTCCCTCGGTTGGTATTTCTGACACTGATGGTGCAACTCTGCTCACACAGCTAAGTGCCAGCGTAGATTTGGAAAATGAGGCTACAAGCTACGAATATTTCAATGGCACTTCCATGGCTACCCCACACGTTGCCGGTGTTGCCGCCTTGGTATGGAGCCATTTCCCCAACTGTAGCAATACAGAGATCCGCAATGCCCTGACCGCTACAGCTGAAGACCTCGGTGATGCTGGCAGAGACAACGCCTACGGCTACGGCCTGGTGCAAGCAAAAGCAGCTTATGACTATTTGGATACCTACGGCTGCTCCGGCTCCTGATCCAACTCGGGTTAACTAGAGCTTGAATAGGAAAGGGGAGCAAAGCTCCCCTTTCCTTTATCAGAACAGACAAATAATTTGCTTGAAGATTTTTAAGGGCTCAGCAGTGTCTCCGCCCCGGTACTGATATCTTCCTCAGAAAGTATACCTTCCACGAACAACTTCTTTAGCACCTCCGAACACCGATCTCTTATGGTATCCCGAACTAATCGTACCGTCGGCGTTATCGACTGCCTGCCCGGTGATACCAACCACAGCTCTGTCGCCTTGGGTTTATAGCCACGCATAGTGGCCACCACCCGACCAGCAAGTAGATCCGCAGACATATCCAGGCAGGACTTGATTGCAAGACCATATCCAGATGTACACCAACGTCGCACCAGATCACCATCATTGGACGACCGATTCCCTGACATGCGTACCTTATAAATCTCCTCGCCCTTAAAAAACTCCCAATTATTGTGCACAATCTCGTGAAGTTGATAAAAAAGGCCATTATGTGCGGAGAGATCCTCCGGTGTTTGCGGGGAACCCTTTTCCTCCAAGTAGGCCGGGGTTGCACACAATAAACGGGGCACCTCACAAATCTTAAAACCATATAGGTTGGCATCCGCCGGGGGTCCGTAGCGCAACGCGATATCCACAGGATCCCGGTAAAAGTCCACTTGGCTATCACTGATATTCACTCTCAGACTCAGCCCCGGGTGCTCCTGTAACAATTGATCGAGCCAGGGAGTTACGAGGTTCCTTCCCAGGTCCGAGGATGCACCTATGCGAAGCTCACCATCTATCTGGCCACTGTCTTCCTTGAGGTTTTGCCGGGCGAGGTCCAGAGTCAGAAGAGCCTCCTCACATTTGGGAATAAACCTTTCCCCAGCACTGGATAGCCGCAGTTGCCGCGTAGTGCGAATAAACAAATCTGCCCCCAGCGCGCTCTCCACACGCTTGATTGCTGCACTTGCAGTTGCGGTGCGCAAATCGAGACTGGCGGCGGCCGCAGTGATACTGCGAAGCTCAGCCACTTTAAGAATGACCCTCAAGTCTTCAAGCTGCATATTTTCAATATGTTTTTGATAAAGATTCAAAGATTATAGTGTTTCTAGCGATGCAATCTAGATCTAGAATGACCTCATCAGCTCGACATCTCAGTCCTTACTCAGGAGACAGCTGAGCTGTTCACTAGGTCTCCTCTGAAAGGATCAAGGAAAAGAGTACAAACCTTAATCCAACACATATCGAAACAAATAGGTGTTCTCATGAGCAGGCTCACTATCGTTGCCAATATTAAAGCCAAGGCCGACAAAATTGACCTGGTGAAATCTGAACTGTTAAAACTCATTGATACAACACGAGCAGAAACTGGTTGCATTAATTACAACCTTCATCAAGACAATGACAATCCTGCACACTTCCTGTTTTATGAAAATTGGGAAACTCGCGATCTGTGGCAAACCCACATGAACAATAAGCACCTGGAAGACTATATGAAAGCAACCGAGGGTGCCGTTGAAGAGTTTGTATTGAATGAAATGACCGAGATTGATAACTAATCTATCCCGGTGTGTTATCCAGGTTCCCGCCTGGATAACACCGAGCTAATAAATACACTTCTTCAAAGGGCTTTCCCGGTAAATTAAGCGTAAAAGCCCTTCGGCGGAGCAACTCTTCGTCTAGAGCTATTCCCTGATAGCAACCCAGCCAAATAAAACACTAATCAACAAGTCCGGATTGCCAATTAAGGTTGATAATCACCTGTGAATTCATCTGTCGGTTTATCTGGGTCGGTCATCCTTTGCACTCAATCAGGCCCTATGCTTAAATTATTCCATTAACAGTCACTAATAAACATAATTAGCCTGAAGGATTTATGGAACTGGAATTTTTAACGGCAACCCTGTTTAACCTGGGAATTAACCTGATTTATACGCTGCTAGCGTTATTTATTGGCATCACCGCACTGATTACTATTGATAAAAAACTACTTCGCTCAGTAGATATTGAAGGCGAACTAAAAAATGGCAATATCGCCGTATCTATATTTGCATCGACCATATTAATATTTGTTGCCATCATTATTTCGTTTGGCCTCAAGGGGTAACAGCATGCGTAAGTGGCTGGCTATAACACTGATACTTTCCCTCGCACTGATCACCCCTGAACTTGTACGGCGAGCTAATACACAGGAGCCGCCAACGAAAAGTACACTGGAAATCCCCCTTTCCGATAATTTACGGAGCTTTGGTAGCAGTGGCAGTCAGTTAGCCAGTACTGTGGACTCACAACAAGGTGTCGTGCGAGTGGTGGGTACCCGCTATCCACTGGAGGAGAAAATCATCCAGCAAGTGGTCGACAAGCGATCACTGGAAGAGAGTGCTCATGTCTCAGTGTGGAACTGGCAGGGAATTGAGGCTGCGACAGCTTCCGCCCGGGGACTGGACCAGCAACACCACTTTGCCAATAGCTACCTGGTGGGGTTCAAGCCCTTTAAAACCCAACAGCTTTGGGTGCCCCTTTATACACTGGCTATAAATAAAGAGTACCAATACGATCACCTGCAATACGCCGGTTTGTCAGACATTTGGCAAACATCCCGGCAGGCCTATTACCAAAAGCGTGGTGACTGTGAAGACCACGCTATTTTGCTGGCAGATTGGCTTATCGAGTTGGGAGTTGATGCGCGGGTGGCACTCGGAACCCATAAAGGTCAGGGTCACGCCTGGGTAGTGGCCATCTTGAACGATCAGGAATACCTGCTAGAGGCAACCAGCAAACGCCGCCAGACCAGCTGGCAAGCCATGCCCCTGGCAGCACTGGCGGAGGGTTACGATGCGGAATTTCAGTTTAACCGCCATTTTTTCTGGGCGAAGAAAAATCCAACACCCACTCGACAATACCGAGGCAATCACTGGGTAAAAAAGTCCCAGTTTATTCGCGGTTAATGCCCAAAGGGGGTGAACGTTTACTGCCCACCCCCTTTTATCCATTTCAAATCAGATCGGAGATCCTGGCGGCAACGCCTTAACGGCCCCAGGTTTTACTTCCAGCTTGCCCTGCTTAAAGGCATCGATACGCTGTGCCTCATAGTAATAGTGTGCACTATAACCCTCGGGATCCTCGCCAAACAGCCGCATAGAACCAATCTCCTGCAGAAGCTTTGCCAACTCCAAGTGCGCTTTGGCCCGCACCGATTCGTCTGCCTTGGTATTACTGGCCAGTAACATCAACTGCTCGATATAGGCATGATTAACCCGCTGGTGCACACTCGCCTGCAGACCGGTATAACCCTCACCCTGCAAGGCCAGTGCGGTCAAGCGCTGCAGCAAACTAGCAAACCCCGGTACCTCGCTGCTGCGGGCACTCTGTTGATTCATTCGCGCCGCGCGCTGCGGGTCCATCAGGATTGATAGCGTATGCCCAGCAGCCGCTTCCGCCAGAGCCACCCCATCAAAAGCTACCCCCGTATATGAGGGGAAGCTCTCGATAGTGCGTTCGTAGCCATAGGACTTGGGCGGAATCAGTTGCAAGACCTGCTCCGGCAAGGTGAGAAACTGAGGCGAAAGTGTATCCAGCAGTGCATCAATTGCCCGCTGTTGTCGCTCTGCGGGCACCAGGGTATAGCTATTTTGATCGGTACCGTTGTAGACATAGTCATAGTCCAAGCCACCGATCAATTTGCCCACAGCCTCCGCCTGGTAGCGATGACCGTAGTACACAGGCACCAGGATCTCTTCCAGGTCAGAGCGGGGCGCGGATAAGGGCGCTGCCGCCGCAGAGAAACTATCCAGGGCGTGACGCCTCAAGTCGACCATCCGCTGGAATTCCGCCAATGGGTCGGTGCCGTTGTCCCAAAGGTGTGAAACTGCGTGAGCATTATTGATGGTGCGGGAGTCCGGGTCTGAAATAAAGCGCAGCTCTTGTTCCCCGGCCTTAGCGATAACACTGTCGAGATAACTTTTTTCATCATCGCCCTCGCCATAGCCATAGCGAATCGCCAGCTTATCCCAACTGCCGATGCCAGTGGCGTAGGCATCTGTCAGGTTCAACTTACCTCCCAGCAGAGAGACCAGCGGAGCCGGGTAATCCATTACTGAAGCGCGCTCTTCGCTACTGGCAGCAAAGTTGTGCGCCAGCCCCAGGGTGTGGCCTACTTCGTGAGCGGATAGCTGACGGATACGGGCCAGGGCCATATTCTTTAGCTGCTCGGTACTGACAGTATCGCCGCGGTAGGGCTGTACAAGCCCTTGAGCAATCAGAAAGTCCTGGCGAACACGCAGGGACCCCAAGGTAACATTGCCTTTTAGAATTTCGCCGGTGCGGGGATCGTAAACCGAATAACCGTAGGACCAACCGCGAGTGGAGCGGTGTACCCAATTAATCACGTTATAGCGAACATCCAAAGGATCGACGCCCTCCGGCAGAATCTCTACGCGAAACGCATTTTTAAATCCTGCTGCAGCGAATGCCTGGTCCCACCAGCTCGCCCCTTCGATCAGGGCGCTGCGCACCGGCTCAGGAACTCCGGAATCTACGTAGTAAACAATCGGCTCCACAACCTCATCGCTACCCGACTTCTTCTCCAGTCGATGACGGTAGATATAACGCTGGTCCAGAGGCTCTTCAATCGCCGTAGCGTAATCTCGATAAGCGAACGGGAAGTAGCCACTGCGGCTGTGAAAACGGCGGGGCTCATAGTCGTTATCTGGCAATTCAATCAGGGAGATATGCTGGCGCAGGGACACCAATGTAGGGGTCGGAACCACTTCGCGCAGATAGTTTCCCGGAGCTGATCCAGCAAAAGTTAACTGGGCCTCAAACTCACTGTTCTTGGGAAAGTTTTTTGTGCGGGGCAGATAAACTGCTGACTTGCTCTTATCCACACTGTAACTGCCCTGCTCTGCGCCCTTGAGACGTGTAGCAATGCCGTGCTGATCGCTCAGCAGGAAAGGCGTAAAGTCCACCAGTATTGCCTTATCGCTCTGAGCAAGCACCTTGAAGCCCCAGAGTACGGACGAAGCGAAAGCTTCCTCAACCGCGCGGCGCTCAGCCGCATTTGCTGATTGGGCACGGTATTTCAGATTCACCTGATGCAGTAATACCTTATTACCCGAATGCTGGAACTTCACCAAGCGGCTCTCACCCACTTGATTCCGATCCAGGCCCACCGGGTTTGAACCCAGTCCCTGGGCCAGCCCGGTGAGCAACAGCAACTCGCGCTCAAACTCATCGATCTCCAGCAACACCCGGCCGTTAGCCTCGTCCCAGTAAAAGTCGTGGAAGCCACTGTGCCTATGCATGCCTGCGGTGTACTCCGCGATGCTCCCGGCCTGTGCCATTGTGCTGACTATCAAGAAGCACAGTGCAGCAATGTGCCTGCTTATGGACATTGAATACCCTCAATTTATTAAGTGTTATGGGCTAAAAATACAGAATACCCGCTGGAACATCCATGCTTGGCCATCACTCCCTGGGCCTGCGTCAGGAAAAAATGAAAAATATTTCTAGCTGCCTGCATCTGTTCGGCGACTCAGGCGCGTCACATTGAAAAGACACACAATAGGAAACCGGCATATGTGGAAGCCAATCGCACTTTCAACCCTGATAGGCCTCGGTATCAGTTCACAGGCAATGGCCCACGATTCTTTTCATGTCGATACCAGCGACTGCAACGTGTCCACGGATTACGCCATTGAAGTAGGCCCGGATTTCTTTACCGTCGATGGGGAGAACGGAAAACTGATGACATTTCAGCTTCCCAGCCAGCTGTCGGTGGATGGTGAGCCGCTGCCCCTCAACTCTGAGCAGGAACAACTGCTTCAGGAGTACCGCCAGCAACTTCATATCGCAGGCCGTGACACACTGGTACTTACCCTCGAGGCGATAGATATCGCAATGGATGGCCTGTCCATTGCCATTAACGCTCTCGCCGGACCAGATCACCCTGACATCCTCGAGCTCCAGCAACTTTCCGCCGACCTGATCCAGCGCACCGAAGACCGCCTCAATCGAGAGGGTGAGATCTATCAGCTGGGAGGGGAGGAAATTGGTGACTATATAGAGAAAACCATCTCTGAAGAGTTTGAGCCCCGTATCGAGCGTCTCGCTATGGAGTCAGCGGGAACCATTGCCTGGCATGCACTCAAAGCAGCCTTTACCGGAGGTCAAAGCATTGAGGAACAAGCCACCGAAGAGGCGGAGCGCTTAATTGAGCAGCGTGCAGAAAATATTGAGCAGTCTGCATACAGGTTGTGTACACAACTGAAAACCATTGATCGGCTGGAAACCGACCTCCACCAGCTGGTACCAGAACTCAGTCACTACGACATAGTTAAAACCAATCTGGTTATAGCCGATTAGATACTCTTGATTTTCATCCCCCCAAATTCGGCCGCACTGCGGCCTCTTTTTTAATTCTCTGCAGTCTTGTTACAGCCCTTGCCGCTGGAGAAATGCTGTTGCATCGGTGACGCTTTGTTCGGCATTCTCGACATGGGACATGTGCCCCACC
The DNA here is from genome assembly GCF_003076275.1 of Microbulbifer sp. A4B17. NCBI lineage: Bacteria > Pseudomonadati > Pseudomonadota > Gammaproteobacteria > Cellvibrionales > Microbulbiferaceae > Microbulbifer > Microbulbifer sp. A4B17. The sequence goes on from NZ_CP029064.1 coordinate 4,712,836, forward strand.
TTTTCGTAGACTACTAACTCTCCTTGAGGCAATTTGCCAGAAAAATACTGTCCTACGGACAGGGGAATAATTTGATCCTCAGCACCCCAGATAAATAGAACTGGAATTTTAATATTTTCTAAGTCCGGCAATGGCTGAAAATTGATTGTGGCATTGGCAACCAGATTGATCGCAGTCCCCCGGTTCTTCTCATAGCGGGAAAGCAAATAGATTCTTTCCAACATCTCTCCAGGCAGGGCCTCCGGATTATAAAAAAACCTGGACCCCAGCATTTTTTTGAGTAATCCGCGACTACCAATTTGGGAAACCAGCTTTCGTCCCCAGTGGCTGGTGGCAAATCGGGCTATGCCTGCAGGCATTTCCAATCCCTTGCCACATTTATAACCACCGGGAGAGACAAGAATAGCTGCTTTAGGGATATTTGGATGCACTGTTAGATAACGTAAAACCCCATTCCCACCAAATGAATGGCCGACGATCACAAAATTATCAAGCTTCAGGGTAGCGATAAATTCTGTAATAAAATCGGCAAAATGCTTTGGTGTATAGGTGCCCCCCGGCAGTGGATCGGTCAACCCATGTCCCGGTAAGTCCACTAGAATAACGTGGTATTTTTCAGCCATTTTTGCCGCCCAGGCATTCCAGGCACCCAATGAATCACCACCTCCGTGACAACATAATATGTTGAGGCCGTCCACGGGTCCCATTTCGCGATAATTTACCGATAAACCGCCGGGCAGCGTAAGTTGATTAAAAGAGAACTTCAGCAGTTCATTTCGACTTAAGCTGGGGCTACAAAACGCCATCCCCAGAAGCCAGAATAAAATCAGAAGGAGAATTAAAATCAGCCAAAAAGTCATCGTTATGCCCGAGCCCTTCATCTACTATGTGCTATAAAAGTGGCTGAATTGGCGGAAATAGTGATATTCCAGGGGTACGATTGGAAACATTGAGTCATATCCGCCCATATTCAATAAGAATAGACGGCATTGGCAACTGAAATCACCTCCTACTACCATAGGCAGGAAACCAGCGAGCCTTGAATAAAGCCACAGAACCTATATGAGTTGCAGAGGTGAACTGCGACTTGCACTTAATGACTTTTAGGGGCTCCCTATTACTCCGTGCCGCAAAACAGGTTACCGGATTGTTTGGGTTTCCGTCGCCCGGCGAATAGCATTTAGCGTAAGCTCTATATCCCTATCCGTAGTCGCCCAGGAAGAAACGCTGATGCGCAGGGCCATTTTGCCTCTCCAACTGGTTGTTCCGAACCAGCACACGCCCTCCTCCTGTATGGCACTTACTATTTGCTGAATATCCTCCGTAGTTCCAATAGTCGCTATTACCTGATTTAGCACCACATCATTAAGGATTTCATAGCCCATTTCTGCCAACCCTTCGCACAAATGTTGAGCGTGAATGCAACAGCGATCAATCATCGCTGTAATTCCTTTGGGGCCCATCTCCTGAATAGCTGCCCACACTTCCACACCCCTGGCTCGGCGGGAGAATTCTGGCACCATATCCTTGGGTGGGACCTCTAAACCCGCCTGCAGGTATGGCGCCTGGGTTGTCATGACATTGTGTACAGCCCCTTGCTGCCGACAAATTGCTAAGCCACAGTCATAAGGTGTATTTAGCCACTTATGGGCGTCTACGGCCCAGGAATCCGCTTGTTCAACTCCGGCCGTTAATGCTGATTTCACCGGAGAAGCTGCCGCCCATAAACCAAAGGCGCCATCCACATGGACCCAGGCGCCTTTAGATTTAGCTTTGGGAATTATGTCTGTAAATGGGTCAAACCCTCCGGAATTTACGTTTCCCGCTTGCAGGCAAATAATGGTGGTTTCATCAACCTCGGGAAAAGTATCTGCACGCACTCTCCCCTGTTCATCACAGGGCGCTTTAATCACCTGGTCCATGCCAAATCCAAGAATAGAGAGTGCCTTGTGAACTGTGACATGGGACTGCTCAGACACAATAATACGCAGTGGCGGCGCACCGGCTAGCCCGCATTTTGCCAGGTCGATATTTAACTTTTGATAAATCGTATTCCGCGCAGCAGCCAAACACACCATATTGGCCATAGATGACCCTGTGGTAAAACCCACACTACTTTCCGTCGGCAAGGTTAACAATTCCAGTATCCAATTTGCCGCAATGCGCTCCAGATAGATTGCAGAAGGCGCCGACGACTCCAAGACGGCCACTTGGTCCCAAGCGGCGTTCATTACCGCCGCGCCCATAGAAGCTGGCGTAGCCCCACCTACCACCAACCCGAAAAAACGCCCACCGGTACTGGCAACTGTTGCCGGAGAACCATAACGATGCAGGCTCTCGACAACAGCCTCTGCCGGTTCCCCAGCCCGTGCCAAGTCACTGTTAAAAAATTGCATTTGATCAATATCAAAAGCGGACGGACTTACGCGACGATCGCAAATATTAGCAACATATTCCTCAGCGTACTGTGCTGCCAGGGATAGTGCTTTTATGGCATTAGAGATATTTTTGCTGTCATTATTATCCATTTTCGACTCCTCGACTCCTTTTCCCAGAACTGATCCAGCATAAACAATTAACTGCTCTATTAGACTTAAACTAATAAAAAACTAATTAAAGCGATACGAACAATAAGGACAAAAATACTTATCTTTGTGGCAATAATCGCTTTTAACTAAAGTAGAAACAGCAATAAGATTTGCACGCTAGAGGGAATAAATTAACTTGAAAATACTTTTTATCTAGTGCTATCTTCTGCCCCAACCTAACCAGTCGGGGCTCATACAGTGTTTGCTTACTTGGGGTTTATCTCCCTGGTATGGATGGTTGTAGGTGTTACATTGGCAGGAGCAAAATACTCGGGCTATAGCCATTCAAGACAATTCTGTAGCGAACTAGGAGCCGTTGGAAGCCCAACCCAGAAACTCTCTCCCTTCATTAACAACTACCCACTTGATATATTATTCTTCTTATTTGGCCTGCATATAATTCAAATTGAGCAGGCCCCAGTTGCACATACCATCATTGGAATTTTAATTATTATCCACGGTATTGGAACCTGGGTTGCGGGTTACTTTCCTATGGATGCGGATCCCTATACAAAAACCCCTAGTCGCGAATGCCAGATACATTCCTGGGCGGGGATGTTTATGATACTGTCATTACTCATTGCGCCATTACTAAGTATTTTCAGCAGTTATTTCTCAATAGAATTCAGGTTATTTAGTACAGCCTGCTTGCTCGCATCTATCTATTTTACTGTTACCTTAAAAAAAGCCTACGAGGAAAAAACCAACCCCGGTCTGCACCAACGTCTCAGCTATGGAGCACAGTTGATATGGTTAACGGGGCTTTCCTTCAATCTGATAACGAGCTGACAAATAATTTATAGCAACTTGGAGCGATCAATCTGATAACGCTTCGAGAACAGTAAAAGCCCCTTGTGGGAGAAAGTAATCGCCCTGGAGTCCGCTCTTCTAACCGCCCACTGCTTTGCCAAGGCATCTTCGAGTACCCATTGGCCCAAGCTGCCAGCAAGGTGGCTTTTTCTTTCGCTCCAGTCCAGGCATGACTTGCAAACAGGGCGCTTGCGCTGCTTAAAACTATCTATAGCTGCCCCTTGGTTCTGAAAAAAAAGCACGCCCTCTTTTGTTAGGGCTACCTGTTGTGATTGCTCAGCAAGCCATTTATTAGCCACTAGAGCCTCGTAAAGCAGGACACCAGTTAAACCTGCTAAGTGGTCATAACAGATACGGGATTTCCTTAAATCTGGATCAGTGGGTCCAGTGGTAACTTTTTGAGGTACCAGGGTGCTACTCAGATTGAGCAGTGCCTCTAGCGCTTCGGCAACTTGATGACTCGCCAGCTGAAAGTACTTGTGCCTACCCTGCTTGCGAACTATCAGCAGCTTGCTATCTACCAGCTTGGAAAGATGGTTACTAGCAGTCTGTGCAGTCACATCAGCCTCACAGGCTAACTCTGTTGCTGTCAGTGCTTTTCCACTCATAAGCGCCATCAATATTTTTGAGCGTGCCCGATCCCCAATCAAGCTGGATATTACCGAAATGTCAGGTTCCATGGTTACCCCCGCAACAGTTCGCTGAACACCGAAGTATAGAAAATTAAACCATCTAGAATGCCAGCAAATTATGAATAGAGGCAACTTAGATGACTGTAACCTGTTTTATTGAATACAAGATCGATCCGTTTAAGCTTGATGCTTTCCGGCTGTATGCGGAGAACTGGGGCAAAATTATTCCCGATTGTGGTGGACGGCTATTAGGGTATTTTCTACCCTCTGAGGGCACCAACTTTCAGGCCTTTGGTATTATTAACTTCGACAGCTTGGCTCACTATGAACAATATCGAAAACTGTTGAAGCAGTCTCCTCAGGGCAGTGAGAATTTCCAGTTTGCGATGAGAGAGAAGTTTATTCTTGAGGAGAAGCGCAGCTTTTTAAAGACTGTGCCGGAAACCTACCTGAAGCTCCCACAGGAAAATCAGTGATGATTGCCGTCATATTTGAAGTTACACCAAAGCCTTCAGGAAAAGACAAATATCTGGCCGTTGCCGCCAACCTAAAAGAACACCTGACCAACTTCGATGGATTTATCTCAGTCGAGCGATTTCAAAGCCTCAATCAGCCAGGAAAAATTCTGTCACTCTCTATTTGGCGAGATGAAGAATCTGTAGTGAGTTGGGAAAATAACAAAGCACATTGCGATGCACAGCATCTAGGCAAAAAACAACTATTTGATCACTATCGCATAAGGATTGGAAAAATTTTTCGGGATTATTCTATGCAGTAAATCAACAGTCAATTTTGACTCAAACTAAAGAGCCTCTGCACCTCGTTCCTTTTCTAAAGAACAGAATACAGAGGCTCCCTTTCCTAAAAACGGACTGACCAAAATAAACGAATTACATTGGCAGAAAAACTGTAAGCCGGCTCGTTCCCAGGACTGATAGACGTATTCGAATTATGTACGGTGACGTCCAGGAAATCCTCATAGTCAAACAGGATATGATCCCAATATAGATTGATTGTATTCCTGCGATTTAACAGTGACCAACGCCGCGGCAGTTCATAGGAAACCCCTATACCCAAGGCCAAAGTCGTAAAATTACTTAATTCTTTATCTCGGGCGCGAAAGTTTGTGGCGTTGAGATAGGGAAAAAGGTCACTGTAAAAGTCAGCGCTGTTCTGCTTGTAGTAGCGAATCTTCCCTTCAAAAATCCACTCATCCCGTTCTTTCCAAGGGTGCGTATAGCGAAACTCCACATTATCTGCAACAATCCCCCAGCTATCCGCATAGTGTCGGTATTCCCCTTTGATTGCTGCACGATAGGGCAATCGATATTTTGCCCTTATGGCAACTGCGTCACTGTTGCGGGTCCTGGGGTAAACCTCGGCCTGATAGCTAAACCCGGAGCCAGATGCTTCATCGACATACCTGACGCTGCGGTAGGGATTGTTGAGAAAACCCTCATCCGCCACAGTTTCAACACTTAACTCTGCAATCAGCTTTTGCGTGAGAATCTGGTTCCAGCTAAGCGCGTAGCGGCGGTGTTGCGCTTCCTCGGCGAAATTATCATCGCCATTGCGAAATACATCATCACTTCCGTAACTAACCCGCAGGTCGATAGTGCTCAAATCACCAAAGAAGCCCTGACTGATACCGAAAGCAACGGTCTGCGCCTCGTAGTCATTCTCAGAACTGTTCGTATAGCCCATGCTGATAGTAGTTTTATCTATCAGGTAGTCAGCCCCCAGAGAAAACTCATCCCGCTGTTCAGAATACTCACTGGCCGTAGCTTCTACATCAATAGAGGCCCCGGAAATCATATCCACATAGTAATTTGCAGATAAGGAGACATTGTTGCCGATATTCTTACGGATCAACACTGAGGGCCCGTCAATAGTCACCCCACCACCGCTATAGGCATGGTACATATTGTCCGCACGCTCTTCGGGAAGAACTGCAGCGACAGCCACTATCGGCCCCAAAAACAGCAATCCACTCCAGCGATAAAGAAGCTTAGTTACAGCCACATCCACCTCCACTGCCCCCTTCAGCTCCGCGCGCTGCTTCACGAGCTTCGTAAACGTGATTCATATAACGAGCTGCTACCGGGTCCTGCTCAAATCCCATAATCGGGTCGGCAAGGAACTGCCGTTCATAGGGGGCAATCCAGGGGCTGATAGTGCAACCTGTGCTCATCAAGAGAGTGCAAACTAGCAATAGCGCACGCATGACACTACTCCCGAATCAGTTCCTTAATAATTTTTTTATAGGCGGCTTCATCTCCATCGCGGTAGCCTTTATGGATATAGCGAACATTACCATCACGATCGATGAATACAGTGCTGGGCATGGCAGCAACACCATACATTTTGCTCACTTCCCCTTTACCATCAAAGAGAATCGGAAATTCCACCGGAATTTTTGCCAATAGAGAATCTGCATCCTTGCGCTGGGCATCCACATTCACCCCCCAAACCTGGAAACCTGCTGCTGCATAGCGAGCATGTAACTGATCCAACAGCGGCATTTCCTGTCGGCAGGGACCGCACCAAGAGGCCCAGAAGTTCAGCATGATGACATCACCGCGCTGCTCTGCGAGCCTCAGGTTTCCGCCCTGGTTTGAACTCAAGGTGAAATCCTTCGAGGGCTCAGCGGCGTAGGCCTGCGACATCGATAAAAACAGGGTCAATAAAGCAGCCAGGTATTTCATGGATTAGTCCTTGTTATTTATTGATTATCAATTAAAAAAAGATGGTAAGCCCCAACTGGGCAGAAAGGTTATTGGTGACCTGTGCTTCGCCAAATAATTCATGCTCAAAAATATGATCGCGAACATCCAGGCGAACTGCGAGCCAATCGTTGGCAAGCATTCTCACTCCAGCACCAAAGTTATAGGTAAAGTGCTCTTCGTCAGCAAATGAGGTATTCCCCACACCACCCACAACATAAAAATTGGCATTAAAAGCCCAATCATCAAATACAAAGTACTCACCCTGGAAAATATTCCAGCCCACGGAAGTATTGTAATAACTGAGTTCGCGCTGTTCGTCGGTCAGAAGTGGCGCGGCGCCGCTCAACCGTTCAAAGCTGGATTCACCCAACTCAGTCTGGGCATAGGTAGCCTCAATAAAGAAGTCTTCGCTGATATGGTAGGCCGCTGAAGTTCCATAGAGGGTGTTTGAACCAAAATCTTCAACGTTGATAACACCCGCAAACAGGCCGATTTCTATATTTTCACTATCTATCAAGGCATCGCGTATCTCCCGCCGCTCCAATTCAGGTGCGACAATATCAGCGAGCACTTCATCATCCTGTTGGGCGGCACATGCTTGAGCCCCCACTAGGGCGGAAAGGGCCGCAGAGCCTACAGATATACGTCGAAACCAAGTTTCCACTCGACTATCTCCTGATTATTTTCCTGCGTGGTAAGCAAGTAGTGATTGGTATATTCAGCCCTTATAGCGAAGCGGCGAGACAGGTAAGTACGTAACCCCAGTCCAGCCAGCATCGTTGTATCCTGTCTATCCTCAGTAGCAACGATAGTAGCATTCGGGGAAGTGATATTTACCCCGGCTCCCAAAACAAAATAAGGGGACACTTTCCAGTGTGGAAATGGCTGATGGACCATCGCCACCTGATACACTTGGCTGTCTGAATAGGAGCCCACAGCCTGTGTCGCACGTAATTCTGCAGATAAATTAGTGGTAAACTGATAACTCAAGCTAACGCCCAGGGAATTGGCCCCAGCAAAATCGCCATAACTCAGGCCCAAATAAAAGTAACCGTCGTCAACGTCAGAGAAATCGGGCAGTGGCACCCTGACAATCTCTCCGTTTTCCCCGTATATTTCACGCAAATCATCAACTTTTACCCAGCCACTTTTATTGCGTGCAGTCAGAACTTTTACCCAATCAGTGCGGCGCTTGAGCAACCAAATTTTTTCACCATATTCCGCCACATAAAAAATAGGGTAACCGCGGCCCGGACCTCGATATATATTGATAAATGCATTACCTACTGTAACCAGCTCTGCATCCTCAGGGTCTTTATCCTTTTTCTCAGTCTCAGTCTCAGTCTCAGTCTCAGTCTCAATCAATTCTTCTTTCAGGATTTCATCTGAGACATCAGATTTCATCAAAGTTTCTTCAGAAAAGACCGGTCCTGAGAAAAGGATAAGTAATATAAATACCGGGAAACTACCAATAAAATAGCGTTGTAATTTCAACATGGATTAATCTGCCGGTGCTGCAAAAGGATCGTTATAGTACTGGGCACCGATATCAAACCACTCGGCAATCAAACGCAGCTCGGCATCCTCTAAGTACCCTTGGTGTGCGCCACCATTTTCAAAAAGGGAAAAAAACGAGCTCTCAAGAGCCGAGCTCGCTAAGGGAGAGGAAATATTGACGGTTACCATTACCGGAATCGGATCTCCATTACTATCGAGAACCAGCTCACCATTTTCATCGACTTCGTAAACAGGATTTCCATCATCGTCATATTCCTGTACAAGCCGCGGCGTTAAGACTCCATTAACTAATTCCAACTGCGAGCGATTAACCACCAGTTCTGAGTAGGAAGTAAACCAGGCATCATTGACAGAAGAAGCTGAATTTGTGAGATCTAATTGCCCGTCGGGGATCCGTGTTGCCCCAGCGGCATCGACCGGCGAGTGACAACCAGTACAAGTATAATCGTCGATCACCGCCCCCGTGCTATCCAAGACTTCGCGGGACAAATCCCACAGTGTCTGAATGTGCTGCTCGTAGTGAATGACGATTCGACAGTTGGTATCCCACTCCGTCAGGCAGGTGGAATCTACCGGCGCATCGGTACTTAAATCACCGTATGACAGCAATATTTCGTCATCTTTAGTGCGTACCGCTAGATCAGTCCACAAATCGGTAAAGTGTAGATCCCCTTCAAGCTCAGCCTCACCGATATATCGAGCCAAAAGCTGGGCCATGGTCTCGCCCATTTCCGCCAGTAGCGCGGGCTCGGTATTGGCAAATGGCGCAGACGAAGTAGGCGCCCCATCCCAGGCCGAGTCCAATTGCATATCCGTGCGCCCATGGGGAATTTCGCTATCGCTGGTATGGCAACCGTTACAACTGCGCACTTCTCCGGCCTGTAGCTGTAGCCAATTGTTATGCGCGTCAAAAATACGTTTTCCATCCGCATCGACAATTGAAATTGCCAGGGGCATATCGGCAGGAATTTTTACCCTGACAGAACCGTCCGGTTGGATCGGGGTATAACCCAGAATTTCGCGCATTCCCTGGTTGCCATTGCGACCAAAAGCAGCCCCATCGAAGTCGAGCACATCATCGTCGGGAATGGCCACGGCTTTGGAGACTCTCAGAAATCGCGCGGGCCGCAGATCTGCCGTGGTTTGAGCCGGATCTGCCAGGGTTTCGATACCGACAATATCTTCACCATCAAAATCATAAACACTGCGAATATCCAGAATTCCGACAGATTCCTCCACCAGATCCGCATCGACATCGACTCCAGCGATGGGATCTGGAATATAGGTTGGTTCGGTGCGAGGCTCCAGAGTAACCCCTTCAGAAATCATTTCTCCCTCTTCCACAACCACAATAGGAAGCTGGGTGCCGGCGATATAATCGTAAATCCACAGGCCGTATAGCGGGTCCGCCAGTTGAACCTCTTCATCTTCTGCAAGGGTATCCGGGCAGGTCTCCAGCAGCTCGGTTTCCTCATTGACAATTCGACACTCACTCCAGGTTACCAGCAGGCGACTGGTGCCATCGTGGAATGGCCACGCGGAGGCAAAAGTGCCGTGTGGAGAAATGGTATCGTCGGTAGTGACTTCCCCCACAGTAATTGAAGCCTGCCCGACCATTTCACCACTTTGCTCCGGTTCGCTATAAGCTTCGTTATAAACAATTCCATCGATAGTAATGAGATCGCCACCATAGGTGAGACCGGAGGGGGATCGCAGAGTCACCAAAAGGCGACCATCGGGCATTTCGTGCGGTCGATTGAACGCCGCCTCTGTATCCTCTGTACCCGTATTTTGACTGTGATAACCGTAGTAAACCGCCAGATCAGAACCGTCCGGGTTTACCGTGTAAAGGCTCAATTTATCGATACCTGCCGCATTGTCCCAGCGATTGAACAAGATACGTCCATCGCTCAGTACGATAGGGTTTAAATCATGGCTTTGATTAAAAGATATCTGGGTGATATCGGTTCCATCCGCCTCCATCACATGGAGTACAAATGCCGGCTCCTCTCGGTTTTCCGTCAGGGCTGAAAATTGCGGTTTATCATCATCCAGTAGTAGAGCCCTGGAACGGCGCTGTCGCGTAGAGGAAAAAACGATGCGTCCATCGGGCAAAAAAGCAGGGGCAATATCCTGGCCTTCTTCCGCGGTTAAATCTGACTCGATTATGCGAGTGAGTTCTTCTGTCTCTTTATCGTATACCCAGATATTCCAGGTTGGCTGCTCATCGTCATCGGCATCTTCAATTTCCGGTGCACGCATCGCAAATATAAGCTGGCTGCCATCCGCTGAAGTATTCAGGTCTTTGACATCGTAATCACCGTCGAAAATATCTACGGTAATGACAGTTTCTGCAGCACTGGCAGTTGCGCGGTCTTTTAATATCAGCTCAGCACCGGCAAAAAATTCCCCAGGTTCGTAAATGTCATCCGCCTGCAGACTGCCATCATCTTCAATGCTCAATTGGCGACGAACAAAGGCAACAGGGTAATCCTGCACGACGGGATCTTCGGCTTGATCTCCATCGTCACTGGAACTGCCACCGCCACTACAGGCCGTCACCAATAGCAAAAGTGGCAGCGCACGCAAACATTTCATTTTTGTTATCCACCCGGGTTTGGCACGAGCAGCACTCGCCTTTTTTATGCTCTTAGCCTGAGAATTTTTTTATACGGCTTTGGCCGCTGAGGGTAATTCTCGCAAGTTGCGCACAAAAAGTTTGCCAACTGGGACGCAAATATTGAAAGTCATTCTGACATTATTGAAATCTGCTTTTAGACTGCTTTGCCACATCCCAGTGATCTCACCGACAAAAATAGTCCAATGAAAAATAATTCGTCTCGAGCGCGTGTACTCCGGCTCACCACGGTAACCGCACTGCTCGGAGTAGGTCTGTGGAGTAATTCTGTCCTTTCAGCATCACAGGACCAGGCCCTCCAAATTCATAGCCGCATCACCGGAACCATTCCTAGCGAAAGCGTATTGCTGGATATGGCAGAGGATATAGAAAACGGCGACCCCACCGCTGCGGCGTATACCGCAATGGAGAATGACGCTTTCTACAATGTCACTTTAAAAAATCTGGCCACTCCCTGGACCAATGAGGAGCAGGACGTATTTGAACCATTAAATGATTACACGGCGACGGTAATCGGCATGGTCCGGGACGATATGGACTTCCGCCAATTGCTTTCGGCAAATATTCTCTACACTGGTGATATTTCTGGCCTGCCCTCCTATAACACAGGCAATAACGATCACTACGAGACACTGGAAGCCGGGGGTTATTCCCTGCAGGACAATCTGGTGCAGGAAGCCCAATCCTCTCTCAATGGTCTCCCCGCAGATGCCACCGCCGGCGTTCTTACCAGCCGCGCTGCTGCCAAGGCTTTTTTTAGTGCGGGAACCAATCGCGCCATGTTTCGCTTTACCATGCTCAATCACCTGTGCAACGACATGGAGCAGGTGCAGGATACTTCCCGCTCACCGGATCGTATTCGCCAGGATGTGAGTCGCAGCCCCGGGGGCGACAGTCGCGTATTTCAAAATAACTGTATCGGTTGTCACAGTGGCATGGACCCCATGGCACAGGCATTTGCCTACTACGACTATGTATACGATGCGGACAATGATCCTGATGGCGAAGAGGGAGCTTTGGATTACAACGCAGCCGGTGATATAGATCCAGAAACCGGCAGCCGTGTTAAGGCCAAAAACCTGATCAACAGCGGCAACTTCCCCCACGGTTTTATCATTCCCGACGACAGCTGGGTTAACTACTGGCGTGAGGGCATAAATATGCACCTGGGCTGGAGCGACGCCTTGTCCGGCAGCGGCAACGGTATCAAATCACTGGGAGAGGAATTGTCCAATAGCCGAGCTTTTGCCGAATGCCAGGTAACCAAAGTTTTTCGCCAGGTTTGTCTGCGCGAGCCAGAAGATGCCACCGATCGTAACCGTATTGAAACTATTACCGATGACTTCAGCAATACCGGCTACAAACTTAAGCAGGTATACGCAGACACTGCGGTTTACTGCGCGGGAGATTAAAAAATGAAAATCTATAAAAGTCTCCCAGTGATGGAAAATACACTGGCAGCTCGCACACTTAGTATCGCTTCACTGTTTTGTGCTGCGCTGGCAATCAGCGCCTGTAGTGGTGGCAGTGGAGAGGGCACCGAAAGTCAGCCGGATACCAGTGACAGCGATGGCACCGCTGCCTATTCCGGACCAGATCCTGAAACCGATGATGTCAATCAATATAAACAGTACATCTGGGATAACCTGGCGGCGACAAATCGATGTGGCAGCTGTCATATTGAAAATAACCAGAGCCCGCATTTTGTCCGTGGCGATGATATCAATGCTGCCTACGATGCCGGACGGGAGTTAATTAACTTATCAGTTCCCGATGAATCCCGCTTAGTAACCAAGGTTGGTGGTGGGCACAATTGTTGGCTTTCCAGCGATGATGCCTGTGCGGAAATTATTACCAACTATATTGAGGAGTGGGCCCGGGCCAGCGGCAGCCTGAGCAATACAATCACCCTTGTCGCTCCTGTCGAACGCGAAGTGGGTGCCAGCAAAAGCTTCCCCGAATCCAGCGGCAGTTTTAGCACTACTGTTTACCCGCTTCTGCGCAGCTACTGTGCCAACTGTCACAGCGAAGATGCAACAACGGCACAAACTCCCTACTTTGCCAGCTCTGATGTCGACCTGGCCTACGAATCTGCGGTCAGCAAAATAAACCTGGATTCCCCGGCCGACTCGCGTTTCTCTGTGCGCCTGGGCAGTGAATATCACAACTGCTGGGATGACTGTGCAGATAACGAAGCGGAGATGACCGCAGCAATTCAGGCCTTCGCCGACACTATCAGCCTTACCGAAGTAGATCCCGATTGGGTTATCAGTAAAGCTCTGCGCCTTACTGACGGAATTGTTGCGAGCAGTGGCGGTCGTATAGAGAGCAATGCAATTGCTCTCTATGAATTTAAAACCGGCAGCGGTACCACTGCCTACGATACCTCCGGAGTTAACCCCGCAATTGATCTCGCCCTTTCTGGCGATGTGGAATGGATCGATTCCTGGGGACTGCAATTAAAGGGAGGTAAAGCACAGGGCGCTACCGCAACCAGCAGCAAGCTGTACGATACCCTCACAGCGACCGGCGAATACTCTATTGAAATCTGGGCGGCACCGGCCAACGTCTCACAGGATGGGCCCGCGCGTATCGTCACCTATTCCGGTGGCGATGATATTCGCAACTTTACCCTCGGCCAGGATCAATACAGCTACACCGTACAAAACCGCAACGACAACACCGATGCGGACGGTATGCCGGCCCTGGCAACTGATGATGCCGACCAGGTTGTGCAGGCCAGCCTCCAGCATGTGGTGGCCACCTACGATCCGATTAACGGACGCAAACTCTACGTCAACGGTGCAAATACCGGGGAGCTGGACCCAAGTGAATCCGGTTTGCTATCTACCTGGGACGACACCTTCGCCCTCGCAGTAGGCAGTGAAGTCAGTAACGGCAACAGCTGGGAAGGTTCCATTCGCCTATTGGCAATTCACTCACGCGCCCTATCGGAAGAGGATATCGCCACCAACTACGAAGTCGGTGTCGGTGAAAAATATCTGCTTTTATTCAAAGTTGAAGAGCACACAGGCATTGCCGAAAGTTATGTCATGTTTACCGTGCAGCAATTTGATAATTATGCCTACCTGTTTAGCGAACCCACCTTTGTCAGCCTTGATGACAGTGTCGATCCATCTGGAATCGCCATTGAGGGAATGCGTATCGGTATTAACGGCCGCGAAGCCGAGGTGGGCCAAGCGTGGTCCAAGTTAGCCACTGCTGTCGACAATAGCTACGTAGCAGGTGAAGGTCAGCAGCTATCCAGGCTCGGGACCATTATCACTTTGGATAAAGGCCCCCTTGATGATGAATTTTTCCTGACCTTCGAAAGAATCGGCAGCGAAACCTATAACCGGGTTGAGGCCACTCCGGCTGAACCGGCAGATGCCGCTGATCTGGAGGCGCAATCGCGCATAGGTCTGCGCCGATTTGAACAGATCCATGCGAGCCTGTCCCAGGCGACCGGAGTTTCCATGTCCCACCCGGATATTTATGAAACCTGGGAAACCGTGAAGCGCCAGCTTCCGGTTGAAAGTGACATTGAAGGATTCCTCGCTGCACAACAAATGGGTATCACTCAGCTGGCAGTGAAGTATTGCAGCACCCTGGTGGACTCCAGTGATCGCAGCAGCTACTTCAGCGGATTTGACTTCAGCGCTTCCGCAGACACCGCCTTCGACAGTGCCAGCAAGCGCGCGCAGATTATCGACCCGCTGATGGAAGGACTGCTTGGCCACGAGATGAACTGGCACGACGGCAGCGTCTCGCAACTTGCCAGCGCTCCAGACCTGGCCTCTGTAGAAACGGAACTGGACGCGCTTATCGACACCATGACCTCCTGCGGCGGAAGCTGCGACTCAGACCGCACAGAAACTACGGTGAAAGCCGTGTGCGCTGCAGCAATGGGTAGTGCCATGATTCTGATTCACTGATCTAGAAAAAAAAACAGCAGCTTTGCCGGTGGGTAACAACAATAAACACCCACCGGCCAAACCACTCAACGATAAATAGCCGGCAAACCGAAAACTATATCCGGGAATATTATGAGCAAGAAAAAACATTTTGATCTGGACCAGCCGCTACGGCACCCGGACCACCACCGCCCGGTAACACGCCGCGATTTTCTCGCTCAGGGCTTCCGAGCGGGTGTGGGAACAGTACTGGGCGGCTCTGTCTTCAGCTTGTTTGCAAATCCCCGCAGCGCCCATGCAGCCCTTTCCTCAGACCTGGAAGCACTGCGACAAACCAATGGCGGCCCCTGTGATGTCAGTGCATTCGGTGCCGGTAAAATTCCTTTTATTTGTTTCGATCTCGCCGGCGGCGCCAATATCGCAGGTTCCAATGTGCTGGTAGGCAAAGAGGGCGGTCAAATGGATTTTCTCGGCACTGCCGGCTACAACAAGCAGGGCCTTCCCGGAGATATGATTCCATCTCTGGGCGATGAATTTATCAATACTGACCTGGGCCTCGCATTCCACAGCGACAGCGGCATGTTGCGAGGCATCCTGGAAAAAATCAGCACGGGCACAGCATCAGCGACCAACGGTGCAGTTATTCCTGCTCGTTCGGAAAATGACACCGGCAACAACCCGCACAATCCCATGTACGGTATCAACCAGGCCGGAGCCAATGGTTCCCTGCTGGCCCTGATTGGCTCCAGCTCCAGTGATTCCGGTGGCAACTCCATGGCTCCTTCCGCCATGATCAACCCCGAAGTCCGCCCCACCAAAGTAGACCGCTCTTCCGACGTTACCGGCCTTGTGGACGTAGGAGATCTGGTGGGTCTGCTCAGTCAGGAGGACACTGTCGCGGTGATGGAGTCCATGTACCGCATATCCGAGGCGAAACTCAGCAACGTCAACACTAAAGTCAGCACCGATGCAGTCATTAAAGATCTGGTGCGTTGCGGCTATATGAAAAGTGCTGACCTGGCTGATCGCTTTGGCAACCCGGCCGATTTAAATCCCGAATCCGATCCTGATATCGTCGGGCCATCCGGTGTTTTTACCAGCTCAGAATTGAGTGGTGACAGAGAGTTCCAGAAAACCGCCTCAGTGATGAAGCTGGTCGTCAATGGATATGCCGGTGCAGGCACTATTACCATGGGTGGCTACGACTATCATACCGGCGACCGCGCCACAGGAGAGATCCGCGATTTGCGCGCTGGACGCTGTATTGGCGCCTGCCTGGAATATGCCGCACGTCGCAGCCAGCCATTGATGATTTATGTCTTTAGTGATGGCTCCGTTTTCTCCAACGGAATGTTGGACGACTCAGTAGAGGGCCGCGGCAAAGGCGTCTGGACCGGCGACGACCAGCAGACAGCCGCCTCATTTTTCCTGGTATATAACCCAGCGGGACGCCCGCAGCTACTAGGCAGCACTGCAGACGAACAGGCGATCCACCAGCAACTCGGTTATATGCGCAGCTCCGGCGATGTAGAAACAACATCGACTCCCGCTGCCAACAATGTAAACCTGTTGGTAGAAACCGTTGTACTCAATTATATGGCCCTGCACGGGGAGCAAGGTAACTTCTCAACACTCTTCCCTGACCACGGGCTCGGCAATAGCACCTTGCAAGACAGCATGACTGCATTTGCTCCTATTGTTTAAGTTGGATAAGTAATGTTCCGCTTTTTTAAAACGCTGTTACTGTGTAGTGCCACACTTTGCACGATTCCTTCTGTGGCCGAATGGCATTACGCTGAACGTGCAATTATGGGCACGCAGGTACGCCTGCAATTGTGGCACGAAAACGGCGATGAAGCCGAACATCTTATTGAAGAAGTCATGGCAGAGTTCCAGCGCCTGGACAATCAGCTCTCCCCGTACAAGGAAAACAGTGAATTATCACTGGTGAACCGCACGGCAGGCCGGGGTAAAGTTAATATTTCCGATGAACTCACCAGCCTGATTGATAAATCTCTTTGGTTTAGCCAACTAACTGATGGAGCATTCGATATCAGCTATGCCACTCTCGGCAAGCATTATGATTTTCGCCAGCAAAAACAGGCAGACAACCAGCTGACGGACTCTCTATTAGAGGCACTGAATTATCGCCATCTAAAACTGAATAAAAAGACCAACACACTGCGCTTCAGTCACAAGGATACAAAAATAGATCTGGGTGGCATCGCTAAAGGCTACGCAGTTGATAGGGCCATTGAGATTCTCAGGCAGGCAGAGATTTGCTGTGCCAGTGTCAGTGCTGGTGGCGATGCTCGTATGCTCGGAGATAAACAGGGGCAACCCTGGTTAGTGGGTATTCGCCACCCCCGTGAAAAAAGTAAAAATGCTGCGGTAATCCCCCTGCGCGATATCGCCATCTCCACCTCTGGAGACTACGAGCGCTATTTTATTGATGAGCAGCAGGATAGAGTTCACCACATTTTTAACCCTTCCACGGGTAAACCCTCTGAAACTTCGGCAGAGAACACGGATAAGCTGATCAGTGTCAGTATTATTGGCCCCCGAGGTTTTGATACCGACCCTCTCTCTACCAGTGTGTTTGTTCTGGGAAAAGAAAAGGGCTTGGCACTTATCAATCGATTGCCCCAATTTGAGGCAGTAGTTATCGATAGTAACCGGAAGCTGTTTTTCAGTCGCGGTTTGGAGAATCTTTGAGTATTCCATTTTATCTTCATAGAAAATTTGCCAACAAGATCACATCAGATCATTGATCCCCTGACATAATTTGCGCCGACCAAAGAATAATGCCAATTCCTATCAAAAGGTCTGCCATGAGACGCCTCTTTCAGTGCTTTATTTTCTTTATCGGCTTTTTAGCCTCTGCGCTTTTACAGGCTCAGGAAAACGATTTCTCCGCAGAGAAACTGGAAGAGTTAAAGCGCAATGTACTCAAATTAAACAGGGATTTATTAATTCTTGAAGAGGATCTGCTCTACCCTGCGCAGAGCCAGATCGCTTTTTATGTGTCTATGGATGTAGGCCATTATTTTACTTTAGATGCCGTAAAGCTCCACATCGACAACAAGTTAAGTGCAAGTCATCTGTATACGGAACATCAGCGGGAAGCGTTGATTCGCGGTGGCATTCAACCACTTTACAAAAGCAACCTGAAATCCGGTGATTACACTATTTCTGCTTTTGTAACAGGTCTGGGGCCCGAAGGGCGCGAGTACAAGCGGGCGGCCAAATTGGAATTAAATAAAACCGATGAGCCCGCCGTTATTGAGCTGGTTATCTCTGACAGCTCCGGAAAACAACAGCCGGAGTTTGAGTTGGTGCAGTGGCCAACGCCCTGATTAGCCATGTACTACCCATCTTTTACCCGCACCCTATCCCTGGCGCTCACCCTTGCTGCGAGCAGCCTCTGCGCTCAGGAAGCTGAAATTGTGGCCGAGACAGACGGCCCCAGCAATGAGCAGCGAGCCCCCCAAAAATACCAAAGGGCTCAGGATCTGGCCTATGGCGCTACCCTTTACGAGTATTTTCAAGGGAATTATTTTGATGCTCTGAGCACACTGCTGGTTGCTCAGCAGCAAGACTCAATTCAAATTCACCGGGATAACGCCGCATTGATAGAGGGCGGAATCAGCCTCGGGTTTGGTCTACATAACCGGGCTGCCGAATTATTTGAACAGCAGACTAATGCCGAGGCAGTGCCAAAATATCGCCGCACTGCCTGGTTAAAACTGGCCGAATTGAATTACCTGAACGGAGATTTTATCAACGCTGCGGCACACCTGGAAAAGTCAGGGGTTGCCGAGGAGTCCTCTCTACCGCTCAATCTGGCTCTGCGTAATAAAGACCTCACCACGGCGAAAAAATTACTGGAATCCAGTGATTTATTCCCTGCAGAAAAAGTACTGGGACATATCAACTTAGGCGCCGCCTTTGCCAGGTCCAGCCAATTGCCCGCAGCAATCCACGAATATCAAGTCGCGGTTGATTTTGCAGAAACGATTGATATTCCATCAACGGAAATTCCTATACTTCTCGATAAAGCCCATATTGGTATGGGTTATGCGCTGGCACTTTCAGAACAGCACACAGAAGCCAAGCAAGCCTTTTCCAGGGTTCGCCTCAACACGCCCTGGGCAACTCGCGCACTCTTGGGAATGGCTTGGTCCTCCATCAACGGCGAGGACTATCAGGCGGGCATAGACGCGCTGCAATTTTTACTGGATAAGCACCGCTACAGTCCCGCCGCCCGGGAAGCCATGGTAGCGCTGCCCTATGGCTACGAAAAACTGGAGAATCGCTCCGTTGCCCTAAGTGCATATCGAAATGCTGAAGCTTATTACCTGAAAACGCTCACTGAATTACAACAGTTACAGCAAGACCTGACGACGGAGCCGCTGGCCTATGATCCTGTTCAGCGCGAGGCATGGCGCTACGGCTGGTTACAACTGGCCCAGGCCTCTCCCCTATTGCGTGACAACCAGCACTTTCTGCGGCCAATCCTGCAAAGTGACCGCTTCCAATTACGGCTTACCGAGTTGCGCGACCTGCAGCAACTGACCCAGGTCCTGCAAAGCTGGCAAGATAAACTGCCCCTATTCACCGACCTTATCGAAGAGCGTCACCTGCGCCGTACTACTATTATCGATCACTACAATAGCGCTCAGTTTGACCAGCAGTTGCAGATGGCAAAACAGCAATATGATCATTTGAGGGCAGCACTCGAGCAAATTGAGCGGGAGCGCGATGCACTCACTTTATTGGCGACCACCGCCACTCCAGATGATCAAAGTGAAACCCTGGAATTACTGGAAATTCTCACCGGCGCACAAGAGCGTCTTAAAAAAATCCAGGGCAGCGGTAAAGCCAGCCAACAACAAGCGGAAACCCTGGCGAAAGCCCGGGGGATTTTGCTCTGGCAAGCCAGTGAACAGTATCACGACAAGTTATGGCAGCAGCGGAAATCCCTACAGCAGCTCGAAGATCAGTTACGCAGTGGGCGGGAACAACGCAAGAAAACAGATACCGAGGCACAGCGGGGGCCACAACTGCGCCAGCTAGCCTATCGGGTGGTCACCGCCGGTGACAAAATTCCAGCACAGCAGGCAGCGATTGTTCGAGCCAGCGAATTGATTGAAGCCGACCTGCGCCGAGAGGTTATCGCTCAGCTGGGTAGGGAGCAGCAGCAAATTCACAATTATATGGCCCACACACGACTGGCTATCGCACGTCTGCAAGACGCTGAAATGCAGGCAATCCCCGCAGCCTCTCAGGCTGACAGTGACACGGATAATACCGGGGCCGCAGACCATGAATAACGCCCCGCATCCGGCAGCTGTGTTTGCCCTGCGCTCCCTCGCTATTGGTATTTGCTGTGCCCTGACAGCCTGTGGTAATCAACCGGTACAAACCCTGGCTGACCTGCCCCGTGCCAACCCGCCCAGCTCCCAGGAAGGGGCACCGCAAAGTCCGCCCGTGCAGACCGCTGTCGCGTTGGAAAACCTGGTGCAAAGTTACCGCACGGCACTGGAGAGCCACACCGACCCCAAGGTTCGGCAACAAATCCATCTGCGCCTGGCTGACTTGGAAATGGAACGACTGGAGCAAAAGCAGTCCGACAATCCAGATACCATAGTCGACTACTCCAGCGCGGTCGATTATTACCAAAGCCTATCCGCACAGCGCCCGAAAGATGATTACATTCTCTATCGCTTAGCCCGCGCCAGGGCACTGGATGGGGAAATGCCCGCGGCCTTACAGGCATTGGAAAAGATAGCCGGTAGCGCACCGGACTCACCGTTTATCGGCGAAGTCTTATTCCGCCGTGGCGAGGCGGCATTCAATCGCAAAGACTACCCCGGTGCCGCCCGAGACTTCCGTGCATTGCTCAAGCAGGGGCCTAGTCCATTTACGGATAATGCTCGCTATATGCTGGCTTGGTCAGAATTTAAATCGAGCAATTACCGAGCATCCACAGAAATCTTTCTCCAGTCGCTGGATATTTTGCACAGTGAGGAACAGGGGGAGGAACTCCCTGTTGGGCGGCAGCGCCTGCGTGAAGACAGCTTGCGCGGGCTCGCATTAAACTTCAGCTACCTGGGAGGCGCTGAAGCCATTGAGTCTTTTAACCTCAATGGAGAGCCACGTCCCTACCAGCACCAGTTATACAGCGCACTCGGCACCTGGTATCGGGAAAAAGAGCTGTTCCGCAACAGCGCCGATACTTTTTTACAATTCGTAAATCACTACCCGCAAACCCAGCAGGCCCCACAGCTCCATCTTCTCGCCGTTGAAACCTTGCAAGCGGGGAGACTACATAAAGAAATTCTGCCCACGAAACGGGACTTTGTGCGGCGCTATGGCGTGAACAGTGATTACTGGCAAGCAGCAGGTGAAACTCAACAACAGGAGTTAGCCAAAACTCTGCAACCATGGCTGTACGAATTGGCCCAATTTGACCACGCCCGCGCACAGGAATTGGCTCAGCAGGTGACAAAACTGCCCGCGAATAAAGTGAAAGAACGCCGCCTTGTCAGCGCACAATCACTGGGTGCCTATCGCAGTGCCGCCGCTTTATATCACGAATACGCGCAGACTTTTCCACAAGACCCACGCACGCCATCCATGGTTTTCCTGATGGCGGAGTGTCTCGAGCAGGCTGCAGATCACCCCGCCGCCTGGCGCGCTTACAGCCAGGTCGCCTGGGAATACCAAGATCCCAGGTATGGCGCCGAAGCCGGCTACGGAGCCATCCTCAGTGCAGCCAGGGTGCATGAACAAACTCCGGATCAAGAGGCGGAACAGAAAATCCTGTGGCTCGATCGCAATATCGAAGCGAGCCTGAAATTTGCACAGAGCTGGCCCCAAGATCCGAGGGCGCTGCCAGTGCAGCTGGCCGCTGCCGATAAGTTGTTGCAACAATCGCGCTTTGCCGAGGCCATCGCCGCTGCCGAGCACGCCGATCAATGGCAACCGCCAGCCAATAAACAACAGCAATTAAGTATTGCAATGATACTGGCGCACAGCCATTTTTCCCTGAAGCAATATCCTCAGGCAGAGGCCGCCTATACCCGCGCGCTCGGCTACCAGCCAGACGATTCACTGCGCAAAGACGCATTGCGCCAATTGCAGTTATCCATTTACCGTCAGGCAGAAATCATTCTGGCCCAGCGCGAAAGTGAGGATGCCGCTCCCAGTGAGGAAGCCCTCAATCACCTCCTGCGTATCCGCGATAGCGGGCGCACAGAGGTTGCGGCCACGGCCCAATACGATGCAATTAATTTTCTTATTCAGTTAGGGCAGTGGCAGCGCGCCAGCACAGAGCTCGCTGATTTCCGCCAGTTTTATCCCGCGCACACCTTGACGCCGACACTGGCTGCCAAAGCCATCGTTATCTTTGAAGCGCTGGAAATGCCGGCGGCTGCCGCCTCAGAATTGCTGCAATTAGCCGCTACTGATCCGGATCGGGAAGTTCGCCGTCAATCCCTGTTTATGGCAGCAGAAAACCTGCAAAAAGCCGGTGAGTACAACCGGGCTATTGAAAGCTATCGCAACTACAGCAAATTGTGGCCAGAACCCGCTGAGCAACGTCTGGAAGCGCAATTTCAGCTGGTCGAAATCTACGCTCAGACTAAAAAGCCCACCAAGCGGAATTACTGGCTAGAACAACTTGCACAGAACTCGCTGCAGTCACCCCGCGGGCGTTACCTGGCCGCTTATTCTCAAAGTGAACTGGCGGAGCAAAGTTATGCGAAATTTGCTGAACTGGCACTGCGCTTGCCGTTAAAGACCAGTCTCGCTAATAAAAAGCGGGCCATGCAAACCACCGTGGCGGATTACCGTAAAGTACTGGAATTTGGCATTGCAGAATTTACCCCTCAAGCAAATTATCGTCTTGCGGAAGTTTACCGACAGCTCAGCCGTGACCTGATGGACTCACAGCGCCCTAAAAACCTGAACGAGCTGGAATTGGAACAATACGAAATTCTGCTGGAGGAACAGGCTTATCCCTTTGAGGAAAAGTCCATAGAACTTCACGAGGCCAATATCCAGCGCACGGTTGAGGGTATTTATGACGATTGGGTTAAACGCAGCTTCCATTCACTGGGAGAGCTGCTACCCGCACGCTACAAAAAAGAAGAAAAAACCCTGGAGTGGAGTGATGCACTGCACTGAATTGAGCGCCCGGAAATCATCTTCAATCGCACGGTTACTTTTTACTGCGCTATTAGTTTTTTTACTCGCCGCATGTAGCGGCCTGCAAAAGACGACATCGCCCGCAGATAGTGACGCCGGGCAACAACTTACAGAGAACCCCTACTTGCGGGATGGTAAAAGAGTACCGCAACAGGCCCGTGCGGCGATGGAACTGGCTCGCCAGAATTTTCAGGCAAATGATTTACCTGCGGCTGAATCGCAACTTCTACAAATTACTGAAAAGTGGCCGGAACTCTCCGGAGCCTGGCTAAACCTGGCAATCGTGCAGCAGTCCGGCGAGAAATACGAGGAATCCGAGCGCAGCTTTCGCCAGGCTATTGCTGTAAACGATAACAATGTATTTGCCTGGAATCGTCTTGCTGCGCTGATGCGTGACCGGGGGCGGTTCGAAGATGCAGAGCAATACTACAACGGCGCCATAGAGCGTTGGCCACACTATGCCGATGCACACCGCAACCTGGGAATCCTCTACGACCTTTACCTGCAACAACCCGAGCGCGCCCTTCAGCACTATATGGCAGCGCAAGATTCCGGTACTGAACAGGATAAATTGCTCAGTGCATGGATACTCGAGCTGGAGCGGAGACTTTAACAATGAAATTATTTTCTAGCCTCATACTGAGCCTGTCTATCTTTGCATACGGCGCAACAGCAGAGGAAATAACAACGCTGGAGTCCACCGTAATTGGCAGTCAGGAACAACCTAAGGTTTTATATATCATTCCCTGGAAGCAAGCCGACAGTTTACAAAGGCTCGACAGCGTTCTGCCGCAAACTTTCTCCTCTGTATTTGAACATCAGGAATATTCGGAATTTCGGCGGGAAATAAAGCTGTTGCAAGCTGAACAGGAAAAAAACGACTAGGCCGACCCACCAAAATTAAAAATAATTTTTTGCGGCGCATGGAAGCGGCGCTGCTGAATTTATACAGCGAAGACATGGAACCGCCGCAGCAGGCTTCAACGTCCCGCGGCCCTCTTTATACACCAAGGGTGGGAACTCAATCGTTCTCCCTTTGCACTACAAATTTATAACTTTATCTGTGGAGAATTAAATCATGGAATTCACTCAAGCGATGCTGCGTTTTTTCCAAAATGGCGGACCCTTTATGTACCCGATTGCGGTGGTCCTGGTTATCGGACTGGCAATGGTAGTAGAGCGCTGGATATTTTTATCACGCGCGCGGAATGCCAATAAAAAAGCGTATCAACAAGTATTGCCCATGTTGCAAAAACGCAGCTATCAAAGTGTCTTGCAGCTGGCCCGAGACAACGACGCAGCAATGGGGCGTATCGCCGCGGCGGGCATCAACACTTTGCAATTTGCCAAGCGCGAGGAAAATATTGCCCTGGCTATTGAGGAAGGGATCCTCGAAGCAGTTCCCCGTCTGGAAAAACGCACCAGTTACTTGGCCACTCTCGCTAATATTGCCACTCTGCTGGGCCTACTCGGCACTATTATGGGTCTGATTGCTGCATTTACCGCAGTAGCCAGTGCCGACCCATCTGAAAAAGCGACCATGCTCTCCACCAGTATTTCCGTAGCGATGAACACTACAGCATTCGGTTTGATTTCTGCCATTCCCCTGCTGTTGTTTAACTCAATGCTGCAAAATAAAACCAATGAGATTGTCGATAGTTTGCAAATGGCCGGGGTTAAATTCCTTAATCTGCTGACCATGGGACGCCCACAGAAAGCGGAACAGCGCACCGCTAACAGCTAAGGGATACCGCCATGCTGAACATAAATATTCGCCGGCGTGGACATGAGGAAGCGGAACTCGATATCACCTCGTTTATGAGTTTGATGACCATTTTGGTTCCTGTGTTACTGCTAAATATGGTGTTTTCCCACATCTCCGTGCTCAAGCTGAATCTGCCGGGTATCAGCGATGGAAGTTCCAGCAGTGTGGAGGAAAATCGCCAGCTCGAACTCGTTTTGCGTACGCAGTATGTCGATATCAATTATCCCGCTGGGCAGCGGGTTAAACGCATCCCACACGAGGAAAACTCACCGGATTTCGCCACGATATCTGTCGTTTTACAGCAGATAAAACGGCAGTTGCGAGAAAAATCTATCGACAAAGATGATCTGGTCATCCTGTCAGAAAAGGGAACGCCTTACAAAACTCTGGTCGCCGCCATGGATACTGCGCGTAGCTACCGGGCTGTAGTGGCCGCATCCGTTGTTGATGCAGAACTGTTCCCCCAGATATCTCTCGGCGATGCACCGGAGCAGACAAAATAGCGGGGCCAAACTATGAAGATAAATGCAGCCGCAAAACTGCAAGAGCGCAGGCAAAGGCAAAAAAAGCAGCAGTCAAAACTGAACCTAGTATCACTGATGGATATCTTCACCATCCTGGTATTTTTCCTTCTGGTGAACTCAACCAGTGATGTTCAGGTTCTGCAGACTGATAAAACCATAAAGCTACCCAAGTCCACCTCACAACAGAAACCCGAGGTGACTACTGTAGTACGGGTCAACAATAAACAGCTGTTTGTCGGGGACCGATTTATCACTAATATCGATGATATAGACCCCAGCGCAGAGAATATTGAGGCCCTGGTAACAGAGCTTAAATACCGTGCTGAACGAGCTGGAGAGCTGAGCGAAGTCCAGAAAACTCTGGGCCGAGCAGTGACTATTTTAGGTGATGAACAAGTTCCCTATGAATTGCTAAAGCAGATCATGCACACCTGCGCAGCCGCAGACTTTCGCGATATGTCTTTCGCCGTAGAACAAACAGCGCCGGAAGATCCTTCGGGGGTGGAATCCTGATATGAGTACAGCAACCGTTAGTTACGCCCCCTGGCAACTACAGGAAACAGTACTTCCCTGGTCCGCCTCGAGAGAGGAGGATCAGCGATTTATTAAATTGCTGCGCGGTGGCCTGATAGCCCTGGCAATCAGTGGTATTGCCGTTGCACTGGCGCCAGTACCCGAACTCACCCGGGAGCAGGCCGAAAGGGTACCGCCACAGCTGGCCAAAGTGATTTTGGAAAAAAAGGAATTGCCAAAACCCAAGCCAAAGCCGAAACCCAAAGAGCAAAAGAAGCCCGAGGAAAAGAAAAAGCCCGAAGAGAAACCCAAAAAGAAAGCGGAAACACCCGACAAGCCCAAGCCTGTGGAGAAGCCGCGCAAGGTTAAAAATCCCCCGGTTGCCAAAGTACAACAGGCCCGGGAGAAAGCGGCCAATAGCGGCCTGAATGCACTCGCCGATGATCTGTTGGATATGCGCGAGAGTTTTAATACATCGGATATTAGCCGGGGCCAGCTCAGCTCGGGTAATGCTACTGCCACTAAAATAGAACGCAGTATGATCGCGGATAAGTCAAAAGCCTCCAGTGGCGGCGTTGCCGCCGGCAGAGTGAGTCGCGATACCGGTGGCGTCTCACTGGCCGGTCGTGAAAACACTCGTGTGCAAAGTACCCAGGCAACGGGTTCAGCCAAAGAAGCGGTGGCCAAGGCCAGAGGACAAAAATCCATACGTACCGACGATTCCATTCGCAGTGTTATGGAAGCCAATAAAGAGGCCATTATTGGAATCTATAATCGCGCGCTGCGCAGGGACCCAACTCTGCAGGGAAGGCTCACCGTACAGTTGGTGATCGCACCGAATGGTGCTATCGCGTCGATCAAATTGGTAGAGAGCGAGCTCAATAACCCGGCACTTGAGCGCAAGTTGCTGGCGAGAATCCGCATGATCAATTTTGGTTCTGCCAACGTTGAGAGTACTACCAAAAACTACTCAATCGACTTCCTGCCCTCTTAAGTACCGAGTAGCTATCTTGTCAGTAGCGTGGCGACACAGGGACGTGCCGCCATTTGAAGGGAGTAAATAGGTGGACAGGGAGCTGATCCACCCAATCAACTAAAGCAAATCCAGCGCATAGCGACGCAATGTTTGCATAGGAATAATTTCCAGCGCCTTCACATGTGTACTCTGTAAAAATACCCGGGGAGCCATATCCAATTTCTCCGCTTCAAGCCAGCGCGCGGCACAGAGACACCAACGATCCCCTTCCTTTAAACCGGGAAAATTAAACTCCTCTACCGGTGTACTCAAGTCATTGCCGCGACTGCGGGAAAACTCCAGAAACTTATCAGTCACGGCAACGCAGACGGTGTGGGAGCCGAGATCTTCTTTACAAGTGTTACAGCAACCATCGCGAAAAAAACCTGTCTTGGGGTCCAGGCTACAAGGCATCAGTGAATCGCCAAATACGTTGACTGACTTCTCTATCTCCATTCCTGACTCGCTCCACTTTTATCATCAATTAGCTGAATGTCCACTAACTGCCAGCGCAGGCCATTGCGTTGCATCAGCAGGCGCAATTCAGGCCGGCCATATTCACCATATTCAACACTCAGATGATTGAGGTCGGTAAAATGCCAGCCCATTCTCTGCCAGGAGTCCTCTTTATCCTCCTCCGTAGAAGGCTCACTTTCGGAGCTGCTCTGCATCTCGCTACCCTGCCGATAGATTTCCCGCTCAAATGCCTCCAGGTCCTCTCCCCCTCGAAGGAGGTCCGCAATGCCTTCAGGCGTAATAAACTGCTGTAAAAGTGGCTCCATAAAGAAGTTCGCACCAGCGCTCAATAGCTCATCAAACTCCTGGGGAACTGAATTACTTAGGGAGCTCCTAAGTTGCTGCTGCAAGCGAACCTTTAAATTGTCACGCAAAACAGGAAAATCGATATAGCGTTCTAAAGTATCAATACTCTCGCTTCTAACCTGCGGCTGTTCGGATTTAGCCATTTCCGCCGCACGCTGCAACTGCCCGATGGAATAAAATGGCAAAGCGGCATATCCGGCGATAACCAACACCAAAATCAGGCCACCCGTCCACAGTATTTTTTTCATTAATCCAGTTCCTTATTCGCTCTCTGGGGATTTTATGTCGAGAAAGATATATCACCTAATTTGATGATGTATTGGCGTGGCATTGTTCGCCACTCCCGCCTATGAGATATTCCCATCCCAGACTCTACACCCCACTAATAATCTGAATCTCAATAAGGACAGCTAACAAGATGAGTGACATCTATAAGGCCCCCGAAGCGAATTTGGCCAATAGCTCAGAGAGTGACGACTCTGGCTCTATTGAAAAGGGCATTGCCGGAGATTATTCATTTTCTATTGGGGAAACTATCAGTGAGGCCTGGGAACGCACTAGCGGCAACAAAGGCACCATTTGGGTGGGAGCAATACTCTACGGCGTAGCCACTATTGCTATTTCCCTCGTTGCAGCTTTGATTACTGGAGGCGCTGCGGCATTCAGCTTAGGTAGTGCCCCAGAGTCGACCTCAGCAATCGCCGGCATACTCTATCAGCTTATTGTCACGATTGGCTGCGCACCTCTGGCCGTGGGTATGACGATGATTGGTATCAAGATTGCCCGCGACGAAAAGACTTCCGGCACAGAGGTGTTCGCACACTTCGACAAAATAGTGCCACTCGGTATTGCCACCATCTTACTCTATCTACTAGTTGGGATAGGTATGGTATTGCTTGTGATTCCAGGTATTTACCTGGCTATCGCTTACTTGCTAACAATGCCGTTAGTCGCCGATCGTAATCTAGGTCCCTGGGAAGCACTTGAAACCTCTCGCAAGGCCATTACCAAAAACTGGTTTGCCTTCCTCGGCTTTTTCATTGTAACCATGTTGATCGTTATAGCCGGTGGTCTCGCCCTGCTAATCGGTCTGATCTGGGCATTACCTCTGTGCATTATTGCTATAGGTGTCGCCTACCGAAAAGTTTTCGGCGTCCCCAACCATAATTAAGTTTTTCTACCTGACAGGAGTGGTGGCTTGCTGGATACCACCTATAACGTCGAAACACCTGAGGGGATCGATTTACGCGCACGGGCAGCTGGGCCCGTGCCGCGTATCCTTGCCTATGCCGTGGACGTTTTTTATCGATCACTAATATTGGCTGCGATCGGCATGGGCCTGTTCTTCGCCGGTTTTGCCGGTGCTGGCATCTGGCTCGTCTGCGCCTTTCTTCTCGAGTGGTTCTACCCGGTATTTTTTGAGGTCATGCGCCGTGGCCAGACACCAGGCAAGAAGTCTTTTGGCTTGATGGTGGTCAACGATAACCTCACGCCCGTGTCTTGGAGTGCATCCATCGTACGCAACCTGCTGCGCTTTGCAGATTTTATGCCGTTTGCCTACGCCACTGGCGTAATCAGCATGACCCTTGGGCGCCACTTCCAGCGACTCGGAGATCTGGCTGCAGGCACTCTGGTGATCTATCGCGAAGAGGAAAAGGCACCGATTGCCCTCCCAGATACAACCCCGCTCCCACCACCGCAAAACCTGCGCCAGCAGGATCAGCAAGCACTGGTCAGCTTACTGGAGCGTCACGAGGATCTAAGTGAAGCGCGCCAGCGGGAACTCGCCAACCTGCTCGAGCCGATTACCCGAAAAAAGGACAGCGATGCCTTGAGCTACCTGCGTTCCGTAGGCAGTTGGCTACTCGGTGGCAGGGGATAGGCAGAGATACCTATGAAGCAGAGAGACTTTGAGAATCGCTACCGCGACAGCTGGGAGCAATTAGAAGCCTGGCTGAAAGCGGATCGTAACAAGTCCGAAGTTGCGGCTCTGGACCTGCCCGTCGCCTACCGAAACCTTTGCCAGCAGCTGGCGATGGCAAAGGAGCGACAATATACCAACCGCCTGATAGACCACCTCAACCAGCTGGTTATGGCCGCACATCATCGTGTCTACCGCCAGGAGACCTTGCGCCGCAAGGGTTGGTTGCACTATTTGTTGGCGGGTTTTCCCCAAGCTGTACGCGCTAACAGCCGGACCGTACTGCTAGCCACCGCTCTGTTCTTAGTGCCGGGGCTAATTTTGGGCATCGGCACTTACAACAACGATGCCCTGGTCTACGCCGTCATGTCACCAGACCAGGTTATGGATTTTGAATCCATGTATGACCCGAGCAATCGGGTGCTGGGCCGCGAGCGCGGTTCAGATACCGATCTGTTCATGTTCGGTTTTTATATCAAGAACAATATTGGCATCGCCTTTCGCACCTTTGCCGGCGGTGTACTTTTTGGCCTGGGGTCAATTTTCTTCCTGGTATTTAACGGCATCTATATTGGTGCTGCTTTCGGACATATTACCCGGGTCGGCTTTATTTCGACTTTCTATCCATTCGTGATTGGCCACGGCGCCTTTGAGTTAACTGCCATCGTTTTAGCTGGTGCGGCGGGACTGATATTGGGACGCTCACTCGTCGACCCGGGTCAACACCAGCGTACAGTGGCACTGCGCCTGGCCGCGGTGGAGGCAATGAAAATCATGTACGGTACTTTCCTGATGTTGGTGATTGCCGCCTTCCTCGAGGCCTTCTGGTCTTCTAGTGCCAGTACTCCAATTGCGATCAAGCTCGGGGTAGGCGCCCTGTTTTGGGTGCTGGTCTTTGCGTACTTTATCCTGGCGGGGCGCAGGGAGGACGCAAACCATGCAAATTAAGAATCTGGCCGTGCGCGCCCGCTTGCGCTCCCCCTGGGAGTCTGTCGATCTCGGCATCGCCCTGGCACGAAAGTACTGGTGGCAGCTTTTTATGGTCTACCTGTTGCCCTCAGCGCCACTATTTGCCCTGTGTTATTGGCTGTTTCCAGAGTCACCGATGCTCTCCATCTTATTTATCTGGTGGCTGAAACCGGTATTTGATCGGCTGCCCCTGTTTATGATCAGCCGCGCATTATTTGGCTCACCGGTATCCGTTGGCACGGCCTTGAAGCATTTCTTCAGCCAGAATCGTCGCGACTGGTTTTTGTGGCTCACTTTCCGTCGGCTGAGCCCCACGCGCTCTTTTGATATGCCTGTCACTGTACTGGAACAGTCCACGGGCAAAGCCCGCTCCTCGCGTATCGGAGTACTACATCGCAAACACTCCGGTGCAGCTACCTGGCTGACGATTACGCTTTACCATATTGAGATGTTCCTCCTCGCTGCATTGTCGGTGATGGCATTTCTGTTTATCCCTGAGCAGTATTCCGGTGGGATCGATTGGATGCCTCTGCTCCTTGGGGATACTCAATGGTTAGAGTGGATATACAACGGGCTTTACCTGTTTGTTATGGCGGTTGTTGCCCCCTTCTATATCGTCAGTGGGTTTTGTCTCTACATCGGCCGCCGCATCGAACTGGAAGGCTGGGATATTGAAATTCAATTCCGAGATCTGCTTGAAAACCAACAGCACAAAAAGGAATCCCGCCGTAGAAATAATCCCGGTGCCACCACTTTGGTTCTACTTTGCAGCCTTATCTTAATGGCGGTATTACCCGCACCGCCTACCAGCGCAGCGCCGGCGGAAACCCCACAGCAAGCCCAGGAACATATTGATGAAATCCTCGCCGGTGAGGACTTTCACCAAATTCAGGAAGTTAGTGGTTGGCGTAAAAAGGACAAAACAGAAATCGAGTTAGCCGAGGAAAAATTTCCAGATTGGCTGATCGACTTTATTGAATGGCTCTTTGAAAGCAATCCAGATGAACCCAGGAGTGAATTCAAATGGGGCCCAACAATCGCAAAGATTCTGGAAATTGTGCTGTGGGTAGGAATAGTGTGCGGTCTCGGTTACCTGATCTGGAGACATCACGAAAAGATTCTTCAGAGCTTACAGTGGCAGGCCAAGCCAAAGAAAAAGCAGCCCGTCCCCGAAACCCTATTCGGCCTGGATGTACGCCAATCGAGTCTGCCCGATGATGTCTGTGCAGAGGTCATGCGCCTGTGGGTAGAGGGCGATAAGCGAGCCAGTCTGGGACTGCTGTATCGCGCCACTCTTTCTCACTTGATTGAGGATTTCGAGTTCCATTTCGGCGACCACCTCACCGAAAGCGAATGTGCCCAGCTGGTGCGCACAAGACAACAGGAACCCAAAGAAGAACAGCCCCCGGTAAGCCCCACGCTGAGTCATTTTGTACAGGAACTCACCGCAAACTGGCAGCAGCTTGCCTATGCCCACCGACCGCCGCAAGAGGCCCAGGTAAACACCCTTTGCGGTCAGTGGCAGCAGGAGTTTGGCAATGACCGTTAAAAGAATATTGATAAGTGCCCTGGTGCTAGGCTGTGTCGCATTGGTATGGCTGTTCCTTACCTTCTACGAGCGCTACTCCGAAGAAATCGATATCGGCTGGGGCACAAAAGCCCGGCACAATCCCTACCTGGCCGCCGAGCAATACCTCACCGACTTACAGATGAAGCCGCGCCAGGCGGATAATATATCTGTACTCCAAGGCCTAGCCTCCGATGCCACCCTGTTTATCAGTAGCTCCAGCCAGGTCTATAACCCCACCAAAGCCCAAGAGCTTATCGGGTGGGTCGAGCGCGGTGGTCACGCTATCGTCGTGGCCTATACCGGCAACTTCGACAGCGACTCCGGACGCAGTGAAAACCGCGACTGGCTGCTTGAAGCCATGGACGTCTCCATTAAAGAGGGTTACAGCGAGTTCGAACTGCAGCAAACACTGGAACAACTTCTCGGGGAGGATGCCGTACTCGAACCTGAGCAGAACCCCGCCGATGCCATGCGCGAGCACAATCGTAAAATTGACGAAGGCGAGCCGGAAGAGGAACCCGAAGAGGAGCCATCCCGCAACCCAGTTGTGCCAGAGGAAGACCTGATAACTCTACCTGTTGAGGGTAATAGTGGGATACAGCTATATCTAGACCCCAGCCACCTGCTCTATCACCCGGCGTTCAACGACGAGACTTACGATAATGGGCCTGTTTTCTGGGCAAAAATATCCCGCGACGACAGCGGAGTACCATTTATGCAGTTCGAGCGCGGCAATGGTGTGATAACCCTGATGACAGACAGTACCCTATGGCAATCCCAGCGTATCGGCCACTTCGATCACGCCTATTTCTTACAGTTGCTGGCCGGTGAAGGAGAGTTTATCTTTCTCACCCGCCCCCGCTTTGAATCCCTTTCTAAGGTTGCTCGTCAATATGCCGCAGAGTTTTTTCTCGCCGGCGCACTGGCCTTACTCGCTTGGCTATTACTACACGGACGCCGCTTCGGCCCATTGCAGCCGGAGCCGGAAGTGTCCCGCCGTTCGCTGTTAGAGCACATCTCCGCCTGCGGCCACTACTACTGGCAGGACGATCAATGTGAAGCCCTGCTGCGCGGCTACCGTCAAGAGCTCCTACGGCGCCTTGACGCCACCCATATCGACGCCACTAAAAAGCGCAAGCTGTGCGACAAGCTCTGTGCCCCCACAGGCATGGATGAACGTCTAGTAGTGGAAACCCTGTGGGGCAAGCCCCCTACTACTGAAGAAACATTTACTGAACACATGCGTAATCTGCAGCGAATTGAGGCAGTCCTATGAGCGAGACCACTCTTCAACCGGAACAACAAACCGCGAGCCCATCACCTGACTGGCAGGCAGCATCCGCCAGGCTGCAGCTGCTGCGCAACAATATTAATCGACTGTTGATTGGCCAGGAACAGGTGGTCGACCAGGTAGTGGTAGCACTGTTGGCTTCCGGCCACGTACTGCTGGAAGGCGTGCCCGGCCTCGGTAAAACCCTGCTGGTGCGCACCCTGGCCAACTGTTTTGGCGGTAATTTCCGCCGCATCCAGTTTACCCCAGACCTGATGCCCGCCGACGTCACTGGCCACGCCATGTACAACATGGGGGAGAGTCGCTTTGAAGTGCGTCGCGGACCGGTATTTACCAACCTGCTGCTGGCGGATGAAATCAACCGCGCCCCCGCCAAAACCCAGGCCGCCCTGCTGGAAGTGATGCAGGAAAAGCAGGTCACCATCGACGGCCAGGCACTGAAAGTACCCAGCCCGTTTATGGTGCTCGCCACCCAGAACCCCATTGAGCAGGAGGGTACCTACCCGCTGCCAGAGGCGGAGCTTGACCGCTTCCTGCTGAAAATCCTGATCGATTATCCCAGCCTTGATGCGGAACTGAAATTAGCCGCGGCCGCCAGCAGTGGCCGCATTGAGCGCAGCCTGCAGGAGAAGCTGTCGGGGGAGATTACTGTCGAGGAGTTGCAGCAACTTCAAGCCCTGGTGCCCCAGGTGGGCCTCGACGAGCAGGTATTGAATTACGCCGTGCGCCTGGTGCGTGCCACCCGTCAATCGCCACAGCTGCGCAGTCCCGCCGGCCCCCGCGCCAGTATCGGCCTGCTACAGGCCGCTCGCGCCAATGCCCTGTTACAGGGACGAGAATTCGTATTGCCAGATGACATCAAAGCCATGGCAATCCCGGTGATGCGCCACCGTATCGGCCTGTCACCGGATATGGAAATTGACGGTGAAACTGCCGATACCGCCCTGGCGATGATTATCGACAGCGTAGAGGCGCCGCGACTGTGACACAGACTGTAGCTGCGGCCGAGCAGCAGGCAGTACCAGCAAAAAGCGGTCGTACCGGCCCAAGCCCGCGCCTGGTAAAACTGCTCGGCTACTGGTGCCTGGCCTCCCTGGCAATTACAGCAGCGCGAATCTGGATTCCGCAAACCAGCTCATTTATCGGCAACCTTTGGTGGGGAGCGAGTGCCCTGCTAATCGGTGCCGCCCTGCTGGACTTTCTCACCGGCTATCGGGTAACCGGCCTGCAGGGGCTGCGGCGACTGCCTGGCAACCTGGCTCTGGGCGTACGCAATACTGCACGGCTAAAACTGCGCAATACCAGCCCGCGCCCCCTGTTACTCCAGGTTTCGGACTCGATCCCACAGCAACTGGGATCGACAGGGCTGCCGCGCTCAGCACAGCTCAACCCCGACCAGGAAATCACCATCGAGTACGACCTGGTACCCCGCCGCCGAGGCAGCGCCTCTTTCGGACGAATCGAGGTGCTGGCCAACTCTCCCTGGGGACTCTGGCAGACAAGGGTATGGCTGGGAAAGGAGCAGACCGTAAAGGTCTACCCCAATTTTCTCGGCATTTCATCACTGCAGTCACTCTCCACCGAGCAG
Source organism: Microbulbifer sp. A4B17 (assembly GCF_003076275.1). Classification (NCBI taxonomy): domain Bacteria; kingdom Pseudomonadati; phylum Pseudomonadota; class Gammaproteobacteria; order Cellvibrionales; family Microbulbiferaceae; genus Microbulbifer; species Microbulbifer sp. A4B17. The sequence continues at coordinate 4,747,851 of NZ_CP029064.1, forward strand.
AGCTTGCGCCTGATGGGATTACACCAGCAACAGCGACGCGGTGAGGGCATGGACTTCCGTCAGTTGCGGGAATACCGCCAGGGCGACAGCCAGCGACAGGTGGATTGGCGCGCAAGTTCGCGACTGCGCAAACTGATCAGCCGCGAATACCAGGATGAGCGCGACCAGGAAATTATCTATATGCTGGATTGCGGCCGTCGGATGCGCGCTAAAGACGGCGAACTGAGCCACTTCGACCACGCGCTAAACGGCCTGTTGCTTTCCGCTTATGTTGCCATCAAACAAGGCGACGCGGTCGGCTTGCAAGCATTTGCTGCTGCACAAGAGAGCAGTGGTGGACAACTGCCGCCGGTGAAAGGGGAAAGCGCTATCAACCTGCTGTTGAATAACGTTTACGATCTTCACTCCGGCACCAGCAGTGCCGATTACACTGGCGCCGCACAACATCTGATGGCCCACCACAAGCGCCGCGCCCTGGTAATCCTGATTACCAACTTGCGCGATGAAGACAGTGACGAGCTGCTCGCCGCAATCAAATTGCTGTCACGCAATCACCTGGTGATGATTGCCAGTCTGCGGGAGACCTCCGTGGACAAATTGTTAAAGCAACCAATCCAGAACTTCGACAATGCGATAAACGGTGCCGCAGCGAGAGACTTCCTGCGTCGTCGGGAGCAACTACTCCAGCATTTGCAGGCGCACAATGTCATAGTGGTGGACTCAAGACCGGAGCTTTTGCACCAGTCCCTGGTGGAAGCCTACTGGCGCCTGAAGCGCAGTGGCAGAATCTGATCCCAGCAGGTTTACCGAACGGGGATTCTTCGAATCCCCTCTTTTCAAACCCTCTCTCCTACCTCTCCCTACCCGCGATACTCCTGGACTGCCTGGGAACTCTCCCCGACTCCAAGAATCTGTTATTAAGCGCATTATCTACCGGAGCCATTATCGCCCGGGAAAATTAAATTAATTTTCAGAGAGCGCTAGGGAAAAGGAATTAATTTCCAACCAAACCTGATAGAGCTCAATTTACCTCACGCTAGTTCGCAAAAGTTATCTTGTGGCAGTGGCACTTTGCTGTATCACCAGTTAACCTCTTGTTACTCACCGCCGGGTATTTAAAATGGGCCCCGGCAAAATACAGACCATCTTATTTATGAGCGGTAAGCGCACCATCCAATACTGTTCCCGTCTGTCCCAGTGGCAGGCGCTGTTGCTATTGCTGGTATTTCTCAGTGCGCGCGGTCTGGTTCCTGCGGGTTTTATGCCTGCAGAATTTGCAGCGGGAACGCCCTATGGGCTCTGCCATGGCGATAGTCGCAGCGCATTATTGCTCAATGCCCTCAGTGCGCATTCCCACAGCGATCATCACGGCGACCACTCTTCAAGCCACAATCACGATACGCTAACCGCGCACTCGTTTGCCGATAACCACTGTAATTTCTCCGCCGCTGCCAGTATTGCCAGCGCACCATCTACAGAACTGGAAATAGTCCTATCCGGTTTTACTCAACCGACTTCTTATCCGGCTTTTTTTCGCGTTATCTCTAACGCTTACAGCCGCCCACTGATTCGCGCGCCCCCGGTTTAATTCCTTTTTTATTCCAACATCATCCCTCCGCAGCTCGCTGTGGAGCGCAAGTCTCATTGCTGTCTTAATATTTTCAGCGCTTTGAGCCTTGCCAAAATACGACCACTTTTTCAGGTGGGGATATGTCGCGTGCGCCAAATATTACCCAGGCCTGCGCGCTTACTGCTGCGTGCCCGAAACGCCAGCGAAAAGGATTGAAACCATGCACCAGAGCAACAACACAAAAATTTTTTTGAAGAAACCTCTCAGTCTGGCACTTGCTGCCTGCTGTACCTTTTCAGCACACCTCGCGGCGGAAGAATCCGAAGAGTCAGAATCACTAAAAGACAGTGACATGGAGCAAATGGTAGTCACCGGAGTAAAAACTGAACTGCCTCTCAACCTGGTAACCGATCCGAAAAAACCCCGTCAGCCATTGCCGGCCAATGATGGTGCCGACTACTTGAAAACCATTCCGGGATTCTCCGTAGTGCGCAAAGGCGGTACCAGTGGCGACCCGATGCTCCGTGGTATGGGGGGATCGCGCCTGGGGATGGTAGTGGATGGAGAAACAATGGCGGGTGGTTGTCCCAGCCGAATGGACCCACCTACAGCCTATATTTTTCCCGAGGCAATGGACGAAATTGAAGTTATTAAAGGGCCACAGAGCGTCCTCTATGGCCCGGGAAATTCCGCCGGCGTAGTTGTATTTAATCAGCAGCAGGAACGCCCCACTGAAAGCGACTGGAATATGCATGCGAGCCTGCTCGGCGCCAGTGCCGAGCGTCGCGATGGTCTATTCGATATCTCCTATAGTTCGCCGCAGTTTTCTATCCGTAGCTCCTCGACCTCGGCATCTGCGGACGACTACGAAGACGGGGATGGCAATGAGGTAAATTCCAGTTATGAGCGCTGGAGCAGCCAGGTCAATTTAGCCTGGACACCCAGCGACGATACACGGGTCGAGTTTGATACTGCATTTAGCGATGGTGAAGCTGCCTATGCAGATCGGGGAGTCGACGGTTCCAAGTTTGCCCGTGAGAGCCACAAAGCTAAATATTTCCGCAGCAATATCACTAGCTGGCTCGACTCAATTGAGCTCCAGGCCTACTACAACTATATCGACCACATCATGGATAACTACAGCCTGCGCGAGCTATCCAGCACCGCTACCCCCATGGTCATGAATCTCGATAGTGAGACCACAGGTTTCAAGATGGCTCTGGTGTTTACGCCTATGGACGATGTGGAATTGACCAGTGGAATTGATGCCCGGGAAAATCGCCACACCGGCCGTTCGACCATGAACCAGTCCACCATGGACTACCGGGATATGGAGCGAGAGGCCGATGCCGAGTTTAACCAGCTGGGGTTATTTTCTGAGGTCAGCTGGCAGGTCGCAGCCAATCAGCGCTGGATCGCCGGTGCACGAATGGATGATTGGGAAGTAAAAGACCTTCGCGATGAAGTTGCTCTATCTATGATGTCCTCAGTGGATAACCCCACTGCGGGAGAAACTCGCTCAGAGCTATTGAGCAGCGGCTTCCTGCGCTATGAATATGGTCTCGAGAGCGGCCCCAATAGTTCTGCCACACTCTTTGCTGGACTCGGCTACACCGAGCGCTTCCCCGATTATTGGGAAATTTTCTCCTATGAGACAGCAGACTCTTACAGCGCACTGGATATCGAATCTGAAAAGACCACCCAGCTGGATATCGGCTATATCTATCGCGGTGAAAAACTCTCCGCCAGTGTCTCCGGATTCGTCAATCAGATTGATGACTACCTGATGATTGAAACGGATTACGAAAAAGCGGCAGTAATGAGTAGCATGGATTCTATGGGTAGTATGAATATGGATGGTATGGACTCCTCCGATACTCGCACTACCTCCATTGTCAGAAACATCCAGGCGCGCTCCTGGGGTTTGGAGTTTGACTCCTCATATCAGCTCAACGAGCAGTGGCGCACTGAATTCACCGTAACATCTGTTCGCGGTGCCAACGAAACCGATGGCACTACCCTTGCACAACTGCCTCCTTTAGAGGGCCGCCTGGGACTCTACTATGAACAGGCACAGTGGTCAGCAGGTGTTTTATGGCGCGCTATCGCAAGCCAGGACCGAGTGGATATCGGCAAAGGCAATATTGTTGGTCAGGATATTGGTGCAACCGACTCTGCCAACGTCGTTTCCATCAATGCCGGCTGGAAACCCAGTAAAAGTGTACTGGTAACTACCGGTATCGATAACCTATTCGATGAGACTTACGCTGAACATATCAGTCGCTCTGGAGCCAATATTATTGGTTTCGATCAGTTGACTCGGGTTAACGAACCGGGACGCACCTTCTGGCTGAAAGCCATTTATCGAATTTAAAAGCTATTGGGGCCCCAGGGCCCCTTTTTCACTATCCAAGAACCTCAGCATTTAATTAATAAATTTCCACGAATAAAAATATTGAGAAAAAATAAGTTAAAAGGTGGAAGGCCTACTAAAAGCGGTAGGAAAAATTCAAACTCAGGGTGCGCAGATGCCCGAGGTTAACACGTTCAATTTTGCCAATATTATTGTAGTTATACTCTAATGAAGTATCGAAATCCTGAGTCCACATAATTCGGTAACCCACTCCGGCATTCCAAAAGGTATCACTGCCACTGGCATCAATAATATAGATATATCGATCATCCGGATAAAATGGTGGGTATTCTCGATACCAATAGCCTCGTCTTATAACATTATTCAAATCCACATCGGCATAATTATATCCCACCATCCAATAGAGACATTGAACGTGGCAATTCAGGGTAAAATCAATTTTAAAATTTAAACCTACCTGATCTACTGTGACATGATTATCATCGAAATGTGAGGCTCGCAGCTCAACTTGCCAGACTCCCACAGCCGGTGTAATTCCAAGGCTGACATAGCCAAAAGAATCCCGCTGCTTATTTAACTGCTGCTCGCCACTCCCAAAACCAACGGTACCGATAATCCGGTACTCTCCCGTGGCGACACCATCAAAAGGATTATTCGCCTCGAATCCATAACTGGACGCAGCTATAAAAAAGGAAAGCAGGTAGACGGATAGCTTTATCATCGCCACTCACATCAAAAAGCCAGTCATCAAGTTCAAGCTCAGTGAATTATTTCAAGTTGTTTCTACATCAATAATGGCCCAGACGCCTCCTACAAAAGCCGGGTTTTTCTTCAGGTTGTCTACATCACCTGCTTGCGGCATTGGCTGTCCAGCCTGACGGAGCTCTTCCAACCGCTGAAAAATCGTTTCAGCCATTTTTTGCAGGGTCCCCTCAAGGGTATCGGCATAGCAGTGGCAATGCGGCAGATCCGGTGCAATGGCACCAAATCCGGCATATTCAATATTGTGCACCACAACCGGGTAGCGCATTGAAAAATACTCTTATGTATTAGCTTTCCAAAGCGTAGACTGCTTTACATTTTACGGGGGAATTTGGCAAGGAAATTAGCTAATTAGCCGGGAAATAATATTTCGCGCTGGCACAGATTCAACACTATAAGTGACAGCACTGAGTAGGAAGAACTGCCGTATTCAAATTAAAACCTGCAGCACTACAGTTTTTCACACAAGAAAATATTTGGAATTTAGTTAACGGGGCATCCTACCTAATAGGGCCCGGCGGGAAAATAGCATGCTGTTATAGGTGCGCCGCAACGCAATATCATTTGCATCGACTGCATTGGAGAGGGCTTCAAAATGCCGCTGCAACCAGTTTATTTCCTCCTCCAGTTCCCGACGCAAACAGCGAATTTCACCTTTATCCTGGTTAAAGCGCAGATCGGGTCCAGACATCAGTGAGCCTCCTGAATTTGGAAATATCCAGATCCCCTTTAAAGCCTCCACCAGTGGTGGTGGAGGCACAAAAATACTCTCTATATGTTTACTGGCGTCACACCCTAAGCAGCGGACTTATCCAGCAGTAGGGATTGCCAATCAAAAGAAGAATCGCCAATTACATAGAAAAAGGGATTTAGCAGAGAGTCTTTGGTGTTGTAGCGCAACAAATTAAACTCTTCGTCCACAACAATACCACCTGCTGCTTCAACTACAGCCTGAGCTGCCGCAGTATCCCACTCGCAAGTAGGAGCGAGACGCGGATACAAATCTGCTGCCCCCTCAGCAACCAGGCATAATTTCAGCGAGGAGCCCATATTTTTGCACTCGACAGCTCCCAGTTCAGACTCGATACGTTGTACCAACTGGTCGACGGTGCCAGTTCCATGGCTGCGGCTGGCCACAAGCTCAACAACTTCACTATTATCCAGGCGCGGCTTCAGTGGACGCACCCGAATTTCAGTTTCGCCATTGGCATCGCGCTTAAAGGCTCCTTCGCCCTTGCAGCCGGCATAAGTGATATTCAGTACCGGTACGTAAACCACCCCCAAAACGGGCTCGCCATTTTCGATTAACGCGACATTTACGGTAAATTCACCGTTGCGTCGGATAAATTCTTTGGTGCCATCGAGCGGATCGACAATCCAGTAACGCTGCCACTGACTGCGCTCTTCGAACGAGGGCATTTCCTGCTCTTCTGATAAAACCGGTACTCCCTCGATAAGCTGTGCTAACGCCGGTTCCAGTACTTTGTGAGCGGCCAGATCTGCGGCAGTTACTGGGGAATCATCTTTCTTTGTCTCGACTTCCAACTCAGCGCTGCTGTGATAAACCTCGAGAATCGCCTCTCCCGCGCGTTTGCAGATCTCTATCACCTGCTCCAAAAGTGCTTTATCCATTACAACTCCATACTCTGTGAACTCACCATTATAAAATCTTAGGCGGAGAAAAGGTCCTGAACGGACAGATAGCGCTCACCAGTGTCATAGCTGAACACCAGTACCCGGCTGCCCGCATCCATCTCACCCTCGCGTTTTTTCAGGGCCGCAAGGCTGGCACCAGAAGAGATACCCACAAAAATTCCCTCTTTTAGTGCGCATTGACGCGCCATTTCAAAACTATCTTCCTCACTCACCAATACAGTACCATCGAGTACTTCCGTATTGAGCACCTGGGGTACAAAGCCGGCGCCAATGCCCTGCAAACGATGCAGGCCTTTTTCTCCACCGCTAATCACCGGTGATTTCTCCGGCTCTACCGCATAGACCTGTAATTTGGGAAAGTGCTCTTTTAAGACTTCACCACAGCCCGTGATATGCCCGCCAGTACCCACACCGGTAATCATGTAATCCAGCCCCTCAGGAAAGTCTGCCAGGATTTCCTTGGAGGTAACATCCCGGTGCACCTGGGCATTGGCGCGGTTATTAAATTGTTGGGGCATCCAGCTATTCGCATGTGAGGCCAATAACTCCTCCGCCTTAGCAATAGCGCCGCCCATACCGCGCTCTTTAGGTGTAAGGACCAATTCTGCGCCCATTGCTTTCATGACCTGGCGACGCTCTGCCGACATAGACTCCGGCATGGTCAGGATCAGGCGATATCCCTTCACGGCAGCAACCATCGCCAGTCCAATACCCGTATTACCAGAGGTCGGTTCGATTATTACTCCACCGGGCTGCAGGGCTCCACGACGCTCTGCATCCTCAATCATCGCTAAGGCAATTCGGTCCTTAATGCTGCTACCCGGATTAAAGCGTTCTACCTTCATCCAAACTTCTATATCGGGGCGAAACAGGTGATTGATTCTTACGTGAGGGGTATTGCCGATTGTTTCCAGAATATTGGCCGCTTTCATCGGTGAGGCTCTCCATGACTAGTGCTCAAGGCAAACAACTGCCGGGCATGTATGTTCGATGCTCCATATTACCCCAGAAATGTCCCGCGACCGGCACGGGAGAAAACCCAATTGGAATTAGAGAGCACAAGCTATCGATGATGCGGAGGAAAACCGTTAAATTGATGAGGAGGTATACAAAATAAAAATAAGGTAAGTACCTATGTCCGTAGAAAATTCCGTACCCAAGCACAACTTTCGTAATTACCTGGTACCGCTGTTCCTGGCCAGTGCCACTTTATTCATCTTTCTGGATACCTGGAAGCTGGATAACTTGTGGATGCCCGCGCTAAAAGCGCTGCCGATACTGTCTCTAATGATGATTGCCAGACTAGAGCTGCGGGGCATAACCCTGCTTTTCACTTTTCTAGCCCTCTGTTTCTCCGCCATCGGCGATGTACTCCTCGAAATGCAATTCTCCCAGCACTTTGTGTTTGGACTGGGTGCTTTTCTTATTGCCCAGCTAATCTACGCATTGGGCTTCCTGCGTTTTGCGGAGCCCCCCAATCGGCGCAACTTTATTCGCACACTACCTGTGGTGATTGCCGCGCTGCTTTTGGCGCAAATTATCCTCCCTGCTGCTGGGGATTTAGCCCCGGCGGTAATGGCTTACCTGCTGGCTATCCTCGCCATGGCGGTCGCAGCCGCCATGCACAAGGGTGACTCCACTCTGCTATTTGCCGGTGCGGTCATCTTTATGGCTTCAGATACATTGATTGCTATTAACAAGTTCATTACCTCACTGCCACTAGCCGATGCCGCCATCATGCTCACCTACTACAGTGCACAACTGTGTATCCTGTACGGCATCCGCCGCGCCCAGGCATAATGCAAACGATCCGGGAAGGCACTGGCAAGCCAACTAAACTTGTCTTCCCGCCCCATCTCAAAGAGGTAGACAGCTCCCATGCTCGACTGGCGAAGTATCGACACCGTATTGCTGGACATGGACGGCACCCTGCTGGATTTGCATTACGACAATCACTTTTGGCTCACGCACCTGCCCAAGCGCTACGCCGAGGTCCACGGCTTTGACCCTAAGGAAGCCCAGCAGAAGCTCGAGATCGAGATCAATGCCCTCCGCGGTACATTGGAATGGTACTGCCTCGACTTCTGGGCGGAAAAGCTGGAACTGGATATCCTAGGCATACTGCGTGAAATTGAGAGCCGAATCGCCCTGCGCCCCCATACCGAGGCGTTTCTTAACGGCCTGCAACAATTGCAAAAACCCACTTACTTAGTCACCAATGCCCACCGTCATGGGCTGGAACACAAGCTGGAGATTACCGGTATCGACCGCTGGTTTGACGGCATCATTTCTTCCCACGATTATGGACATGCCAAAGAGAGCGCAGATTTCTGGGACTCTCTGCGGGAAAACCTGGAATTTGACCCGGAAAAAACCCTGTTTGTCGACGATAACCAGTGCGTGCTGGGCGCTGCCCAGGACTACGGTATCGCCCACCTGCTGTGTATCCGCCAACCGGATAGCCGGGGGCCCAAGCGGGAAATTACCAACTTCCCGGCGATCCATCATTTTGATGAGATTATGGCATTTGACTGCGGCAGATCCGGCACCGGGCCCGCCTGAATTCACAAGGAAAATATGGAAAAAGTACGTATCGACAAGTGGCTCTGGGCCGCGCGCTTCTTTAAGACTCGCAGTATTGCCAAGCAGGCGATTGAAGGGGGCAAGGTTCATGCGGATGGTCAGAGAGTCAAAGCCAGCAAAGAGGTTTCTACCGGTGCAAAACTAAGTATTCGCCAGGGCTGGGATCTGCTGGAAGTTGAAGTGACCGCACTGTCAGATCAGCGCCGCGGCGCCGAAATCGCCCGCACCCTGTATCGCGAGACGGAGGGCAGTATCGCCCGCCGTGAAAAGGAAAAAGCCGAGCGCCAGGCAGCGAATATCGGGGTACAACCAGAGCGCCCCAATAAAAAGCAACGCCGCCAGATACACCGCTTCCTGCGGGATCAAGAGTAGATTCGCCAGACAAAAGTGGTGAAATTTCCGCCATTTCCCACTTTAGCTGCTAAACTGCCCCCACTTAACCCGATAGAAACAGCCATGATGAAACGACTGATCGCCATCTCCCTGCTGATTTTGCTCGGTACTCAAACCGCCTTAGCAGACAGCCGTGAACACGAGCAGCTCAAGCGCTCAATCATCAAGATTTACACCACTGCCGCCGCCCCGGATTACTTCAATCCCTGGGCCCTGCTCAATCCCAAGCAGCTGTCCGGCTCCGGTGCCGTTATCCGCAACCAGCAGATTCTGACCAATGCGCACGTTGTAGCCAACGGCAGCTTTATTCAGGTCCAACGCCACGGCGACGCAAAAAAATTCCGCGCTCGGGTGAAATTTGTCTCTCACGATGCCGACCTTGCCCTGCTGACCGTCGATGACGAAAGCTTCTTCAACGATACCCGTCCCCTGACCCTGGGCGAATTGCCGGACCTGCAGGAAGAGGTCACCGTCTACGGCTATCCCATTGGCGGTAAATCCCTGTCCATTACCCGCGGTGTGCTCTCCCGCGTGGAACACCAGTACTATGCCCATGCCGAGAGCTACCTGATGGCGGGCCAGATAGATGCGGCAATCAACCCGGGCAACAGCGGTGGCCCGGTTATCTCCAATGGCCGCATAGTCGGCGTGGCCATGCAAACCAATCAGAGCGCTGAGAATCTTGGCTACTTTGTACCGCCCAGCGTGATCGCTCATGTCCTCGAAGATGCCAAGGACAATGTGCACCAAGGGTTCCCCGAACTGGGGCTGGTAACCCAGAGCCTTGAAAGCCCATCGATGAAAAAGGCGGCCGGTCTCGAGGAAGACCAGGATGGCGCCATGGTCGTTAAAGTGTTCGACAATTCCCCCGCAGCTGAAGTGTTTAAACCCGGCGATGTCCTGCTCGAAGTCGATGGCTTTAAAGTAGCTGCTGACCGCACGGTGGAGTGGAGAGAAAACCAGCGCACTAACTACCACTACGCTGTGGACCGCCACCATGTCGGTGAACGTTTACCGGTGCGCTTCTCCCGCGATGGTGAAGAGCAGACCGCTGAGGTCACGCTGGCCGCAACACCTCCCTCACGCGCTATGGTGCTAGGAGAGCAATTTGACCGCCAGCCCCGCTACTATATCTACGGCGGTGTTGTCTTTGTGCCCCTGAATATGAACCTGATCAAGCGCTGGGGCAAAAACTGGCACTCCAAGGCCCCCATCGATTACCTCTATGCCCGAAACCAGTGGAGCGATGAGGAACGCCGTGAACTGGTTGTCGCCTTGAAAGTATTACCCGCCAATGTGAACCTCGGTTACCACGACTGGAAGAACTGGATTATCGACTCTGTGAATGGCCACAGCATCAAGGACTTCGACGAATTTGCCCAATTAATGGAGAGCAATAAGCAGGACTTTGTGGACTTGCGCGACCGCTCCGGCTATCGGATGGTCTTGGATGCAGCAGAGGCCCAGGAACAGCAACCCCTGATCCTGCAGACCTACCATATCCCCCAGCGCCACTCCCAGGGGCTGTTTAGCCAGCTGGCCAACAAAGAAGAATAAAAACTGATAGAGGCAAGGGACAGCCGTGAAGTCACTGTACATAACCAGCATTTTCGGCAGCCTGTTATTGGCTGCCAACATTAGTGCCGGAGAGCTGTATCGCTGGATCGATGAAGATGGCCGAGTGCACTTTGGTGACCGCCCCCCAGTCCATGCTGAGGCCAAGGATATCTCTAGCAAGCTGACACCTATCAACTCAGCCAATGCCACCACGGCACGCAGTCGCAATCAATCCGCTCAGCCTCGAAATGTCGAGCAGCAATATCAGGATCGCTTAAATCGCGAGGCACAAGAGCGACAGCAACAATTAGATAAAGCCTGTAGCAAAGCCCGTAAAAACCTCGAGATATTGCGGGGTCGGGTAATATTTTTAGATGACAACGGCAAAGAAGTGCGCCGCACAGAGCGGGAGCGCGAACAGATGGCAGAAGACTATCAGCGCCAGGTTAATCTCTATTGCGGTTAAAATTAACCGGACCCCATAAGCGCAACTATTCCCCATTGATCAGCGACAGCTACCATTTAGGCATATCCGCCTCTAAAATCCTGCGGTTTTAATACCGAGAGCCCCCGACCTATGTCCGATCAGCTGGAACGCTTTATTTTCTCCAAACACGATATTCGCGGACAGGTGGTGACACTTACTGACTCCTACCGCGATGTACTTAAGCACAATCCATTGCCTGCGCCGGTGGCCCGCCTGCTGGGGGAGTTCCTCACCGCAGCCTGCCTGCTTTCAACCACACTGAAGTTCGAAGGTGTCCTTAGCCTCCAGGCCCGCGGCGAAGGCGATGTACCAATGATTATGGCGGAATGCACCCACCACAGCGACCTGCGCGGCATAGCCCGGGTAGCTGAGGGTGCACAGATCGACGAAAATGCCACCCTGCGCGATATGATCGGCCCCCGCGGCGCCCTGGCCATTACCCTAGAGCCAAAGCGCGGTGAGCGCTATCAAGGCGTGGTTCCCATGGAGCAGGATAATCTGGCCGGCTGCCTGGAAGACTATTTTAAGCAATCAGAACAGTTGGCAACCCGCGTTTGGCTGAAAAGCAGCGACAGCACCGTCGCCGGCCTTATGTTGCAGATACTGCCGGGCAACAATGCCGCCACGGAAGAGGAAAATCGGGACGCCTGGGAAACAGCGATTCATTTAGCAGAGACAGTGACCGCCGAAGAACTGTTTACCGTCCCCCACCCTGAGCTGATTCACCGCCTGTTCCACCAGCTGGAGCCTGCAACCCTGGGTACCGACGCCATTCGCTTCAAGTGCAGCTGTTCAAGAGAGCGCAGTGCCCGCGCGCTGGTTTCCCTGGGTGCTGAAGATGTTTACCGACTGCTGGAAGAGCAGCGGGGCGAAATTATCGCAGACTGCCAATTCTGTAATACCCAATACCGCTTTGACCGGGACCAGATAGAGTCCCTCCTCAACGCTCCTCCCCACACTCTTCACTGACGTATTCAGGGCTGCGCGACCGTCTTTACCCTTTGCGCAGCCCTGTTAACTGATACTTCTGCCTTCCACCTAAAATTCACAAAGCAAATAGTGTTTAATATAACCATAAGTTTAAAGAATTTTAGTCGATATTATTTTCCATGACAGCGCTGTCATTGACTACAAAACAGCCAGAGTTGGTATCCGCATATTTTGAATTTTGCAATAATGCGCCCCCAAAATTTTCTACGGCTGCTTATACCTTGGGCGGCCCCATTATTTTTACTGTCCAACTTTCACGGGTATTCCACGAATGGCACAGATCGACGACTCCGCGATGGTCTTCAAGAACCTATCACCGGCACAATTGGTAGAGCAGGCTCTGACACGCGGCGAGGGCAAGCTGTCAGATACAGGCGCTCTGGTGGCTGAAACCGGCGCGCGCACCGGTCGCTCCCCGGCTGACCGCTTTGTTGTAGAAGAGCCCTCCACTGCCGACAGCATCGCCTGGGGCAACGTCAACCGCCCTTTCCCGCAGGATAAATTTGACGCCCTGTGGGATCGTGTAGAGGCTTTCGTTGCCGGTAGCGATACTTTCGTCCAGCACCTGCATGTGGGCCAGGACGAGGACCACTACCTGCCAGTTGTAGTGACCACCCAAACCGCGTGGCACAACCTGTTCGGTCGCAACATGTTTATTCGCGCCGAAAAGTACAACCCCAAGTCCAAGGAAGAGTGGCAAATCCTGCACGCTCCTCACTTTGTCTGTGAGCCCGAGCGCGATGGAACCAACTCCGAAGGCTGTGTAATTATCAACTTCGGCCAGCGCAAAGTACTGCTGGCCGGTATGCGCTACGCCGGTGAGATGAAGAAGGCAATGTTCTCCGTACAGAACTTCCTGCTGCCAGAAAAAGACGTAATGCCCATGCACTGTGCAGCTAACGTCGGCGAAGATGGCGATACCTGCCTGTTCTTCGGTCTGTCCGGTACCGGCAAGACCACCCTGTCCGCAGATCCCGAGCGCTACCTGATCGGTGACGATGAGCACGGCTGGACCAAGGGCGCGGTATTCAATATGGAAGGTGGCTGCTATGCGAAAACCATCGACCTGAGCCAAAAGAATGAGCCGGTAATCTGGGATGCCATCCGCTTCGGTGCCATCGTTGAAAACGTAGTAACCAACGATCACGGTACTGCTGACTACTGCGACACCAGCCTGACTGAAAACGGCCGCTGCTCCTACCCGCTGGAGCACGTTGAAATGCGTCAGCTGGAAAACCGCGCCGGTGAGCCGAAGAACGTTATCTTCCTGACCTGTGATGTATCAGGCGTACTGCCCCCGGTATCTATTCTCTCCAAAGAGGCCGCGGCATACCACTTCCTGTCAGGTTACACTGCCCGCGTTGGCTCTACCGAGCTGGGCGCAGAAGCCGGTATCCACCCGACTTTCTCCACCTGCTTCGGCGCTCCGTTTATGCCCCGTGCACCGCGCGAATACGCAGACCTGCTGATGAAGCGCATCGAAGAGTTCGGCTCCAAGGTCTACCTGGTAAACACCGGTTGGACCGGCGGCTCTGGCGATAAAGGCAAGCGCTTCCCGATTCCGGTAACCCGCGCTGTGGTTGCCGCTATCCAGAGCGGCGCCCTGGAAGGCGTTGCCACTGAGCACCTGGATGCCCTGAACCTGGATATCCCCATGGAAGTGCCCGGTGTGGACAAGTCCTACCTGAATCCACGTGAAGCCTGGGCTGACAAGGCTGCTTACGACGATCAGGCAGGCAAGCTGGCTAAGCTGTTCGCAGAAAACATTGAAAAGTTCAATGTGAGCCAAGACGTTAAAAATGCAGGCCCTAAAGCCTAAATAAAAGGTTGCCGGGCACAAAGTGCTGCCCGTGACCCAAAAGCCGCTGTTTCCTCCGGGACCAGCGGCTTTTTTGTGGCTGCTTCCAAACCCGTGGCCCGTCGATTTTTGCGGCTATAGTGAGTAAACAGGCGCCGACGATTTTAGCGTCGGTAGAACAACTCTCTCAGCAGCAATCGCGAGCACTATGTCCGCAGGTAACTCGTTTACTCGCTTCGAAACTCTGTTCCCACACAAGCCGCCCGGGCAAAGGGTCAATCGGGTAGTCGTCAGTGCCCTCACCTTAATACTCAGCGCCATTTTATTCACTCTCTGGCTGTATCTATTCCTCTCGTCGCAAGAGAAGTCTTATGTTGAACATCGGGGTTACCGGCTCGCCAACGAAAAGACCTTCGATAAATTCCTGCGAGAGGGCAACAACCGGTCCAGGGTGCAAGCACTCAATCAATTGCTACATGACCGAGGTGTCGCCGAGGTTTTTCCCATCCGCGATCTTCTGCGACAGGGAGATGACTGGCTCGACCTGGGGGAACCGCCGTTCGCAATACCGCCCAGAGATCAGTGGTCAAATATTGTAAAAACACTCAATTTGGTGCGAGACAAGATAGTTCCGCTGATCGGCCCGGTCACCGTGGTTTCCGCTTATCGCACAGATGCCTATAAACGAAAACTTGAGGGTGAGGATCAGCCTCGTCACCGTGACTTTTGTGGGCTGGACCTGATCCCAAACTCCAATATCGGCCACAAAGAACTCGCTGAAGAGCTGAGCACCCTGCACGCGCGACTCGGCCCTGATAGTAATGTAGGGATAGGCCTGATCGACGACGTCCTGTTTCATATCGATACCTGTGGTTATCGCACCTGGTAACTGAGGGAGCCATCCGATGGTTATGCAAAGTGACAAAGAGTTTGCAGAGATCAACCAGCGCAATTTGCGCAGGCGAATCCTTATCATTGGAGCAATCGTTCTAGCGATCCTTGCCGGACTATTTATTTTTACCTACGATCGTGTGCGGGAGATTGATGATCGGGTGAAATCCCCCATCGACATCCTGCCCCTGCTGATGATCCCAGAGGTATACGATATCCAGGGCTACCCGGCAGCCTCAGAAAGGGCATTCAGCCGGTTTCTTACTAAGGGCAATAATCACGCGCGCTTCACCCAGCTAAAAAAATTCTTACGCTCCAACCGAGTCGACCAAGTTGTTCAACCCTATGAACTGTTACGCCAGGGCAGCGACTGGCAGGATTTGGACGAACCGGCTTTCGCTATTCCTCCCAAAGAACTCTGGTGGGGCATCGTCAATACACTGCGAGTCATCGAGCGAGAAGTAGTGCCTCGTATCGGCCCGGTTACCGTTGTCTCCGGCTGGCGCACGGTGGATTACAATCGCAAAGCCGGAGGCTCCAAGGGGAGCAAGCATCTGCACTTCTGCGGACTGGATATTGTCCCAAAAAAGAAATTTTCCCGGGAACAATTAGTGCCCGTGCTCAAGGATATCCACAAGCGCAACGGTCGTGAATGGCAAATGGGCCTGGGAATCTATCGGGGCATTCGATTTCACGTGGATACCTGCGGATACAGGCGCTGGTAAAACCCCACGGCTTCTGCTTAGATAGAGCAAAAATTAGGCGCCCTCTACCACTGGGCAGCCAGAGAAGCAGAGGAAGTCGCAGTGCAGGAAAAACTGGAAAGGCGCTCGTTTATATTGACCTTGTTATTGGTCAGCGTAGCTTTTTTATTCTTAATAAAACCCTTCTTTACCCCTATTTTTTGGGCTTGTGCCACCGCATTGATTTTCTATCCGGTATACCGCATGTTGATGCAGCGCTTTCCCAATTCCCCCAATTTAATGGCTTTGCTAACCCTCTTTATGTGTATCGTTTTATTGGTGATACCCGTATTGGTAGTGGCCACTTCCTTTATTAATGAAGCTGTAACCCTGTATCACCGGATTCAAGAGGGACAAATTGATGTTTCCAAATCCCTCGAGCAGATTCGCAGCGCCTTCCCCAGAGTCAACAGCACACTCGAAAGTATCGGTGTGGATATCGAGGAGGCCAAACAACGTCTGCTGGGAGGTGTAATGAATGCCGGTAGCTTTGTAGCCAAAAATGCGATCGAGGTGGGGCAAAATACCCTTAACTTTTTCGTCATGTTGGGCTTAATGCTCTACCTCACCTTCTTCCTGATTCGCGATGGTGAAAGGCTGGTAAACCTGATTATCCATGCCCTGCCTTTGGGAGATGAGCGCGAGCATCTTTTGCTGGCCAAGTTTGCTGAAGTCACCCGCGCAACTATCAAAGGAAACCTGGTGGTTGCCATTACCCAGGGCGGCTTGGGCGGAATTATTTTTTGGATACTGGGGTTACCTGCACCAGTCCTTTGGGGCGTTTTAATGACCTTACTGTCATTGCTGCCCGCAGTCGGTGCTGCATTAATCTGGTTCCCCGCTGCTATCTACCTCTATGCTATTGGCGAACCTATGAAGGCAACGATTTTACTCGCCTACGGTTTCACCGTGATCAGCCTGGTAGATAACCTGTTGCGCCCGATTCTGGTCGGCCGAGATACAAAGCTCCCCGACTATTTAGTGCTTTTCTCCACTGTCGGCGGCCTGTTTATGTTCGGAATCAGTGGCTTTGCTATAGGCCCATTACTCGCCGCACTATTCCTCGCCTTCTGGGAAATTTTTATGCGGGAGTTTGTCCACCCTGAGGATGTATTAATGCCGCAAAAACCCGAAGATCTTTGAGCAGTATAATTCGCTCCGGCCCGTTAAATACTTGTGCAATATCTGCCGATATAACTGTTTAACGGGCTAGCTCCTGAAGCTTCCTAAGCTTCAGGTTGAGATCAGTCATCGGCGACTGATCTACTAGCAGTGCCCCCTCATTGGCGCGATCCAAATCAGCTACCAATAAAATCACCGTCGAAAAGGTCAGGGCCAGGGCCACAACCACCTGTGCCGACCCTCCGCGACTTACACCCAACTGGTATCCAATAGCCAACATCGCCAAAATGGTCATAAAGTACAGGGAAAGCCAGAGTGGACCCGGTATACGGTATTGCAACCCAACCACAACTCTGGCGCGATGCAGGTCTACCATCCCATTGACCTGCTCGGAAAACTGACGCAAATAATCAGCGTTGTAGTCCCGTGCAATATGTCCTTCAATCAAGTCCCAAAGTGCTCTGTGGATTTTTTCACTGCGGGCTACATCCTCAGGGGTGACGGCAATAGTTGGGTCAATATCCCTGAGGGCTGCGTATTCAGCTATTAAGCCTCGCGCTTTGTTTCGCGCTTCCGGTTGTAGAAAGCTCGCATTTAAATAAGCGGCCTGAATAATATTGACCTCTTGCAACAGCAATGCCTTGCGTTCATTAAACCGGTCGGCCGTCATATTAAAGGTAAAGGCCAAAACGAAAGCAACCAACCCCAAAGTGGCCGCAACCGCGCTGCCCAGTGAAGAGTCCTCACTGAAACTGGTATTCGATAACCGCCACTGTCCCAGATAAATCCCCACAACCAGAGCGCACAGCACCACGGCAACCGAAAGGGTATAGATCAGTGGAAGTGGCAGAGTATAGAAAAGGCTGTCAAAGCGCATTTGAGCCCTTGGGGAGTGATAATTCTAAGCGGTTCATTGACGCAAAATTTTCTTTCAATGGCGCATAAAGCATAGCAGTTACAGTAGATGTATTGGCCAGCCAGGCCTCAGGGCAGTAGCATAGGCGTACCAGTAAACTAAAAGGGAAACATTCATGAAATATCTGCTGACCTTCTTAATCTCGGCGTTTATCAGCCTTCCCACCCTCGCTCTGGAAGTTGGTGAAATGGCGCCAAATTTCACTCTTCAAGGGTCTGATGGCCAAACCCACACATTGGCAGACCTCAAAGGCAAAAGCGCGGTTGTGATCGCCTGGTTTCCCAAAGCATTCACTCGTGGCTGCACCATAGAGTGTAAATCCCTCGCCCAAAACGGTGACAAGATCAAAGCCTATGAAGTGACTTACTTTATGGCCAGTACAGATGATCTTGACGATAACACACGATTTGCAGAGGAGAGCGAAGCGGACTTCCCATTACTCAGCGACCCCAACGGTGAAGTGGCTAAAGCTTACGATGTACTTATTCCAGTAATGAATATCGCCCGCCGTGTCACGATTTATATCGGCAAGGATGGTCGAGTTCTAAAAATTGACAAGGATATTAAGCCGGCCACCAGCGCGGAAGATATTGCGCAAACTCTGGATGAATTGGGTGTTAAAAAGGGATCAACCTGATAACAAATAGTCTGGAGTGACTAACTATACGATGAAAAAGCCCAATACTCTATTGGGCTATTGGGAATCAACGATAAAAGATATTCCAAAACAGCAATCCCGCCCCTCAAATTCATCCAACCATTTGCAGACACTCAACGTAGCCTCTCCACAGCTGGATTTATCGACATACTCTTGCAGGTATTCGGGTTTCCCAGAAGAAAAAACCCGATCATCCGCAGCTTTTAATGCATCAGCATTATTTGACCAGGGAAGCTCCCGGTCTGTCTTACCGGTGACATCATCACCAGCTAATTGACATATTTTGCGGTTACCCCATAGATAAACGCCTGTTTGATCTTTTACCCAAAATAAAAATGGAACCTCGGTAACTACTCGCAGTTCATCTGCAGTCATATCGCCTCAACCATCTAAATACCAGAAATTAACTCTAATTTTAGCAGGCAATGAGAATATCATTCAGGATTTTATAGATAACTGTATTTTCAAGTTTACCTGCTGGAATCAAAAATACCTATCTAAATAGATGTTAATAGATTACTGCTAGTAAAAGACTCAATCAGGAACAAAAATAAATAAATTAAGAGCTGCCTGACAGTGAGAAGTGAGTATATTTTAAGTAGGCCTTCCCATCCTGTTTGGGAAGACCTCACTGTTATTTACTCTCCGCCAATTTCCAATTCTTTTAACTTCCGCGTCAGGGTATTTCTCCCCCACCCCAGCAAGTCAGCGGCATCACGCTTACGTCCAGCCGTATGCTTGAGAGCAATTTCTATCAGCGCTTTTTCAAATGCGGGAACAGCTTCATTTAAAATCTCGCGCTGCCCCGAGGAGAGGGCCTGGTCGGCCCACAGACGTAGAGCTTTTTGCCAGTCTGCCGGTGTTTCTGTCGTCGCGCCCTGCTGGTGCAACTCCTGTGGTAAATCTTCAATATGCACCTCGCGTCCGGAAGCCATTACGGTAATCCAGCGACAGGTATTTTCCAGTTGTCGTACATTACCGGGCCAATCCAGCCCGGAAAGATACTCCTCAGTTTCCTTGGTTAGGATCTTTGGCTCCACCCCCAGATCTTTTGCCGCAGCATTAAAGAAGTGCCTCACCAATCGCGGAATATCCTCCCGGCGATCCGCCAGTCTAGGAATATGGATGCGAATAACATTCAGACGATGGAACAGGTCCTCGCGGAATTTATGCTGGCATACGAGCTCTTCCAGGTCCTGGTGAGTCGCGGCAATAATGCGCACGTCCACCTTTACCGGAGTGTGGCCACCGACCCGGTAAAATTCGCCATCAGCCAATACTCGCAATAACCGCGTCTGCGTATCTGCGGGCATATCGCCAATTTCATCCAAAAACAGGGTGCCGCCATTGGCCTGCTCAAAGCGTCCGGCTCGCTGAGAGCTGGCACCAGTGAAAGCCCCTTTTTCATGGCCGAATAATTCGGACTCCATCAGGTCCTTGGGAATGGCCGCCATATTCAAGGCAATAAATGGTTTATCTCTGCGCGGACTGTGATTGTGCAGTGCCTGCGCCACCAATTCCTTACCGGTGCCGGATTCACCATTGATTAATACGGTGATATTGGAATGTGACAGGCGGCCAATCGCGCGAAAGACCTCCTGCATCGCTGGCGCCTCACCAATAATTTCTTTATTACCCTGGCCGTTTTCCGGTTCAACCCGCTCTTCAGCACTCTGTTCACTGGCATGCATCAAAGCGCGCCGGGTTACCGCAACCGCTTCATCGATATCAAATGGCTTGGGCAGGTATTCAAAGGCACCTCCCTGGTAAGCGGCTACGGCGCTATCCAGGTCCGAGTGCGCAGTCATAATAATTATTGGCAGGCTCGGCCGCTCGGCCTGGAAGCGCTGCAACAATTTAAATCCATCGGAACCCGGCATACGAATATCGCTAATCACCACATCCGGTGAATCACTGTAGAAATCATCCAGGGCGCGGTCACCGCTCTCATAGCAATGGGTATCAATCCCCTCACGCGATAGCGCTCTCTCCAGCACCCAGCGGATTGATCTGTCGTCGTCAATAATCCAAACGCGATTACTCATTCTCTAGGCTCCTGTATTTGCTAATTCGGTAGTAAGGGGCAGGTAAATCTGGAAGATACTGCGGCCGGGTTGGCTGTCACACTTAATCAGCCCCTTGTGTTGATTGATTATGTTCTGTGAGATGGAAAGGCCGAGGCCAGAGCCCTCGGCGCGGCCGGAGATCATCGGGAAAAATATCCGCTCGCGAATCTCCTCCGGTATGCCTGGGCCGTTATCCTCGATTTCTATACGACAGACTAATGGGCAATTGCGGCGGCCGATGGTGAATTGGCGCTGTATTCGAGTGCGCAATACCATCTCCCCACTGCTGAGACCAATACTTTCATCGATGGCCTGCATGGCGTTGCGGGCAATATTGAGCAACGCCTGGATCAATTGTTCGCTATCTGCGGGGACATCGGGAATCGATGGATCGTAGTCCCTGCGGATTTGTAATTCACCGATGCACTCCGCATCCAATAACTGGGCAACGCGCTCCAGAACCTCATGCACATTAACCGGTTGCAGTACTACCGGCTGGCGTGGGCCCAGTAAACGATCGACGAGGTTGCGCAGTCGATCCACTTCTTCAATGATTATCTGGGTATATTCATCCAGTGCCGGGTCGGGCAACTCTCGCTGTAGCAGTTGTGCGGCACCTCGTATACCGCCGAGGGGGTTCTTGACCTCATGGGCCATACCGCGAACCAGGTTGCGTGTGGTTTCCTGGGCGTTAAGCAGCGCATCCTCCCTGGCAATTCGCAACAGGCGATCCATCGGCTGCACTTCCACAAGCAACACGGAAAACTCGGGGACCGGGCTGACTGAGTAATCCACAGTCCGGGTTTCAAGATTATTCAGCCGCCAACTGGCACGGCGTACTGTGTACTTTTCATTTTTTCGCAGCGCTTCCCGCATAGCCTCATAGGCAGCGGGAGATTCTCGCACCACCTCCTCCAACATCGAGCCTTTGACTCGAGTACTGGAGGCGGCCAACAAGTCCTCAGCAGCATTGTTCAAATAGCAAAGCGATAAGTTTTCATCCAACACCAACACTGCGGAAGTCAGGCTATCGAGTAATTGGCGCAACTGGCGATCATTCAGCATTCACAAAATTTCCGATTCATTCCGAGGCTCTGACCAAACTCCCTTTGGTCACCCCCAGCAAACTAGCGCTGTATCTAGTCAGTGCAAAAAGCAAACCAAAATGGCGCATATGCTGGCATTTGCAGGCGGAAACAACTTCAACCGGACACAATCGGTGCGCAGTGAGCTCTAGTGGCATAGCGAGTTACTCAGCTTAAAAAATGAGGTGTCGCCAACTACAGGCAGAATGCACCAGAACGGTGCGCAGGTCAAAAAATAAACAGACTGGATTGGGAGATGGGAGGAAGTGAGAGGGCAGTTAGATTGAGGGGGCTTTCGCCCCCCAGTATTTCAACCCCTAGCTATGGGGCGCTTCACGTAAATGGTAACCACTTTGGATTGAGCCATAACCTGCCCGTTTGCGCCCACCAAGACGGCCTGTAGGGTATGCGTTCCACGCTCAAGAGCCGAAATATCCAGGGCATTACCGTAAGCACTCCCCTGCCAGCGTTGCCCATCGATAATCGCATAAAAGCTTGAGCCCTCTGGGTAGGCTGGAGTTACTTGTACCTCAAGCGCAATCAGGGTTTGCCCAGGAGGGATAGTAGCCTCATTTATTGGGCTTACGATCTGTATCGAAACAGCCTCGGAACTTCTATCTTCCGTATTCGGCGACAATTTTTTTGAGGGTAGCTGCCGGGGCAAGGCGATCGGCTGGATGTTGATCGGTGCCAACTCAACCTCTTCCGAGCTGCCGTTTGGTGGTGGTGTATCACTAAAGGTTACCTGACCATCGGGACCCACTATTTTGTATATGGCTCCACTCTCTGCGAAAGCCACAAAAGCCACTAGTGGCAAAACTAATAAAACAGCTTTCAGTAGTTCTCGAATTCCCAACATTCTATTAGCCACCCTGCAACTCCCCCCATTTCAGGTATAGGGATTTTCATACTTTTGGCGCCGTTTATTGCAGCTGCAAACCACAGAGCCCTAGAGTCCCGGCTGACAGTGTACCCGCAATAAAAAAGCCCGCACCAGAGTAGTGCGGACTTTTCGAGAACGGCTCGACGGCATCATCGTGATGCCGGTCGCCATTACACGGAGTAGTACATATCGAACTCGACCGGGTGAGTGGTCATGTTCAGACGCTCTACTTCTTCACGCTTCAGCTCGATGTAGGCATCGATAGCATCGTTAGTGAATACACCACCGGCTGTCAGGAATTCGCGATCCTGGTCCAGAGCATCCAGGGCGCCTTCCAGGCTGGAAGCGACAGTCGGGTACTCAGCCAGCTCTTCCGGCGGCAGATCGTACAGATCCTTGTCCGCAGCATCGCCAGGGTGGATCTTGTTCTTGATACCGTCGAGACCCGCCATCAGCAGCGCGGCGAAAGACAGGTACGGGTTGGCGGTCGGGTCCGGGAAGCGAGTCTCAATGCGCTTGCCTTTCGGGGAGGGCACGAAAGGAATACGGATAGACGCAGAGCGGTTACGCGCAGAGTAAGCCAGGATTACCGGCGCTTCGAAGCCAGGTACCAGACGCTTATAAGAGTTGGTGGAAGCGTTACACAGCGCGTTCAGGGCGCGAGCGTGCTTAACGATACCGCCGATGTAGTACAGAGCAGCTTCGGACAGACCAGCGTAGGCGTCACCGGCAAACTGGTTTACGCCATCCTTGCTAAAGGACTGGTGAACGTGCATGCCAGAACCGTTATCGCCAACCAGCGGCTTGGGCATAAAGGTCGCGGTCTTGCCGTAGGCGTGGGCAACGTTGTGTACAGCGTACTTGAGGATCTGTACTTCGTCCGCTTTCTTGGTCAGGGTGTTGGCGGCAACGCCGATCTCACATTGGCCGGCAGTGCCCACTTCGTGGTGATGCACTTCTACACGCAGGCCCATCTGCTCCATCGCGGAACACATAGCGGCGCGAACGTCGTGCAGGGAATCCACCGGAGGAACCGGGAAGTAACCGCCTTTAACACCGGGGCGGTGACCAATATTGCCTTCGGCAAAGTTGTGACCGGAAGACCAGGCCGCTTCTTCGGAGTTGATTTTGTAGAAGGCGCCGCCCATTTCGGCACCCCAGGTGATGTCGTCGAATACGAAGAACTCGGGCTCGGGACCGAACAGAGCGGTGTCACCCAGACCAGTGGACTTCAGGTATTCCTCAGCGCGCAAAGCGATGGAGCGAGGATCGCGCTCGTAACCCTGACCGGTAATTGGGTCGACGATGTTACAGCGAATGATAACGGTGCTCTCATCGGTGAAGGGGTCGAGGAAAGCGGTCTCGTCATCCGGCATCAGGATCATGTCGGATTCGTTGATGCCCTTCCAACCGGCGATGGAAGAACCATCGAACATTTTGCCTTCTTCAAAGAACTCACCGTCAACTTCCGACGCAGGGATGGAAACGTGTTGTTCTTTACCCTTGGTATCGGTGAAGCGCAGGTCTATCCATTTCGCTTCACTTTCATTAATCAAACCGAGCGTTTTCGCTGACATTGCAGTCCTCCAGGTCTTGAAAAGTAATTGGTCGCTATGCCTTGCTGTCGCTGCCGGCATTCACTCTTTACCTGGCGTGAAATAAAGCAAGGAGTGTGCCAAATTAGGGCAATCGCCTCAGAGGCCCGGTTGGCGCCGGTGCGAGCCCCAGCAAAGTGCTGACGCAGCCAGGATAGATGTATTGTGGCCGAGCAGCCATATAAATACGCACCAAGATAGAACATATTTACTCTCGATTCGCCCGCAAACAGTGCACAACCAACTTGCCTCCGGCTAGTTTATAATGCCGCACCTTCTATCAACATGCGGTACCCCACGGATTCCCATGCACTTTGTCGTCAAGTTTTTTCCAGAGATCACCATCAAGAGCAACCCTGTGCGCAAGCGCATGTCGCGCCAGCTCAAGGACAACCTGCAGCGCCTGCTGCGCCAGCTGGACGACCGTATCCAGGTGCGCAAGGATTGGGAAAAGATCGATGTGATCGCGCCCGATGCTGTGTCCCACCTGGGTGGACGTATCGAAGAGGTGCTCTCTCACACCCCCGGCATCGCCAACTTCTCCCGCGTGCGCCAGTTCCCCCTGGGTGACCTGCACGACATGTACGAGAAAACCCTGTCGGTTTGGGGAGCAGCCCTGAAAGACAAGACTTTCTGTGTACGGGTTAAACGCACCGGTAAACACGACTTCCAGTCCCTGGATGTGGAACAGTATGTGGGCGGCGGCCTCAACAAGAATACCGAGGCATCCGGAGTCAAACTGAAAAACCCCGACATCACCGTCAAGCTGGAGATCCGCCACGACAAGCTCAACGTAATCGAAGAGCAGCATCCCGGCCTGGGCGGCTTCCCCCTGGGAACGCAAGACCCGGTTTTGTCGCTGGTATCCGGTGGCTTCGACTCTACCGTGGCCAGTTACATGACCATGAAGCGCGGTATCCGCACCCACTTCCTGTTCTTCAACCTGGGCGGACGCCAGCACGAGCTGGGCGTGAAAGAAGTCGCCTACTACCTGTGGAACAAATACGGCGCTTCCCATAGGGTGCGCTTTATCACCGTGCCGTTTGACGAGGTAGTGGCGGAGATTCTCGAGCGGGTCGATGACTCCCATATGGGCGTCATTTTGAAGCGCATGATGCTGCGCGCTGCCGATGTGATCGCCAAGGAGCTGGAGGTGGACGCCGTAGTCACCGGTGAAGCCATCGCCCAGGTTTCCAGCCAGACCCTGAAAAATCTGTCGGTGATCGACAGTGTTACCAATACCCTGGTATTGCGCCCACTGATCACCACCGACAAGACCGATATTATCCGTACCTCCCGGGCCATCGGCACTGAAGAGTTCGCCGCAAATATGCCGGAGTACTGCGGCGTTATCTCGGTTAAACCCACCACCCGCGCCAAAATTGAAAAAGTGGAGTCCGAGGAAAACCGCTTCGATTTCACCGTCCTCGATCGCGCTATCAGCAATCGGGTGATGCAAAATATTGATCAGGTGATCGAAGAAGTCGATGGCGAAGCACCGGATGTGGAGATCTACGAAGAGCCGGGCAACGCCGTGGTGATCGATATCCGCCACCCGGATGAGGAGGAGCTGGACCCACTGGAGCTGGGCTGCGAAGTACAGACAATTCCTTTCTACCGCCTCAACAACAGCTTCGCCCACCTGGACCAGGAGCGCGAGTACCTCCTGTATTGCTCTAAAGGCGTTATGAGCCGCCTGCACGCCTCACACCTGCTGGACGAAGGTTTTCGCAATGTGGGCGTGCTGCGCCCGCTGATTCCCCACAGACCGGAAACCATTAAGAAGTAACTTCTGCTCAAGGCGCGGGCAACCACCGCCCGCGCGGGTTTTAAAGCGATCAGCGCCCCAGGGCGGTGATTTTTTACTCAAAATCACTCCCAATTGTCATGCGGCCCCCCTATAATCGCCGCCTTTGGCCGGAATGCTGCTGTAGAAACCCCGCAGGCCCCCGCCCCGACTTACCAAGATTTAACGCCCAGAGGCCCCCAGTGATAGAGAATCTGCGCAATATTGCGATTATCGCCCACGTAGACCATGGCAAAACCACCCTTGTGGACAAGCTGTTGTCCCAGTCCGGCACTCTCGACCGCCGCGACGAAGGCGCCGAGCGCGTCATGGACTCCAACGATCAAGAGCGTGAGCGTGGCATCACCATTCTGGCGAAGAACACCGCTATCCGCTGGAATGACTACCGCATCAATATTGTCGACACCCCAGGGCACGCCGATTTCGGCGGTGAAGTAGAGCGCGTACTGTCCATGGTGGATTCTGTTCTACTGCTCGTAGACGCCGTAGACGGCCCCATGCCACAGACCCGCTTTGTTACTCAGAAGGCGTTTGAGCAGGGACTCAACCCGATCGTGGTAATCAATAAGATCGACCGCCCCGGCGCGCGCCCTGACTGGGTGATGGACCAGGTATTCGACCTGTTCGACAGCCTCGGCGCCACCGACGAGCAGTTGGACTTCCCGGTTGTCTACGCCTCCGCTCTGAACGGCATCGCCGGCCTCGACGACACCGATCTGGCCGACGACATGACCCCGCTGTTCCAGATGATTGTGGACAAGGTAGAGCCGCCTAAGGTTGACCCCAAAGGCGCCTTCCAGATGCAGATTTCCGCTCTGGATTACTCCAGCTATGTGGGCGTTATCGGCGTAGGCCGTATTACCCGTGGCACCCTGACCCCCAACCAGCAGGTAGTGGTACTGGACCGCGAAGGCAACTCCCGCAAGGCCAAGGTCCTGCAGGTTATGGGTTACCTGGGTCTTGAGCGCACAGAGGTTGAGCAAGCCAGCGCCGGCGACATCGTGTGTATCACCGGGGTGGGCGAATTGAACATCTCCGACACTCTGTGTGACCCGGACACGCCAGACGCTCTGCCGGCCCTGAGCGTGGACGAGCCCACCGTGAGCATGACCTTCCAGGTGAACGACTCTCCCTTTGCCGGCCAGGACGGCAAGTTCGTCACTTCGCGCAATATCAAGGAACGCCTGGACCAGGAACTGATTCACAACGTGGCCCTGCGTGTAGAGCAAGGTGATTCCCCAGATAAATTCCGCGTATCCGGTCGCGGTGAATTGCACCTGTCAGTACTGATCGAAACCATGCGTCGCGAAGGCTTCGAGCTGGGAGTGTCCCGCCCGGAAGTGGTGCAGAAAGAAGTCGATGGTGAAATCCACGAGCCTTACGAGGAAGTGGTGATCGACGTTGAAGACCAGCACCAGGGTCCAATTATGGAAGAGCTGGGTCTGCGTAAAGCCGAACTCACCAATATGGAGCCGGACGGCAAAGGCCGTGTGCGCCTGACCTTTATCGTGCCTTCCCGCGGCATGATCGGTTTCCGCAACCAGTTCCTGACCCTGACCAGCGGCTCCGGCATCATGACCAGTATCTTCGACCACTACGGCCCGGTAAAACAGGGTGAAGTGGCCAAGCGCATCAACGGCGTTCTGGTCTCCATGGTCAACGGCAAGACCCTCGCCTATGCCCTGTTCGCCTTGCAGGATCGCGGGCGTCTGTTCCTCGGCCACGGTGAAGACATTTACGAAGGCCAGGTTATCGGCATCCACTCTCGCGGCAACGACCTGGTGGTAAACCCCACCAAGGGCAAGCAGCTCACCAATATCCGCGCTGCCGGCACCGACGAAGCCCTGACCCTGACTCCGCCCATTCGTCATACCCTGGAGCAGGCACTGGAGTTTATCGAAGAGGACGAGCTGGTTGAGGTGACTCCCAACCATATCCGCATTCGCAAGAAAATCCTGCAGGAAAATATGCGCAAACGTACGAAGAAATAATTAGTATTTTCTTCAACTTTAAAAAGGGCCCTTTGGGCCCTTTTTTGTTTTGCCATTTCGTGACAAAACCAGTCACTGAAGAGCAACAAGTTTAAATTGCCCCGTGACAAGACTACACAGCGAGGAGCCCATTAATTAATACTGCAAGAGGTCTCGAATAATGCTCGTCAGCGCTCGGTAATTTTTCCCTTTTTTTATACATAAAAAGGAATCATATATTTTTTTGCCGTTAAATAATCGACCATTATTATCGCTAATAGACACAAAAGTTTTTCCTGGAAAGCGCTACTAAATTTTAAGTGCGCATTTTTTATTGTCCCCTTCACAAAACTACAGAGAAAATAAATATAGCCAGTCGGCCACTGATCCCCACAGCTTGCACATTTATTCCACATTTCCCCGCGGAACTTTTACCTCTCCATTTATTCAAATTTTTCCACATATAACGACAAATTTCTTCGTACATAAATAAGACCTATGGGAGGTCAATCTAATGTTTTCTTTCCTGCAATCTCAGGATCGAACAAGGATGTTGGAGGGCAACCGCAGTGAACGCGGATCTAAATTTGGGTTTAAATTAAAAACAGCGGCAGCACTCGCAGCAGCTATCGCCTTAAGTGGAAACGTCAGCGCACAAGAGACAACCAAACGGGTATCAGCCTACTGGGCCGATTGGGAATACTGGGCCGACTCATCCTTCACCCACGACAATGTGGACTTCTCCAGACTCACTCACGTCCAGTACGCCTTCGCCTGGAACGACGAAGATGGCAACATCTACTTTACAGACCCCTATGTTTTCTATGGACTGGGAACCCAGTCTTTTTCTGGCGGCGCCGGTGACGGCCCGGTGAAATGCTCACCGCAGTTTTGGCATCCGTACAGTGAATACGATTCAAGTATTCAACCTGCCGTTTGCCAGGGGTGGAATGATCACGAAACTGGTTTCGTAAAGTCGGTACACGACGCCGGTGCAAAAGCGATCCTATCCATGGGCGGTTGGACCCTCTCACATAAAGTCTCTGAAATGATGGAGAGCGATACCGCGCGTGCCGCCTTTATTGAGAATGCGGTAACGCTCCTGACTGACTGGGACTTCGATGGCCTCGATCTCGACTTCGAGTATCCCGGCTATGAACCTAATGGCGGGCGTTCGATCGACAAAGAAAACTTCACAATACTGCTCACAGAGCTTCGCGAACGCTTCGATGAAGTTGAAGCCGAGACGGGTAAGAGCCTGGAGCTCACCGCAGCCGTAGCTTGTGGCCCCTCGATTGCTGAAGAGGGCTATGATTTTGCCGCAGTGGGAGAGGTCCTCGACTACGTCAACCTGATGACCTACGACTTCGGAGGTGACTGGGACACCGTCGCTCAGCACACTTCTCCGCTGTATCCTTATGAAGGCCAGGTCAACGAAGGCTTCGACGCGGACAGCTGCCGCGACATGTGGATGACCGAAGGTAATATCCCCGCTGAAAAGATCATTCTGGGTATGTCCCACTATGGCCGCAGCGTGGCAGGCGCTACCGCAATTGGCGAGGCCGCATCCGGACAGGACGTCGCCAACTGGGGCTCTGACACCGAAACACGCTACTACCAGATCGTGGAGAAGATGGAGAGCGATTCTTCATTCCAGACGGCCTACGATCCTGAAGCAGTTACTCACTATGGCTGGTTCGAAGATGGCGGTTTCATTTCTTTCGAAGATACAACCTCTATTGCAGAACGCGCACAATACGTGCTCGATCAGGGTCTGGGTGGTGTGATGATCTGGCAACTCCGGGGTGGAATGCTCCAGGAGAACAACGACTATCAATATCCTCTTCTTGATGCTGCACTTGAGGTCTTCGGACAGAGCGGTTCCGATACCGGAGATACCGGAGATACCGGAGATACCGGAGATACCGGAGATACCGGTGACACTGGAGATACTGGTGACACTGGCGATACCGGTGACACTGGCGATACCGGTGACACTGGCGATACCGGAGATACTGGCGATACCGGAGATACCGGAGATACCGGAGATACTGGTGACACCGGAAGCGGCGGTGACGATAGCGGTACCGGAAGCAGCGCCTGTGTTGCATTCGAGCAGCCATATGCCGGCGACCCCGGTTATTCGATCGGTGACGTTGTTATCTATGAAGGTGTTGCCTATGAGTCCAACCACGAACCCAACTGGTGGTCTCCAGACGCTGCACCGTCACTGTGGAGCGAAACCACCTGTCAAACAGAGGACGATAGCTCTGACAATGGCTCCAGCGACGGCTCCGACGACAGCACTGACAATGGCTCCGATGACAACTCTGACGGCAACGAAGGTTCAGGCGAAACTGCTTCCTGCCCTGAGTTCCAGCAGCCATACGCAGGTGACGAAGGCTACCAAGTTGGTGACCTGGTAACCTTCGAAGGCCAGGTATACGTTTCTACCTTTGGTCCAAACTGGTGGTCCCCATCAGCGGCGCCCCAGTACTGGGAAGTAAGCTCGTGCCAGTAATCTGGATACACTTTGGCCGTCTCCTCAAGGAAGGCGGCTGAATGTTTCTTCTAATAAAAAAGGGCCCTTATCGGGCCCTTTTTATTTATCATTTAGTCCGTTCCCAAAAAAATCATTACGGCGTATCTAGTAAGATATGCATCACTTCACCAAAGCTCCCTTTTGACAAATGGTTTTTCAACCAACGAATACCATCATCTGTCAAATTTTGCTCGTACTTAATATGATTTGAATCTCGCAGATAAATTCTTAGCCTGGGATAAGAAGCAACAAATTCCTGCAACCAATAATCAACTAAATTAACTCTATTATTATCATCCATTCTAAAAATGTATTCAGGAATCCAACATTTACATGCTAAACCAGTACCGGTAGTTGTTTCAATCGCCTGAATCTGGCTCCAATTATACTATTCAAAAAAAAAGAGAAAATAAGGAATTAAATTTCACCCTACTGGAGCTGCCAACAAAATAAAGATTTACCCCCCAGGGCCACCCAAGGTAAAAAAGCCAAAAAAATACAGGAAAATCCTAAAATTATTACGGATTGACTGCCTTAATCCATAGCCCCCTGAATATCTCAAGTTTAGAGAGGGTGGAAAATAATATTATAGAAACAAACATTACTGGCAGCATTGAAAAATATATCCCTCATTAGTTAGACCGGCCAAGATAGCTCCCTTAGATAGAAACTCTACTCGCTGAGATACTACATGCTTAAAGTAAGAAATAACTATAGGAGCCACTAATCAAAGAGTAAGTGCGATGACAAGCCAGTCTCACTTGCAGCGAACAACAACGCACCATCTATTTATAGACGGCATTAAAAATTGTAAAAAAGAGGATTTCTTTTTTACTTCAGGAGACTCCTAACCCCGGCATAAAAAACATTTATGCCTTATATCTTCATAGATTTTTTTGTTTCTGTATGCATACTTTACAATGACTCATAGCCACTAAAAGTTTTTTAGATTGAAAATCTCCCCAGAGATATTGGGCATACTTATTAAATCATTAATAACTACCTCTAGTGAATAGATAACTCTTTACAACCAGCGAAAGTAATATTTAGTACGTTAGAACTAAGTGGTTAGGTGGAGGTATGGCACTTAATTGGTCAAAGGAAACGTTAGAAAAGGCTGTATAGCATCTGAATAACTCCCAACTCAGTAGATCGGAGGGCGGCCTGGTAAGTTATTGCCTCTTAGACTGACATGCTATGGCTCTATATGCTTGCACAGTAGAGTTACCTTATATATGTCATATTAGGTCACAGGGGGAACAATTAACTGTATTCAATCAATAGTGTTTTACTAGGTTATTAGCCAAATAGTATGTAATTCATTCACTTACTCGTGAAACATCAATGAGGACCATAAAAACGCTGCTCAACTTTCTGCCACTGCGCCAAAGCTGTTTGTGAGTGCAAACAAACTGTGAGTCGCTCGAATCTTGAGGCATAAGCGCGCAAAACGGCCAACCCCTGATGTGCCGCAATCTCGTGAGGAAAGCGGTTAGTGCCAGCCCCCAGTGCCGGAAACAGTATCGTTTTGCAGCCACGCTCTTTCGCCAACTCCAAAACACTTTCATAGCAATGCCTCAACTGCACTATTGCCTGGCTACCCCATTGATCGCCACTGCTCCACTGGGGCGTAACGGTATGCAACAGGTAATTGACGGGTAAATCATAGGCTCTGGTTAAACGGGCTTCACCTATTGGGCAGGCTCTTTGACTGGCACACTGTGGGATTAGTTGAGTCCCGCAATGGGCATAAATCTGTGCAGAGAGTCCCCGCCCCCGAATAAGATGCTTGTGCGCTGGACACACCAGTGCATCTCCAGACATCGTCAAAATATCACCACAAGTCAGCTGAATTTGTGTCACGATTTCTCAGTTCTAAAGTTTGAGTTACTGATACTGTAGCTTGCTACTTTGGTCGGTGGCCGATTCCCCCTATACTCAGCATTGCTTCACTCCGGCAGTGGCTACCCCCATAGTTGTATGATGCAGGGCGGTCCCGAGCAAGCGGAAGGTTGCAGTCGGTATAGCAACGGGAATGACTATGAGCTCAGGGTATAACAATCAAAACCCCGCGATTTCCACCTCCATTGATGAGGTGCAGCGCATAGATCTGCGCAGACGGATATTGGCTTCCTCTTATATGCTGATATTCGCTATGGCTATCACCGGGGCCATGGCAATTATTGCCCTTACCGCTACCAATATCCTGCAGGCCTCGACACTCTTTATCGTCGCCGTGGTAATTTTATTTGCATATATTACTGTCAATATCATTGGCCCCACTGAAAAAACACCCATGCTGGTGGGCATTCTCCTACTGGTACTATATTTCTACTTACTGCTCACCGGTGGCGTAAACAATACCGGTTTGATGTGGGCAGTTATGTTGGTACCCGGCTTTATCAACCTGTATGGCTATAAAACCGGAACAACTGCCCTATTGGGCATCGGCTTAGCCACAGCAGCAATTCTGTTTTACCCGGATTTCCCAGGGCTCACAGCCAAATATGACACGGCCTATCGCGCGCGTTTTATTGCAGTATTTGGTGCTCTCACCGCCCTGACAGCTCTTCTCGATAGCAGTCGTCACCAGACCCAGCAACTGCTCCAACGGCTAACCGGGGAACTGGAGAGCTATGCGGCAACGGATACGCTGACAGGGCTGGCAAACCGCCGGGAGGCCTTTCGCGCAATTAACGAACTGGAACGTCGCAATGACAAGCTTCAGGATCAATATGTCATTTTGATTGGTGATTTGGATAACTTCAAAATGATCAACGATACCTACGGTCACTCCTTTGGCGACCGTGTATTGCAGGATGTCGCCAAGATTTTGAAAAGTAATACTCGGTCCGAAGATATAGTGGCGCGCTGGGGCGGCGAAGAATTTTTACTGCTGTTGCCAAATACGGATTTAAAAGGTGGCAGTATCCTGGCAGAAAAGCTGCGCCGCAGGGTTTCTACACTTAGCCGCCGCTATACACGCCCGGTTAAAATATCGATTAGCCTGGGGGTCGTCGAGGGCAGCACCAGCGGCAAACCTCTCAATCAGCTATTAGCCGAAGCTGACAAACGTATGTATCGAGCCAAGAACGGCGGTCGTAACAAAGTGGTCGCGGCGTAAGTATCAAGTCACAAAGTGGCGCAACAGATAGCCAACGGTAAGTGCCAGGACTGCCGCGCTGCCACCAAATACCAGGGTTTTTAGGCCCGCCAGCAACAGGTAGTGGGAAAACACCAGGCCTTTACACAACCCAATGGCGAAAAAAGCGCAGGCCGATAAACCTGCACTCGTATAAAATTGTTCGGCGGGATTAAGACTGTGGAGAAGGTAGGGTAACAAGGGAATAGCACCCACACACAGAAAAGCGACAAAGGTCATCAGTGCCGCCCTCAGAGGTTTATGCTCCGCACGACTTATGCCGTACTCTTCCGCCAGCATTGTCTCTATCCACAGCTTTTGGTTCGCAGTGATGGTAGCGACAATATTATCGAGAACCTCTCCGCGAAAACCTTTCTGATAAAAAATCTGTCGAATCTCCTCCCTCTCTCCCTCAGGAACTAGAGCGATATGCTCGCGCTCAGTGTTCGTGGCAGCAGCCCGCTGCTCACGCTCCACACTGGCAGCTTCATAATTACTCACCGCCATACTGAAACCATCGGCTATAAGGTTGGCAAATCCCATTACAAGTACAACCGCTTCGGAGAAACCTGCACCGAAAGCACCGGCAACAATAGCAAAGGTGGTCACGCAACCATCTATCGCTCCCAGGACAAAATCAGAAAGCTGCTGTGATCGCGGCTGGCGCTGCAGGCGCGCTTCAATACGCTCCGGCCGGTGCTCTTCAATTAAAGCTTCTCGGCTATCCTGCTTGCGCCTTGGGTTTTGCCGTTCCATAACTCTGCGATCTACTGTAAAAAACGCTGCAAAACATAGGCATCCCGCAACTTTCCCGAGGAGTCAGTAAATGCTTTGTCCAGCGTCTCGATAATAGAAAATCCCAACTCCGTATAGAGCGTAATTGCCGGCAGGTTGTCGCTGGGAACGTAGTTAAACTGCATCTGCAGGTAACCAGCATCCTGAGCTCTGGAAATAGCATGCTGGACCAATGCTCGGCCTACACCGCGATCGCGCACTTCCGTGTGTACCAAAAAGCTGGCTGTCGCAACATGGCTGTTAATACCTGGAAAGTTAACCCCCAGCTTGTACACCCCCAATAAGTGCGGCAGCTCTTCAGCAACATACGTCTGTAAGTCTTCATTGAGCCATTGGGCAGAGAAAGCTTCTCGACTGATTTTATTTGAGTAACGAAGTTCACCACTACTTCGCACGGCGCAAAATAGACTCCATATACCCTCGAGATCGCTATCTGTTGCTTGCCGAATTTCCATTGAAGTCCATATCTTAGGCGGCATTCCGCACTTTAATCGCGCACAATAAAGCTGCCCCGGTCAACACCGGTATTCCCGGTCCTGGGATCGTAGGCATACAGCACAACTTCATAAACACCGGGCACATCTGTCGCAAAGGGTGCACTAAAGGTGTTCATCATTTCCTGAATCTCCAGTGGCACACGGGCAAATGGTTTGCCATCCCGTTTTATCAATGCAACAACTTCGATCTTACTGCCGTCCCAAAGACCGCCATCGGTAAGTGAACAGCCACACATCATCACAACGTTGGCACGAATCTCAAAGGGGCTCTGATCCAAACCGGTATAGAGATGTGTCTGGGGGCTGATTAAATCCACCAGCATTCCAGGAATTTCTACAATCAGCCCATCGCCAGTAATCGGCTTACCCGGAACCAGCCAGGTCTGTGTCTGCGCGACCACCCGGGCCTGCTTTTTAATATATGGAGCCAGAACTTCCACTGTCAGGAAAATCGGCTCACTGATATCTAGTGTAGCGGTAAATTGTGCAGCACCATCAGCTATGGGCTGGTACCTCGCGCGGGGCGTTTTCATAATCTTTGTGGTATCCCCGGTACTCCCTTGGGTGAGTCCTTTGGCGAGAATCTCACCAGAATCAGCATCGCGGATAATGACCATAGCACCGCCGATAGAGGTACCGATAAACTTGGCATCCATAGCCTTAGCACGCACAGTAATTTCTGTGGGTGTAGTTTCCGCGCACAAAAAGGAGCTGAAAAACTGTAATACCAGTGCTAAGGCAAAAATTCCTATATTCTTCATAGCTAGCTCCCTTTTACTCAAAGCCCAGTAAAAAATAGATCCCAAAAATAACAAATGCCCATAACACAGCACCTATTGCCAGCCAGATTAAATTCCAAGGGGTAAACTTTGAATTCGCGCGCCCCGAAATATCACCATTAACCGTATTGGCAGCCTTCTGTCCCTCATAGAGTGGCCACAGCATCAAGGGCAATAAAAGGATACTGATTAAATCGATCAATGAAATCTCATCGGAATAATAAGAAACCCTGTCAGCAACAGATCCGGCAATCGCAAAAACCACATAAAATGTGGCCCAAAGCCCGGGAGCCCAACGGTAATCTAGCCCGGCCTCCTCGATACGACTTTGAATTCTCGAAAAAAGGGAGTGAGTGAAAAAGATAGAGAATATCGCCCGCATAACCGGCCACATATCCTCGCCACTGACACGCCGATATTCTGACCAATGACGGTAAAACCAATAAACAGAATACAGCCCCATAGTGCCGAGACTCATCACCCAGAACTTGGTTGGTGACACTACATAAAATTGTGCCTCACCCTCCGAGACAATATCTAATTCAGACTCCGGAGCGGAGTATATATTTGTATCCATTGTGAACTGTCCATAAATAAAAATCGCAGGGAAAACCAGCCTTCCCCTATACACAGACGATATTCACAGAAATAGGCCCAATAAAAAAGCCGGGCATAGCCCGGCTTTTTTATTGGGGTCAGAACAGAAGCTTATGATTGCTTCACTGATTCAACCCAGGAAGCCACGCGGCTCTCCAAAACTGGTACAGGCAGAGCACCACCACCCAATACAGTATCGTGGAATCCGCGAATATCGAACTTTTCGCCCAGTTGATCCTCAGCCTGCTTGCGCAGCTCCTGGATCTTCAGCATACCGATTTTGTAAGCAGTAGCCTGACCCGGCCAAGTCAGGTAACGGCGCACTTCGGAACGAACCGCTGTTTCGGGAATTGCGGAGTTTTCCAGGAAGTACTCCACTGCCTGCTCTTCGCTCCAATCTTTAGCATGCAGGCCGGTATCGACGACTAAGCGAATAGCGCGCCACATTTCAGCAGTCAGATGACCAAATAAGTTGTAGGGATCTTCATATGCTCCCATTTCCTTGGCCAGTTTCTCGGAGTACAGCGCCCAGCCCTCTACGTAAACAGTGAAGTGGGCCTGGGTACGAAACTGTGGGATACCCTCCAGCTCCTGAGCAATAGAGATCTGCATATGGTGACCGGGGTTGCCCTCGTGATAGGCGACGGTTTCCATATCAGTCGTGGAGTAGGCACTCATATCGGACAGGTGCGCATAGTAAATACCCGGGCGGGAACCATCTGGAGTGCCGGGGTAGTAGTGCTGGGCACCGCCATCCTGCTCGCGGAAAGCTTCAACCCGCTTTACGACCAACTCGGCTTTCGGCAGCAGGCCAAAGTATTCCGGCAACTTCTTGGTAATGTTATCCAAAAATGCCGTTGAGTCATCCAGGTAGCCCTGGCGGCCTTCGTCGGTATTCGGGTAGTAGAACTGGCCATCTTCACGGATAAACTTGAAGAAGTCCTGCAGGCTTCCCTCGAAACCCACCTGCTTTTTGATCGTTTCCATCTCACCACGGATACGCGCCACTTCTTCGAGACCGATATTGTGAATCTGGTCAGCGGTGAGCTCTGTAGTGGTGGTGTTGGCCAGGCGATGATTGTAGAAGGCCATACCATTGGGCAGGCTGCTCGCACCTTGCGGTTCTGCTGAGGTTTTCTCCATATCCGCCTTGAGCCAGGCAACCAGGCCCTGATAGGCAGGGAAGAATTCTGTCTCTAAAGCCTTACGCGCTTCTGCAGTCAGCTTGTCTGCCTGCTTCTGGTCAATAGTGCCGGCTTCAAGCAGCTCTGCGATTTTGCCTTTGGCACCGGTCCATAGGGGCGCGTCTTCACCATCGGTGAAAGGCGCACCTTCAATCAGCTTGCTTGACTGTTCAATCGCACCCTCATAGGCAAAGCGCGGGGGACGAATACCTTCCTTGGCTGACAGCTTGGCGCGATCAAGCAACTGGTTGATCGCACGGGAAATACCACCGATACGGGTGATATACGCCTGCATATCTTCAATGTTATCCACTTTGTGGAAGTTCAGCAGGAAGTTGGGCAGCTGCGATTGCGCGCCTCCCATCTGCTCAAAGATATAGCCGTGGCGGATAAACGGTGCAGCAGCCTTGGCCTGTTCAAACTGATAAATCCAGATATCGTAGGAAGTTTTACCCTCCTGATTCAGCTTGCTGTAGTCGAAATTCTTCTTGAGTTCTTCGACACTCTTTTCCTGCCAGGCCAGCCTGCGAGCCTCTGCGGCCTCGCTCATATCATCAATCTGGTCGTATTGATCTTTACGGCCCAGGTAGGACAGCTGAATCGGGCTGAACTGCAGCTGCTCCTCATAGCGCTCATCCAGCCACTCAGTCAGGCGCTGGGTTTCGGCAACCGCATCTACAGTGACTGAAGCCTCGGCAACAATATTCTGGGGCTTATCTACGCTGGCTCCAGCTTGAGCACTCTTGTCACCCTGACAGCCCGCAAGGATCGCGACAGCCAGCAGGCTAGGGATAAGTGGATTGTTCAGCTTTATCGGCATCTTCCTATCTCGATCAAAAGTTGTACAAAAAAACGCCGCTAACTTTGACACGAAATCGGTGAAGTGTCGATTCATGCCCCCCAGAACGCCATATGTTTGCGTTGAGTTGAGGCAAATCGGAGATTTTGATCTAGGCGGGTGTGATATCAGAAGGAAGGTATTGCCACAAGTGACCTTGCAGTAATGGTCTAACGTCTCCCTGCTGTCCGATCCACGATATGCAGCTCTCGCTGGGGGAAGGGAACCGTTAAGCCCTCCGCCTCAAGTGCAGGCTTAAGCTGCTGCATCAGAGACCAGTAGACTTCCCAGTATTGATCATTGGCAGCCCAGGCCCTCAATTGCAAATTGACTGCGCTGTCAGCAAGTTCCTTTACGGCAAAACTGGGCTCCGGCTCAGCGAGAATACGGGGCTCCTCTGCTACCATGCGACGCAATACTGCTAAACCGGTATCAATATCATCGCCATAGGCAATACTCGCCACTATCTCAAAACGGCGAGTCTTATTGCGGCTGAAGTTGGTGAGCACTTGCCCCCAGATAGCACTGTTGGGTGCGCTAATACGCAACCCATCAATGGTATCCAGCTCAGTGGTAAACATTCCCACTTCACGCACAGTGCCCATGGTAGTACCGAACTGAATCACATCCCCGACGCGAAACGGCCGCAAACCCAATAACAGGAAACCTGAAGCAATATTTTGCAAGGTATCTTTTAGGGCAAGTGCTACTGCTACGCCAGTAGCGCCCAGCAGGGCTATCAAACTGGTGGTATTAATACCGAAGACATCCAACACCAGCAGAGCGCCAACAATATAAATCGCCCAACAGGACACACTGCGCAGTACTGGGCGCAAGGTAATATCAAGGCGTTCCGGCAATCGATTAACAGCCCGGCGGGCAAGATGAACTGCAAGAAGCGTCGCCAAAACCACTAGTAATGCGGCCCCCAGCTTTAGGGACAACTCTGTCAATTGAGGCCAGTATTCATTCGATAAGCTATTAATATTCATTGATCTCCAGGAATAAGACCTGATCTCAAATTCAAGCTAATCCTAAGCTCTGCGCCTCATTGATACAGCGCTGATGAGCCGGACAAGTTTCCAGGTGATCATTGACCATTCCGGTAGCCTGCATATGTGCATACATAATGGTTGACCCAACAAAACTGAAACCGGCCTTTTTTAAGGCCTTACTCATCGCATCGGATTCGGCTGTAGTCGCGGGTACCTGCTTCATAGTGCGGGGGCGATTAATGATCACCTTACCGTCGGTGAACTGCCAAAGGAAATCCTTCAGGGAAATACCGCGATCCCGCAGTTCAAGCGTTGCCCGTGCATTCTTAATAGCCGATTCAACTTTGAGCCGATTGCGAATAATTCCCGGGTTAAGCAGTAATTTCTCTATTTTTTTAGGAGTGTATCTGGCAATTTTGTCAGCGTCGAAATTATCGAAGAGTTTACGATAATTCTCCCGTTTATTGAGAACAGTAATCCAGGATAAACCAGCTTGGGCCCCTTCCAGCAACAAAAATTCAAACAGGGTTTGCTCATCAGTAACCGGCCTACCCCACTCTTCATCGTGGTAACTCTGATAAAGTGGCGTAGACAGGCACCAATCACAACGCTTTTCCGTCATATTTACTTCCCTATTTAATGACTAATTTGCGCCGGAAAAAAAATAATATTGAATTAATTGTAATACCAATAACAAAGCAACTAACCCAAATATAATATTATTACGATTCACTTCGACTCCAATAATTTCTTTTTCACTAGCCAGTCGCGACATTCGCACAACATAGTATCCAATGACACGCCAGACTCATAATCGAGTTCACGTTCAGCTTTTGCACTACTGGCTACAACTCTCCGTGTTACCAAAGTAGCCTTCTCTGGAGTAATAACCGGCTCCTGCCCTGTCACACGAGACCAAAGATCGGAAAACCAAGCTATAGATTGAATCATGAAAGCTGGCGTGGTACGTTTTGGTACAGGTTTTTTCAGCAATTCTGCAATCTTCCCGAAGAACTCTAAAAAGCTGGCATCAGTCCCGGCCAAGATATAATTTTCTCCACAACATCCTTTTTCAACGGCATTGATATGTGCTCGCGCAACTGCGCCGGCATGGCAAAAAGATCCCCAGCCCGGCGGAACTCCTGGAAGTTGATTTTTATCTATCAAAAAAAATGTCTGCGCCCAGCTGCTGGTATCATATTTACCCACAATTGCACAAGGGTTAAGAAATACCGCATCCAGCCCTCGTTCAATTTCCTTGCGGACTGCAATTTCCTCTCTTTTTTTTGTGTACAGATAGTGATGACGGGGATCGTCTGCCAACTTATCACTTTTCTCTGTAATTCTTTCCTTGTGGTAGCCGTAGGCAGATATTGAGCTGGTCACCACCATACGCCCTACATTTTTTTTCCTGGCCACCTTGGCAATATTCGCCGCCCCCTCAACATTATCTTTCCACTGCTGGGCATTACCGCCGCGCCACATGCTGGTATTGGCAGCCATATGGAAAAGTGCATCGACATTATCTGGAATCGCAGCCTGCAGGGAGTTGGTGTCATTTAATGAGGCCTCAACCAAGTCTACTCCAAGGGAGTGCAACATATCAGTATTTGAGGTGCGCCGGTGCATAGCGGTAACTTTCCACCCGTCGCCAACTAATTGCTCTACCAAATTAGCGCCGAGAAAACCGGTACCCCCGGTTACAAATGCGTGTTTCATAAATCCACCGGATGAGTTGTTATCGTTATTCAAACCCAGTGATAAGCTCTGCCGAAGCCACCTCCCTCCGGAAGGGCAGACCGGTTGGCGATACAACTGCTCCGGCAGAGCGGGCCACACTCATGGTTTCTCTGGAGTAACAGGCCCGGAAGTCTATCCAGCTCAAGGTAGGGTAACTTTGTGTAACAACAATCACTTTCCCTTTAAGCTGGATTTATAGGACAGCTATTTGATTTTCATACCCAGATGGTAAGCGATAAAACTCCACTGATTAGCAAAATCTTCTACCTGCATCCACACCGGCTTGCCAGCACCGTGCCCTGCACGGGTCTCTACCGCCAACCAAACCGGGCTCTTACACCCCTGGTCCTTTTGCAACGCGGCGGCGAACTTATAGCTGTGCCAAGGTACTACGCGATCATCGCGATCCGCAGTAGTGATCAGGGTTGCCGGGTAACAGGTGCCCTCGCGGGTGTTATGCACCGGTGAGTAGGAGTAAAGCGCTTCAAACTGCTCCCTATCTTCACTCAGGCCATAATCACTGGACCATTGACGGGCATTTGCAGAGGCGGTGTGATAGCGAAGCATATCCAATACACCTACTGCTGGCAGGGCAGCAGCAAACAGGTCCGGGCGTTGTGCCAAGGTAGCACCTACCAATAAGCCACCGTTCGAGCGTCCATTAATTGCCAGTTTCTGAGGGGAAGTCACCTTCTCATCAATAAGCCACTCTGCCGCCGCAATAAAGTCATCGAAGACGTTCTGTTTCTGGGTTTTGGTGCCCGCCTGATGCCAGGCCTCACCATACTCACTGCCTCCGCGAAGGTTTGCTATCGCCAGAGTTCCCCCCATATCCAGCCAACCGGCAAAGTGGTTGTAAAAGCGCGGCAATATAGAAACATTAAACCCACCGTAACCATACAGCAGTGTTGGGTTAGAGCCGTCACGCTTCATCCCTTTCCTGTGCACGAGGAACATAGGAATGGACGTGCCGTCCTTACTCTTGTAGAAGTGCTGGCTTACGGTCAAATCAGAAAAGTCAGCAGCATACTTAGGCTGCTTAAACAGCTTCGTCTCGCCAGTTTGTACATTCAGGTGATAAATACTCGGCGGAGTAATAAAGTTACTGAACGAGTAGAAGGTCTCCACTTCATCCTGATCGCCACCCAGGCCGGACACAGACCCCACTCCTGGTAACTTCAACTCATACTGCTTCTTACCTTTAATATCAGTGACCAAGACACGGGACTTGGCGTCTTCCAGGTAATGCAATACAAAGCGATCGCCCATGAAGTTAACGCTCTTCAGGGTACTTTTACTCTCCGGTATCAGGTCTCGCCAGTATTTTGGCTGAGGCTTGTCCAGATCAATAGCAATGACACGACCTAAAGGTGCATTCGCAGACGTTTTTACAAAGAAAGTCCCCCCTTCATTACCGAGGAATTCATACAAGCCGTCCCACTGGTCGAGTAACTTCACAACTTTCGCATTCTTGCTGCGAAGGTCACGGTAATAGAGGCCATTGGAGTCATATCCATCAAAGATGGAGAAAAGCAGGTAGTCACCATCGTGACTAACAAAGGCTTCTGGATTCCGGGTTGGGTGATCGGTGATCCTGTAGATCAACTGATCCTTCTCCTGAGGTTCACCCAGCCTATGGAAGTATACGGCCACCTGCTGACTATCATCCGCACTGCCATCTTCGTTGAAGGGATAGCGGCTGTAGTAAAAACCCGATTCATCAGGCGCCCAGCTGGCACCACTGAACTTGATACCGGTGAGTCGTTCCTTGAGGTCTTTACCAGTCTTCAAGTCACGAATTCGGTAGTCGGTCCAGTCTGTGCCTCCATCAGAGGTGCCGTAAGCCAGGTAGTGTCCCTTGGGGCTGACCCTGAGACGCTTGGCAGCAATAGTGCCATCATCGCTGAGGGTGCGTGGGTCCAACACCGTATTACCTTCCCCAGCCAGGTCTGTAGCCTTGTAGAAGACATTTTGATCCCAATCACCAGTGTTGTAGCTGTAGTAATAGCTATCACCCTTCTTGTAGGGCACTCCATAGCGCTCGTAGCGCCACAGCTCTGCCAGACGGTCATTGATTTTTTGCCACCCCGGCAGGTCCTTCAAGCGTGGCAGGGCATAGTTATTCTGTGCACCAACCCAGTTCTTAACCTCATCACTGGACATATCCTCCATCCAGCGATAAGGATCGGCCACCTTTTGGCCAAAATATTCATCAATTTGTGTACCCTGCTTACTGCCCGGATAGTCATCAGCTGCGTGAACACTCACCGCAGCAAGTGCACCGGCAACCAGTGCCACTAGCTCTCTCTTCATACCGTATTCTCGGTTTCTCTACTTGGATCAGTCCGCTAATCTAGGCGATTTGAACGCTTGGTTCCAGACAGACGGAGAGAAGTGAGATGAAAGGATTGATCCAAAGGGTAAGCCATGCCCAAGTTAACGTGGCTGGGCGGTCAGTTGGGGCTATCGAAAAAGGCATCCTCCTGCTACTGGGCATTGAGGCCCAAGACACCACCGATAG
Source organism: Microbulbifer sp. A4B17 (assembly GCF_003076275.1). Taxonomy (NCBI): domain Bacteria; kingdom Pseudomonadati; phylum Pseudomonadota; class Gammaproteobacteria; order Cellvibrionales; family Microbulbiferaceae; genus Microbulbifer; species Microbulbifer sp. A4B17. The sequence continues at coordinate 4,791,387 of NZ_CP029064.1, forward strand.
CGCGGATAAGCTACTGAATAAGGTTCTTAACTACCGTATCTTTCCCGACGAAAAAGGGCGCATGAATCTCAATCTCACCAAAGCGGGTGGCGGACTGCTAATCGTCAGTCAGTTCACGTTGGTCGCTGAAACCGATCGAGGCTTACGCCCTAGCTTTAGCCGTGGCGCATCTCCAGAATACGCGCAGGAGCTTTACAATTATTTTATTAATAGCTCCAAAGCTCAGTTCTCCCCAGTGGCCAGCGGAGTATTTGCAGCCGACATGCAGATATCACTAATCAATGATGGTCCGGTAACTTTTATGCTGGAAACCTAGCGCACCAGCGATCTACTTCCAGTGAATTAATCCAGTTTTACCGAGTAACAGAGATAATAACTAATACTATAAATCGCAAGAAACTCAATCTAACCTGATTTAAAAATAGTCGCATAAGTCATGCTAATTAATTAGCTCCAGCATCACAATTAGCAGAATATTTTTCCGAATTTTATGGGAAATAATAGGGCTGAAAATAGAGAAAAAATATGGCTGTAGAATGCATAGCAATAGACTCTGAAATCAAACTCGATCCACTTATGCCTAGTGATGCAAAGATCATCTTTGACTTGATCGAAAATAACCGGCCACTACTGGAAAAATATCTCTACTGGGCGAAAGTTGTTGTCGACTTAGGGACAACAGAAAAATATATAGCCGATAGAATTTTCAGTAAAAGCTTCGGGGCATCCTGGTATAAGGTTTGTTTGTCAGGCAAAGTAGTAGGAGTCTTTGGCATTAAAGAAATTGACTCCAAGAAAAAAAATGCCGAAATAGGGTACTGGCTCTGTAAAAGCAGTCACGGCAAGGGGGTCATGACACGGATTGTGAGCAGGGTGTCTTGCTACTTAAAAGATCGACATAAGATCCAAGCTTTAAAAATTCACTGTTTATCTGAAAATAGAGCCAGCATAGCCGTAGCTGAGCGTGTGGGTGGCGTGCACAGTGATACTATTCCAAACTACTATTCGATTGATGGAGTTTTTCAGGACTTAAAGATTTATACGGTCCCGATATAAACAAGAATTTTCACCATGGAGCCTGAATATATTTTTATTTTTCAATATTTACTGGGCTCCACTCAATACCATCTGACCCTTGTCCCGCATTAAATATACGCTTAACTTTCCAAGTTGCGGTATCTATTTCAACAACTTTTCCGTCTCTCTGAGAACCGGCAAATAAAAACTTTCCGTCCGGAGAGAAAAATAGCGATGCTGGTTGTCTGGCCCCTGCGCTGCCGACATCAATCTCATGTAACTGTTTACGGGTCTTGGCGTCATACACGAGTATACGATTGCCATTTAAGTCTGCTACAGCTACCACTTCGCCATCAGGGTGAAACCTAATTCGGATAGGCAGAAAACCAACATCTATCGTTTCTTTTTGCTTTAACGTTTCAGTATCGAAAATAAAGATATTTTCTGACTGATTATTTCCTATCCATAGCTCGCTATTATCGGGGCTTACCCACACCGCCTCCGGCCCATCCCCTGCCGGTATTGTAGATTTCAACTCCATAGTCTCTGTATCAATTACACTGAACGTAGCCGACCCCCGGCTAGTAACGTAGGCGGTCTTCAGATCAGGTGATAGTGCAAGCATATGGCTACCTACCTGATCAGTACGGGCAACGCCCAATACTTTTCCTTCAGCCACATCCACCTTTATCACGTCGCTGGTTTCTTCTGTCGTAACAATCACATTATTGCTATCGCCCAGCCAAGCGATACCGTGAGGGCCTTTGTGTGGACTGATATCAATTCTTTTCAGGCGCTTACCGCTCGCGATATCGAATACATTCAGCTCTTCTCCCACATAGCCATCTTCAAGGTAAGAAACCACCACAACTTTAGATTTATCCGGCGACACTATTAATTCATGGGGCGAACCTCCAGTTTCCGGCTTCTTAATCTCTTGGCCGGATTCCAGGTCAATAAAACTCACTGTGCCCTCATACTTATTTCCTACCACCAACGTCTGCGCCCTTAGTGCTCCAGCAGCTAAAAGTACTAATGACATAGAAATTAAAAGTAGAACTCTCATTAGCAAGCCTCTCGGAGCAATTTGTCGCTGATAGAATGCTTCCTTCACACCGCACCCCAGCAAGATTTTTAGAACTGATAAGTCAGCCCTGGTTATCCACTGCAACACTGGATGATAGATCGCAAAAATAGAACTTTTTAGACGTTTTCTTCATTACAGAGTTGTTACTAACAGAATTCTTGGATAGTGCTGTGTATAACTTTTGGATAGAGATCTGAAAGCCTTTGATTTCGTGCAGTAAAATAATTCGATTAAAAAACCAACGAAAAAAGTGTCAGGTTATCCACTAAAAGTAGGACCAGAACGTTACTAACAGAAAGGCTGGATAGACTTGTGTATAACTTTAATAAATGGGCTACAGGGCCCGTGGTTACAGGGATTTAATATAACGACTAAAAAATCACCGATAGTTTTTTGGGCTAATTCTAATTTTTGGCGGGAGTGGTAGCGGTACTTTTTCTTGTTTTTAATTTGCTTTTTACTGAGTCATTTTTTGAGTAAAGCCTGGAAGAGTTGGCTGGAAGTCAGCTTAAATACCTATTTTTAGCGGTTTATTTTTTCGAGTGGCAGACCGGTTAAATCAGCTGGGATTATTTTTTGTTTTTTTCTTATTTATTTTTAATTTATCTGATTTTTTCAAATTCAAATCAGACCGCAAAAATTAATTTTTAATTATTTTTCTATTTGTGTTTTTGTTGAGGGCTTTATTTTTTTAATCATTTTTTTCAGCCATAAAAAAAGGGCCACCCTGTTGGGTGGCCCTTTCGGATTAGAAGCCTGACGATGACCTACTCTCACATGGGGAAGCCCCACACTACCATCGGCGATGTTGCGTTTCACTTCTGAGTTCGGCAAGGGATCAGGTGGTTCCACAACTCTATTGTCGTCAGGCAAACTGGCTTGGGTTGGCGTTGGTCTTATAAGCAATGTGCTTGGCCTGCCGCGTTATCGCTGTTTGCCTCGGTCATGTTGTTGACCGGCGATAACCCCAAATAAGTCGGTAAAACAATCTGTAGTAATACACCGCAAGCGATCATATGTCTCTAACTCACAATCCGCTAGCTTCGCTAGTCGTTAGTAACCATCTCTGTTGTATGGTCAAGCCGCACGGGCAATTAGTACTGGTTAGCTCAACGCCTCACAACGCTTCCACACCCAGCCTATCAACGTGGTAGTCTTCCACGGCCCTTCAGGAGGCTCAAGGCCTCAGGGAGATCTTATCTTGAAGGAGGCTTCCCGCTTAGATGCTTTCAGCGGTTATCCCGTCCGAACATAGCTACCCGGCAATGCCACTGGCGTGACAACCGGAACACCAGAGGTTCGTTCACTCCGGTCCTCTCGTACTAGGAGCAACTCTTCTCAAATCTCCAACGCCCACGGCAGATAGGGACCGAACTGTCTCACGACGTTCTAAACCCAGCTCGCGTACCACTTTAAATGGCGAACAGCCATACCCTTGGGACCGGCTTCAGCCCCAGGATGTGATGAGCCGACATCGAGGTGCCAAACACCGCCGTCGATGTGAACTCTTGGGCGGTATCAGCCTGTTATCCCCGGAGTACCTTTTATCCGTTGAGCGATGGCCCTTCCATACAGAACCACCGGATCACTATGACCTACTTTCGTACCTGCTCGACATGTCTGTCTCGCAGTCAAGCGCACTTATACCATTATGCTCATTGCATGATTTCCGACCATGCTGAGTGCACCTTCGTACTCCTCCGTTACTCTTTGGGAGGAGACCGCCCCAGTCAAACTACCCACCATACACTGTCCTCGATCCGGATAACGGACCAGAGTTAGAACCTCAAACATACCAGGGTGGTATTTCAAGGACGGCTCCACAACAACTAGCGTCGCTGCTTCAAAGCCTCCCACCTATCCTACACAAATAGGCTCAAAGTTCAGTGCAAAGCTGTAGTAAAGGTTCACGGGGTCTTTCCGTCTAGCCGCGGGTACACTGCATCTTAACAGCGATTTCAATTTCACTGAGTCTCTGGTGGAGACAGCGTGGCCATCGTTACGCCATTCGTGCAGGTCGGAACTTACCCGACAAGGAATTTCGCTACCTTAGGACCGTTATAGTTACGGCCGCCGTTTACCGGGGCTTCGATCAAGAGCTTCGCCGAAGCTAACCCCATCAATTAACCTTCCGGCACCGGGCAGGCGTCACACCCTATACGTCCTCTTACGAGTTTGCAGAGTGCTATGTTTTTAATAAACAGTCGCAGCCACCTGGTCACTTCGACCGGCCTCAGCTTAGGGAGCAAGTCCCATCACCAAAACCGGCGTACCTTCTCCCGAAGTTACGGTACCATTTTGCCTAGTTCCTTCACCAGAGTTCTCTCAAGCGCCTTGGTATTCTCTACCTGACCACCTGTGTCGGTTTAGAGTACGATTCACTATTACCTGAAGCTTAGAAGTTTTTCCTGGAAGCAGGGCATCAACCACTTCACCCACTAAGTGGGCTTCGTCATCAGTTCTCAGCCTTAGGGACCCGGATTTGCCTAAGTCCCCAGCCTACAACCTTAAACATGGACAACCAATCGCCATGCTGGCCTAGCCTTCTCCGTCACTCCGTCGCAGTAATAGCGAGTACAGGAATATTAACCTGTTTCCCATCGACTACGGCTTTCGCCCTCGCCTTAGGGGTCGACTAACCCTGTCCCGATTAGCGTTGGACAGGAACCCTTGGTCTTCCGGCGGGGAGGTTTTTCACCTCCCTTATCGTTACTCATGTCAGCATTCGCACTTGTGATACCTCCAGCAGACCTCCCGATCCACCTTCAACGGCTTACACAACGCTCCTCTACCATGCTCCTAAGAGCATCCGCAGCTTCGGTTATCAGTTTGAGCCCCGGTATATCTTCCGCGCAGGCCGACTCGACTAGTGAGCTATTACGCTTTCTTTAAAGGATGGCTGCTTCTAAGCCAACCTCCTAGCTGTCTGGGCCTTCCCACATCGTTTCCCACTTAACTGATATTTGGGACCTTAGCTGGCGGTCTGGGTTGTTTCCCTTTCCACGACGGACGTTAGCACCCGCCGTGTGTCTCCCGCGATTGCACTCCTCGGTATTCGGAGTTTGCATGGGGTTGGTAAGTCGGGATGACCCCCTAGCCCAAACAGTGCTCTACCCCCGAGGGTGAGACGCGAGGCGCTACCTAAATAGCTTTCGAGGAGAACCAGCTATCTCCCGGCTTGATTAGCCTTTCACTCCGATCCACAGGTCATCCCCTAATTTTTCAACATTAGTGGGTTCGGTCCTCCAGTTGATGTTACTCAACCTTCAACCTGCCCATGGATAGATCGCCGGGTTTCGGGTCTATTGCCTGCAACTAAACGCCCTATTAAGACTCGATTTCTCTACGGCTCCCCTAAGCGGTTAACCTTGCTACAGACAATAAGTCGCTGACCCATTATACAAAAGGTACGCAGTCACCCCGAAGGGCTCCTACTGCTTGTACGTATACGGTTTCAGGTTCTATTTCACTCCCCTCTCCGGGGTTCTTTTCGCCTTTCCCTCACGGTACTGGTTCACTATCGGTCAGCTGGGAGTATTTAGCCTTGGAGGATGGTCCCCCCATATTCAGTCAAGATAACACGTGTCCCGACCTACTCGATTTCACTCTAAATGCCTTTTCGTGTACGGGGCTATCACCCTGTATCGCGGTACTTTCCAGAACCTTCCACTAAAACATAAAGAGCTTAAGGGCTAATCCCCGTTCGCTCGCCGCTACTAAGGGAATCTCGGTTGATTTCTTTTCCTCCGGGTACTTAGATGTTTCAGTTCCCCGGGTTCGCCTCCATAACCTATGGATTCAGTTATGGATACTCCTAAAAGGAGTGGGTTTCCCCATTCGGACATTCTAGGATCAAAGCTTGTGTGCCAGCTCCCCTAGACTTTTCGCAGGCTCCTACGTCCTTCATCGCCTCCAGCTGCCAAGGCATCCACCGTATACGCTTAGTCGCTTGACCATACAACACAAACGACTACTAACGACTTTTAACATCCAGACTCAACAATAAATCA